>NZ_JBVHMN010000010.1:223632-373035 GCF_055558435.1 Streptomyces sp. NPDC025784
CGACACCGCGGGCACCACCACCGGAAACGGCGGCACACCCACCGACACCGCGGGCACCACCACCGGAAACGGCGGCACACCCACCGACACCGCGGGCACCACCACCGGAAACGGCGGCACACCCACCGACACCGCGGGTGGTACGGGCCACACCAGCGCCGGTACGAGCGGGGCGACGTCGTCCTCGCCGCCTCCCGGCACCCCCGAGGAGTCCCTCTCCGCCGACCCGGGGCCGAGCGACTCGGCCCCGTCCGGATCCGGTGGTGAGGACTCCGTCCCGGCCGACCCGGGTGTCGGCGACTCCGCGACCGACTCCGGTGGGACCACCGGGGACACGTCCTGACCCGCCACGAACCAGCGCAGAACCCGGGGGCAACCGGATGGCACCAGGATCACCGCAGTCAGGGGTGGGCCGGCTCATCGCCGGCCGGTATCTGCTCGTGGACCAGGTCGGCTCGGGCGGCATGGGCCATGTGTGGCTGGCCCACGACCAGCGGCTCGACTGCGACGTGGCACTGAAGGAGATCCGCTTCCGCAACGTGCCGGAGGGCAGTGAGGAGCACGAGGCACGTATCGCGCGGGCCCGCGCCGAGGCACGGCACGCGGCGGTGCTGCGCGGGCACCCGCACGTGGTGACGGTGCACGACGTCCTGGAGCACGAGGGGCTGCCGTGGATCGTGATGGAGTACGTGGCGGGCGCGGAGGACCTGCGCGGCCTGCCCGCCCGGCGCGGCCTGCTCGCCCCCGACGCCTGCGCCCGCGTGGGCCTCGCCGTCCTCGACGCGCTCACCGCGGGGCACGAGCGCGGGATCATGCACCGGGACGTGAAGCCGGCCAACATCCTGCTCGCTCCGGACCGCACGGGCGCACCGGACACCCGGATCCTGCTGACCGACTACGGCATCTCCGTCCAGCCGGACTCCCTGGAGACCCGCTGGACCAGGACATCCGTCCTGGTGGGCACGGCCGGATATCTTGCGCCGGAACGCGCCACGGGCGGGCCGCCGACCGCCGCGACCGACCTGTTCTCGCTGGGCTGCACGCTGTACTTCGGCGTGGAGGGGCACGGGCCGTTCGACCGTGACACCGATCTCGCCGCGATCACCGCCGTGGTCCTGGAGGAACCACCCGTGCCGCGACGGGCCGGCGCGCTGTGGCCGGTCATCGAGGCCCTGCTGGTGAAGGATCCCGCCCGGCGGATCTCCGCCGAGGACACGGCGGCGGCCCTGGCCCGGATCATCACACCCCAGCCGCATCCGCCGACCCGGCTGGACACGGGCTCGCAACCGCCGTGGGCGGGGCCCGGCGGTGCCGTCCCCGGGCCTGAGTCCGAGGTGCCGGCGGGCGACCGGGGCTTCGCCCTGCCGTCCGCGTACCCGCAGACGGCCGCGGGCCCCGACCCCGACCGGGGTCCGGCGACGCCCTCCGGGTACGCCCCGACGTCCCCGGCACCACAGGCGTACTCCCCCACGGCCCACGAACCGCCCGCGCCCCACGAACCGGTCCTCCACCCACCCACGGCACACGCGCAGGGCCCGTACGCCCCCACAGCGCCGGCGCCGGGCCCCTACTCACCGCCGGCTCAGGCGCCCGGCCCGTACGCCCCGCCGGGCACGTACGACCCGCGGTCACCGCGGGAGTTCCCGTCGCCGTCGCCGGGCCCGGCCGGACCGGGGCAGGGCTTCGGCCCGCCCGGCTCCGGAGGGCCGGGGCGGCCGACGGCCTCTCCCCCGCCCCACCGGCGCCGGCGTCCGCGCGTCCTCCAGGCGATGACGGCGGCGCTGCTCGCGCTGGGGCTGACGGCCGGCGGGGTCTGGTACGCGATGGCGCACAAGGTGGTCCGGCCGTACGGCGCGCGGGTCGGGCTCGCCGAACCTCTCGAACTGCGCGACTGTGTGGTGGCCGCGCGGACCGGCGGGCAGGTCACCGGCACCTCGCGGCTGGAGGTCGACCCCGGTTGCGGCCAGGGGACCGACGGACAGGTGCTGGCCCTGTACACGGCTCCCTCCCTGGCGGCGGCACGGTCCGGCGGGCCTCGGCGCTGCGCCGAGGCCACCGACGCGACGGCGGCCGGGCTGGCACGGAACGTCGCATCGGTCCCCGTGATCCCCACGAGCGAGGGCTTCGCGCAGACGGGCGGCCGCGTCGCGTGCCTGCTGGTCGGGAAGTACGGCCCGGTCGGGGGTCCGCTCGGCGCGTACCGGGCGTACGGGTCGGCCATCAACGACGCGGGACAGTTCCAGAAGGGCGACTGCCTCGGCCGCATCACCGGGGACGCGCGCACCTCGAACCACTTCGAACTGGTCGCCTGCGACAAGAAGCACCAGGAGAAAGTCGTGGGGATGACCCATCTCGACGGTCCCGTGGCCGCGAAACGGCTCGACGCGGCGGCGGACGCGCAGTGCGAGGAGGACGCCGCTGCCGGGCTGTTCGGCGACGGAGCGGGACGGGAGGTGAACCATGGCCTCCACAACGAACGCCCTTGGCCCAATGGACGGTTCCTGGTCGTCTGCACCGTCGCGGGCCGCTTCACCGGCACGCGGTGAGGGCGACGGCTGTCCTACCGGCCCTGGCGAACCTCCTCCCTTCGGGTGAAAATGTCCCCAAGGCCACGGGCCGCGTCGCGGACCCTGCCTGGAGGAGGGTGCTGCGATGCCCGGTACGACGAAGGCGATGGGTGTGCTCACCGTGGGCGGACTCGTCGTGGTGACCGCCTACACGGTGGCGCTCGGCAGCAACGGCTGGCTGTGGTTCGGCTGGGTCGTCCTCGGTCTGATCACCGTGGCGATGGTGGCCTCCCGGGGCTCGTGAGGGCACGATCAGCGACCCGTGCGGCCCGTGAGCGGCGCCGGCCGCCTTCGAGGTGAACCTCGGACCGGCGTCGGCCGCGGGCCGTCGCGATGTCCGGGCCCGCCCGTCACTGCCTGGGCAGCCGCCCCGCCGAATGCACGCCGGGCTGGTACTTGGGCAGCCTGGCGGTGATCTTCATGCCCGCGCCCACGGCGGTCTCGATGACGAGCCCGTGGGCGTCGCCGTAGACCTGACGCAGTCGTTCGTCGACGTTGGAGAGTCCGATTCCCCCGGAGGGGCTGCCCTCCCCGGCCAGGATGCGGCGCAGCCGCTCCGGATCCATGCCGGCGCCGTTGTCCTCGATGACGACCAGTGCCTCGGCGCCCGCGTCCTGGGCCGTGATACTGATGTGGCTCTTGTCGGTCTTGCCCTCCAGACCGTGTTTGACGGCGTTCTCCACCAGGGGCTGGAGGCACAGGAAGGGCAGAGCGACCGGCAGCACCTCGGGCGCGATCTGCAGGGTGACGGAGAGCCGTTCGCCGAAGCGTGCCCTGACGAGCGCCAAGTAGTGGTCGATGGCGTGGAGTTCGTCGGCGAGCGTGGTGAAGTCACCGTGCCGGCGGAACGAGTAGCGGGTGAAGTCGGCGAACTCCAGCAGCAGTTCGCGAGCCCGCTCGGGGTCCGTCCGCACGAAAGAGGCGATGACCGCGAGCGAGTTGAAGATGAAGTGCGGTGATATCTGTGCCCGCAGCGCCTTGATCTCGGCTTCGATCAGGCGGGTGCGTGACCGGTCGAGGTCGGCCAGCTCCAGCTGGACGGAGACCCACCGGGCGACCTCGCCCGCGGCACGGACGAGGACGGCGGACTCGCGGGGCGCGCAGGCGACCAGCGCTCCGTGCACCCGCTCGTCGACGGTGAGCGGCGCGACGACGGCCCAGCGCAGCGGGCAGGCGGGCTCGTCGCAGCCGAGCCGGAAGGCTTCGCCGCGGCCGGTCTCCAGCGGGCCGCCGAGCCGTTCCATGATCTCGGTGCGATGGTGTGCGCCGATGCCGTCCCAGGCGAGGACGGTCTCCCGGTCGGTGAGGCACAGCGCGTCGGTGCCGAGGAGGCTGCGCAGCCGTCGAGCGGAGCGGCCCGCCGTCTCCTCGGTGAGGCCGGCGCGCAGCGGAGGTGTGGCGAGCGACGCGGTGTGCAGGGTCTGGAAGGTGGCGTGTTCGACGGGGGTGCCGAGTCCGCCGAGGCTCTCGGGCCGCGCGGTGCGTCGGCCGATCCAGAACCCCGCGGCCAGCAGCGGCAGGACGGCGACGCACAGCCCGGCGAGGAATCCGCTCACACCGCCGCCTCTCGCCGGGACCGCCTCATGCCTGGATCTCCTTCGCTTCGGCGCCCGTCCGCGGTGGGCCGGCGGGCAGTGGACCGCCGGTCAGCTCCTCGGGCAGATGGAACCGGGCCAGGATCGCGGCGGTCCCCGCGGGCACCCGGCCGGGCGTGGCCAGCGAGACCAGGACCATGGTGAGGAATCCGAGCGGTACGGACCACAGCGCGGGCCAGGCGAGGAGCGCGTGCAGGGTGCCGGTTCCGGGATAGCCGGCCATGGTCGCGGCGACGGCGACGAAGGCAGCGCCGCCGCCGACGAGCATGCCGGCCGCCGCACCCGGCGGAGTGAGGCGCCGCCACCAGATGCCCAGGACCAGCAAGGGGCAGAAGGAGGACGCGGAGACGGCGAAGGCGAGCCCCACGGCGTCGGCGACGGGCAGTCCGCCGGCCAGCACGCTCGCGGCGAGCGGCACCGCCATCGCGAGGACCGTGCCGAGCCTGAAGTGCCGTACTTGGCGGGTCGGGAGGACGTCCTGGGTCAGTACGCCCGCGACCGCCATGGTCAGGCCGGACGCGGTGGACAGGAAGGCGGCGAAGGCGCCGCCCGCGACGAGCGCGCCCAGCAGGTCGGCACCGAGCCCGCCGATCATCCGGTCGGGCAGCAGGAGCACGGCGGCGTCCGCGTCCCCGGTGATGCTGAGTTCCGGGGCGTACAGCCTGCCCAGCGCGCCGTAGACGGGCGGAAGGAGGTAGAAGGCGCCGATCAGGCCGAGGACGGCGACGGTGGTGCGGCGGGCGGCGACACCGTGCGGGCTGGTGTAGAAGCGGACGACGACGTGCGGCAGGCCCATGGTGCCGAGGAAGGTGGCGAGGATCAGTCCGTACGTGGCGTACAGCGGGCGTTCCTCCCGGCCCGCCGCCAGCGATGTCGACATGCCGCCGTTGCTGCCGCGCTCGGCCACCGGGACCGGGTCCCCCTCGGTGAAGGTGAGCCGGGTGCCGCGCTCGATGCGGTGGACCCCCGCGGGGAGCCGGATCCGCTCGTCCGTGTGGGGCCGGGCGTCGACCGTGCCGGTCGCCGTGACGTCCAGGGGCCGGGTGAGATTCAGGTCGAGGGTGTCGTCGACGCGGACGACCCGTTGTTCGCGGAAGGTCGCCGGTTCGTCGAAGGCGTCGCGGGGCGCGCCGTGCGACTGCCAGGCGAGGACCAGGAAGAGTGCGGGGACCAGCAGCGCGGTGAGTTTGAGCCAGTACTGGAAGGCCTGCACGAAGGTGATGCTGCGCATGCCGCCCGCGGCGACGGTGGCGACCACGACCACGGCGACGAGTACGCCGCCGAAACGGTCGGGGGCGTCGGTGAGCACGGCCAGGGTCAGGCCGGCGCCCTGGAGCTGGGGCAGCAGGTACAGCCAGCCGACGCCGACGACGAAGGCTCCCGCGAGGCGTCGCACCGCCTGGGAGCCGAGCCGCGCCTCGGCGAAGTCGGGCAGCGTGTAGGCGCCGGAGCGGCGCAGCGGGGCTGCGACGAACAGCAGGAGGACGAGGTAGCCGGCCGTGTAGCCGACCGGGTACCAGAGCATGTCCGGGCCCTGCACCAGGACGAGTCCGGCGATGCCGAGGAAGGAGGCGGCGGAGAGGTACTCGCCGCTGATCGCGGCGGCGTTGAGCCGCGGGCCGACGGTGCGCGAGGCGACGTAGAAGTCGGAGGTGGTCCGGGAGATGCGCAGGCCGAAGGCACCGACGAGGACGGTCGCGACGACCACGAGGGCGACCGCGGGGACGGCGTAGTTCTGGTTCACGGGTCAGCGGTCCTCGACGAGTCGCACGAAGTCCTTCTCGTTGCGCTCCGCGCGGCGCACGTACCAGCGGGCGAGCAGGACCAGCGGCGGGTACACGCCGAAGCCGAGCACGCCCCATTCGAGACCGGCGCCGTCCGGCATCGCGGCGAAGACCAGTGGCAGTGGTCCGACGAGCAGCACGAGTACGGCGAAGACCAGCAGGGCGACACGGAGTTGACTGTGCATCAGGGAGCGGACATAGGTGTGGCCGAGCGTGGTCTGTTCGTCGATCTCGGTCCTGGGCCGGTAGTAGCCGGACGTTCTGCGGGTGTGCCGGGGCACCCCGGTGACGACCACGCGGCGTTCGGTCGGGTCCTGTGGCACGCGGCCCTCCTCAGCTCGTCGTCCGGCGCAGCAACAGGTCGCGCAGTTCGCGTGCGTGGCGGCGGCTGACCTGGAGTTCCACGGGGCCGACGAGGACACTCACCGTGCCCGCGTCCAGCCGGAGTTCGCCGATGTGCCGCAGGGCGACGAGGTGACGGCGGTGGATGCGGACGAAGCCGCGGGAGCGCCAGCGGTCCTCCAGGGTGGACAGGGGGATGCGGACGAGATGACTGCCCTGGGGCGTGTGCAGACGGGCGTAGTCTCCGTGGGCCTCGACGTGGGTGATGTCCTCGACGGCCACGAAGCGGGTGACTCCGCCGAGTTCGACGGATATGTGGTCGGGGTCGGGTTCGTGCACGGGTATCAGGGGGGTGGCGTCCCGGAACTGGGCGGCCCGTCGGACGGCTTCGGCGAGCCGCTCGCGGCGCACGGGCTTGAGCACGTAGTCGACGGCCTTCAGGTCGAAGGCCTGCACGGCGAAGCCCTCGTGCGCGGTCACGAAGACGACGAGCGGAGGGTTGGCGAAGCCGGTGAGCAGCCGGGCCAGGTCGAGTCCGTCCAGGCCGGGCATGTGGATGTCGAGGAAGACGACGTCGATGGCCTCGGGGCCGCCGGGGCCGGACTCCAGGGCCCGGTTGATCCGGCGCAGAGCCTCGGTGGCGTCGCTCGCGCCCTCGACGCTGCTGACGCGGGGATCGGCGTTCAGCAGATAGAGGAGTTCCTCGAGGGACGGTTGTTCGTCGTCGACGGCGAGCGCGCGCAGCATGAGAGTGGAGTGTAAGAGCGATCGGTCCGCCTGGACATGCGCGGAGCGTCCGCGTTCTCGCTGGATGCGTGGGCGTTGACGCTGGATACAGTGCGGTCATGAGCAGCAAGCCCGCGATGTTCGACGAACTCGACCGCAAGATCATCACGGCCCTGATGGCCAATGCCCGGACGAGCTTCGCGGAGATCGGCGCGGCGATCGGCCTGTCCGCCACCGCGGTCAAGCGGCGCGTCGACCGGCTGCGCGAGACGGGTGTGATCACCGGTTTCACGGCCACGGTGAAGCCTGCCGCGCTCGGCTGGCGCACGGAGGCGTACGTGGAGGTGTACTGCGAGGGCGCGGCCCCGCCGCGGCGGCTCGCGGAGGTGGTGCGCAACCATCCGGAGATCACCGCCGCGATGACCGTGACCGGGGGCGCGGACGCGCTGCTGCATGTGCGGGCGACCGATGTCGAGCACTTCGAGGAGGTGCTGGAGCGGATCCGTACGGAGCCGTTCATCCGGAAGACGATCAGCTACATGGTGCTGTCCCACCTGCTGCCGGAGGCTCCTGAGGCCGGGGCGACCCACGCCGTCCCGGACGACGCAGGAAACGTGCGCTGACTCCTTGGATCACGCATCATTGCTGCGCAATCACGCAGCTCTCCTCGCTTGTCGCCCGTATCCCCCGTTTCTTACCGTGGAGGAACCCCCAGCCGACACCGCAGGAAGCGGAGGTACCTCTCTGTGCCCGACAGCCGTGTGCCGCGCCCCCGGCGCTTTCTGGTCTGCGAACCCAGACACTTCGCCGTGCAGTACGCGATCAACCCGTGGATGCATCCCGACACGCCCGTGGACGTCGACCTCGCCCGCGGCCAGTGGGAGGCGCTGATCCGCGCCTACCGCGCGCACGGCCACACCGTCGACTCGGTGGAACCGGTCGCCGGCCTTCCCGACATGGTGTTCGCGGCGAACTCCGCGCTCGTCCTGGCGGGCCGGGTGTTCGGCTCGCTCTTCCACGCAGCGCAGCGCCGTCCCGAGTCCATCGCCTACGACACCTGGTTCAAGGCGGCCGGCTTCGACGTCTACCGGCCCGAGTCGGTGTGCGAGGGCGAGGGCGACCTGGTCCCGACGGGCCGGTACGTCCTGGCCGGCACCGGCTTCCGTACGACCCCCGAGGCGCACCGCGAGGTGCAGGAGTACTTCGGCGTCCCGGTGATCGGCCTCCGCCTGGTCGACCCGCGCTTCTACCACCTGGACACGGCGCTGTTCGTCCTGGACGACGACAACATCGCGTACTACCCGGAGGCGTTCTCGCCCGGCAGCCGTGAGGTGCTCGCCCGGCTGTACCCGGACGCGGTGCTCGCCACCCGGGAGGACGCCATGGCCTTCGGCCTCAACTCGGTCTCCGACGGCCGCCACGTCTTCATCGCGCCGCGCGCCGAGTCCCTCGCCGAGCAGCTCGACCGCCACGGCTACGTCCCCGTCCCCGTCGACCTGTCGGAGTTCCACAAGGCCGGCGGCGGCATCAAGTGCTGCACTCAGGAGATCCGTTCATGACGGCACCCACCCGCATCCCCGCCCGTACGCGCACCTCCGACGAGCTGATCCGCGCGGAGGCGCCGGTCCTCGCGCACAACTACCACCCGCTGCCCGTCGTCGTCGCCCGCGCCGAGGGCACCTGGGTCGAGGACGTCGAGGGCCGCCGCTACCTGGACATGCTGGCGGGCTACTCGGCGCTCAACTTCGGGCACCGCAATCCGGTGCTGATCGAGGCGGCGCACCGCCAGCTGGACCAGCTCACCCTGACCTCGCGCGCCTTCCACAACGACCGGCTGGCCGGGTTCGCCGAGTCCCTGGCCGCGCTGACGGGCCAGGACATGGTCCTGCCGATGAACACGGGCGCGGAAGCGGTGGAGAGCGCCATCAAGGTGGCCCGCAAATGGGCGTACGAGGTCAAGGGGGTCGCCCCCGACCGGGCGACGATCGTCGTGGCCGCCGACAACTTCCACGGCCGTACGACCACGATCGTCAGCTTCTCCACGGACGAGACCGCCCGCACCGGCTTCGGACCCTTCACCCCGGGCTTCCGCGTGGTCCCGTACAACGACCTCGCCGCGCTCGAAGCGGCCGTCGACGAGACCACCGCGGCGGTGCTGATCGAGCCCATCCAGGGCGAGGCCGGCGTGGTCATCCCGGACCACGGCTATCTGACCGGCGTGCGCGAGGTGACCCGCCGGGCCGGCTGCCTGTTCATCGCCGACGAGATCCAGTCGGGTCTCGGCCGTACGGGCACCACCCTCGCGGTGGAGCACGAGGAGGTCGTGCCGGACCTGGTGCTTCTCGGCAAGGCGCTCGGCGGCGGCATCGTGCCGGTGTCCGCGGTGGTGGGGCGCCGGGACGTGCTGGAGGTGCTCCGCCCGGGTGAACACGGCTCGACGTTCGGCGGCAATCCGCTCGCCGCGGCCGTGGGCTCGGCCGTCGTCGGCCTCCTGGAGACCGGGGAGTACCAGCGCAGGGCGGCGGAGCTGGGCGTGATCCTGCGCGGCGGGCTCGCACACCTGGTCGGCAAGGGCGTCGAGGGCTTCCGGGCGCGCGGACTGTGGGCGGGGGTCGACATCGACCCGGCCATCGGCACGGGCCGCGAGATCAGTGAAGGCCTGATGCGCGAGGGGATCCTCGTCAAGGACACCCACGGTTCGACGATCCGTCTCGCCCCTCCGCTGACCATCACCGGCGAGGAACTGCAGTCGGCTCTCGGGGCTCTGGAGAAAGTTCTGACGCAAGGGGTCTGATACCGGCCACGAGGCCACAGAGAGTGACACCGGAATGGTTACGCCCGGCGACGGCCGCGCCTACACTGATCGCTCCCCGGGGGAAACGAGGAGTGCCCCAGTGTTTTATTACGTGCTCAAATACGTGCTTCTGGGTCCGCTGTTGAGGCTGGTCTTCCGGCCTCGGATCGAGGGCCTCGAGCACGTACCGTCGTCGGGCGCGGCCATCGTCGCCGGCAACCACCTGTCCTTCTCGGACCACTTCCTGATGCCCGCGATCCTGAAGCGGCGCATCACCTTCCTCGCGAAGGCCGAGTACTTCACGGGTCCCGGCATCAAGGGCCGGCTCACCGCGGCCTTCTTCCGCAGCGCCGGGCAGATCCCCGTGGACCGCTCCGGCAAGGACGCGGGCCAGGCGGCGATCCGCGAGGGCCTCGGCGTACTGCGCAAGGCCGAATTGCTGGGCATCTACCCGGAAGGGACCCGTTCGCACGACGGCCGTCTGTACAAGGGCAAGGTCGGCGTGGCGGTGATGGCCCTCAAGGCCGGGGTCCCGGTGATCCCCTGTGCGATGATCGGCACCTTCGAGGCGCAGCCGCCCGGCAAGGTCATCCCGAACATCCATCCCGTCGTCATCCGTTTCGGCAAGCCCCTCGACTTCTCCCGCTACGCCGGCATGGAGAACGAGAAGGCGATTCTGCGCGCGGTGACCGACGAGATCATGTACGCCATTCTCAGCCTCTCGGAGCAGGAGTACGTCGACCAGTACGCGGCCGTCGTGAAGGCCGAGGAGGCCGAGGAGAAGGCGGCGAGCGCCCGCAAGTTCCGACGGATGCCGCTGAGCTGAGCGGAACCCATCTGCACCGGACGTACGTCCTGTACATTTTTTACGTATGAGACGTGCTGTGGTGATCGGAGCGACCGGACAGATCGGACGCGCGGCCGTGGACGCGCTGGCCCGCGACGGCTGGGACGTGACGGCCGCGTCCCGCGGCGGAGGCCGCGACGACGGCTGGCCCGCACAGGTGCGCGCCGTCGGACTGGACCGCGCGCAGGACATCGCCCTGGCCGCGGTGGTCGGTGACGGCTGCGACGTGCTGGTCGACGTCGTCGCCTACGGAGCCGAGCACGCACGCCAGTTGACGGGGCTCGCCGGCCGCGTCGGCTCCGCCGTGGTGATCTCCAGCGTGTCGGTCTACGAGGACGACAAGGGGCGCGGCTTCGACACGCAGTCGGAGCCGGACGGATTCCCCGAGTACCCGGTGCCGATCCCGGAGAGCCAGAGCACCGTACGGCCCGGCGAGGGCACGTACAGCACGCGCAAGGCGGCCCTGGAGCGCGATCTCCTCGCCGCGGGCGACCGGTTGCCGACGACCCTGCTGCGCGCGGGTGCCGTGCACGGCCCGTACTGCCGTACGCCCCGCGAGCTGTACTTCGTCAAGCGCAACCTGGACGGCCGTCGTCGGCGCGTCCTCGCGTTCGGCGGCCTGAGCCGCTTCCACCCGGTGAGTGTCCACACCGTCGCCGAGCTGATCCGGCTGGCGGCCCGGCGGCCGGGGTCGCGCGTCCTGAACGCCTGCGACCCCGAGGCACCCACGGTGGCGGAGATCGCGGCGTCGATCGACACGGCGATGGGGGTGCGGGCGCAGGACGTACTGGTGGACGGTCCGCCCCCGGCGCCCACGGTCGGTGACACGCCATGGACGGTGCCGCTGCCCGTCGTCTGCGACATGCGTGCCGCCGAACGGGAGTTGGGCTACCGCCCGGTGGTCCGGTACGCCGACAGGCTCCCCGAGACCATCGCCTCGATCGAACGCCGGCTGGCCGGCCGGGACTGGCGGGAGGCCTACCCCGACATGGTCCGCGCGTACGGCGACCTCTTCGACTACGCGGCCGAGGACGCCTGGCTCGCGTCCTGAGCGAGAGGTCCGGCCCGGCAGGAGCCCGGCCGGACCACGCGTGGGACGACCGGGACGAGTGAGGGGGCGGCCGGAGTCCGGCCGCCCCCTTCCCGCAGACGGGTTACGGCTTCGGCGTGGCGTGCGGCGCGCAGGTCACGTCGGACGCGTCCGTCCTGCCGGAGAGCAGGTAGCTGTCCACCCGCTCGTTGATGCAGGGGTTGACCAGCCCGGTCACACCGTGCGAGCCGGCGCCCTGCTCGGTGATCAGACGGGAGCCCTTGAAGCGCTTGTGCAGTTCGACGGCGCCGGCGTACGGGGTGGCGGCGTCACGCGTGGACTGCACGATCAGGACGGCGGGCAGACCCTTGCCGGTCTTGACGTTCACCGGGGTCTGCTGCTTGGCGGGCCAGGTGGCGCACGGAAGGTTCATCCACGCGTTGGCCCAGGTCATGAACGGGTAGTCCTTGTGGAGCCGGGTGTTGTCCCGGTCCCACTTCCGCCAGCTGGTGGGCCACTGGGCGTCGGTGCACTCGACGGCCGTGTAGACGGCGTTGCCGTTCTCCGAGGCGATGTTGCCCGCGGTGTCCGACAGGTCGGGGGCAGCCGCGTCGACGAGCGCCTGCGTGTCACCGGCGACGTACTTGCTGAACACCGTCGCGACCGGCACCCAGGAGGAGTCGTAGTACGGCGCACTCTGGAAGAAGGAGATCAGCTCGGCGGGGCCGACGACGCCGCCGAGGGGGCTCTTCTTCGCGGTGGCCCGCAGCTTCAGCCACTGGTCCTGGACCTCGGCGCGGGTGTCGCCGAGGTGGAAGACGGCGTCGTTCTCGGCGACCCAGTCCTCCCAGTCCTTCCAGCGGCCCTCGAAGGCGATGTCCTGCTCCAGGTTGGCCTGGTACCAGATGTTCTCCCGCGACGGGTTGACGACGCTGTCGACCACCATGCGGCGGACGTGCCCCGGGAAGAGCGTGCCGTAGACGGCTCCCAGGTACGTGCCGTACGAGACGCCCAGGTAGTTGAGCTTCTTCTCACCGAGGGCGGCCCGGATGACGTCGAGGTCGCGTGCCGTGTTCGGCGTGGTCATGTGCGGCAGCATCGCGCCACTGCGCTCGGCGCAGCCGTCGGCGTACTCGGCGGCCAGCTTGCGCTGGGCACGCTTGTCCGCCTCGCTGTCCGGGACCGGGTCGGCCTTCGGTGCCTTCACGAACTCCTGCGGGTCGATGCAGGAGATGGGGGCCGAGTGGCCGACACCGCGCGGGTCGAAGCCCACGAAGTCGTACGCCTTGGCGGTGTTCGCCCAGACGGGGCTCTTCGTGGTCACGCGGCGCGGGAAGCGCATGCCGGAACCGCCGGGGCCGCCGGGGTTGTAGACGAGGGCGCCCTGGCGCTCGTCCTTGGTACCCGTGTTCCCGATACGGTCCACGGCCAGCTTGATCTGCTTGCCGTTCGGGTGGGCGTAGTCGAGCGGGACGCTGACCCAGCCGCACTGGATCGGCTTCTCCAGGCCCCAGTCCGCGGGACAGTCCTGCCAGTCGATCCCGGCCTTGCCCGCCCGCTCCGCGGCGATCGCCGCTCCACGCTGCTCCCGGTCCTGCCCGTGACGCGACGCGGCGGTGGCCGACGGAGCCGTGACGGCTCCGGCGATCAGGGTCGCCGTGACGAGCGCTCCGGCCGAACCGAGCGCCGTCATCCGTCTCGACGGTCTCTTAGCCCTCAAGTGTGGCCTCCCCGTACATCGTTGCGATTGGTAGGGGGATCCTTTCGGCTGTGAGGTCCCTGAGAACAGATGCGACCGGGCTTCTTTACTAATCCGATAACCGGTGCGTGTTGTGCCGTTGAGCGGAGACACCTCCGCCCCTCCTCGGAGAGCGGGCCACCGCGGCCCGCGGTCAGTCGAGCAGGCGCAGCGCCTCGTCCAGCACGCGCCGCACTCCGAGCCCGTCGGGCGCGAGTGCGGTGACGAGCACGGCGGGCCCGGCGAGCGGAGCCAGCGCGGCGTACTCCCCCAGCATGCGGGGCTCGGGCAGGTGGACGGCGAACTCCGGTCTCACGACCACGAGTTGGCCCACCGCGCGCAGCCCGGCCAGGACGGCGGGCCCGTCCCAGCCACCGGGCGCCCCCGGACCGCAGGCCAACTCCTGGTCCAGCAGCGCCCGTCCGTCCAGCCGCACGACAAGACGGCTGGTGAGCCGCCCGGGTTCCTCGCCCACACGCCCGAGGACCTGCTCCTCCCGGAACACCAGCCGGGCGCGTCCCTGGAGGTCGATCCGCGAGGAGACGCACAGGTCGCTGCCGCCGGCGGAGATCAACTGCTCGGGCAGCCAGTGCAGTTCGCCTCCGTCGACGACGGAGATCCGGACGTCGTAGCGCGCCTCGCCCTTGTTCTGGCCGGGCAGCGCGATCGTCGCGGCGGCCGACCCCACCCTCAGGCGCGCGCCCTCGTCGGCGCGTGCCTCGACGGTGAGGTGGTCGCCGCCGAGCGGGCCGCTCATCGCACCGACGAGCATGACGCGGGCCTCGGGGCCGTGGGACCGGATGCGGCGCACCGCGAGCGGGCCCTCCCCCTCCAGCACGGGCAGCGCGGTGCCACCCCGGCCGTCATCCCGTGCGGCGATGCGCGCGGTCGCCCGCACGCCCGCCGTCGTCAGACGACCTGCCCGGCTCGCGCCACTCGGCCGACGCGCACGCCCCGGCCCGCTGCCGTCCGCCGACGATGTCGCGCCGTGCGTCGGGCCGGCACCGTCCACCGGACCGACACCGTTCGCCCGGCCTGAACCGTCCACCGGACCGACCTCGCCCGTCCTGCCCACGCCGTCCGTCCGGTTCACGCCGTCCACGCGGCGAGCCGCTCCCGCACCCAGCCGGCGACGGCCGCGACCCCGTCCTCGGTGCGCAAGGACTGGAAGACGACCGGGAGTTCGGCGCGCTGCGCCTTCGCGTCCGCCGCCATCCGCCCCAGATCGGATCCCACGTGGGGTGCGAGGTCGGTCTTGTTCACGACGAGCAGATCGGCGGTGGTGACACCGGGCCCGCCCTTGCGCGGAATGTCGTCGCCGCCCGCGACGTCGATCACGAAGATCTGAGCGTCGACGAGCCCCTTGGAGAAGGTGGCCGTGAGGTTGTCGCCCCCGGACTCCACGAGGATCAGGTCCAGCGGACCGACCTCGTCCTCCAGGTCCTCGACCGCTTCGAGGTTCGCGGAGATGTCGTCCCTGATGGCGGTGTGCGGGCAGGCCCCGGTCTCGACGGCGGCGATCCGCTCGGGCGGCAGCACCGCCTCCCGCAGCAGGAACTCCGCGTCCTCCCTCGTATAGATGTCGTTGGTGACGACGGCGAGGGACAACTCGTCGCGCAGCGACCGGCAGAGCGCGGCGACGGTGGCGGTCTTCCCCGAGCCGACCGGTCCGCCGAGCCCGATCCGAAGAGCACGGCGGGCCCCGTCCGGACGACGGGCGTCGGCGCTGACAGCGGACGCACCGTCATGGGTGTGATCGAGATGCACGATGAGTCTCCAAGGTGGTGTGAGGGCGGCGACGGAGAGGGGGCGGGGTGCACCTACGACGCGAAGAGGCGTACGGGCCAGGCCGCGTGCGCCTGAGCGCCGATCTCCAGCAGCGGGGCCGAGGCCGCGGGCAGCGCGTCGACGCCGTGGTCGAGCGCGTCCCGCGCGGCCGCGGCGGCCGCTCCGGCCACCCGGTCCAGTTCCGGCGCCAGCCGGGCCAGGACCGCGCTGACGTCGAACGGATCGAGGCTCAGCAGCCGCACGGTGGCCGTGGCCGGCCCGCTGACACTCTCGTACGCGGCGCAGTACGCGGCGTCGTCCGCCGCGAGGCCGGCGGCCCGGGCCGCCACGCCGAGAACGACGGGCTGATGCGCGCCCTTGGGGAACTCCCCAGCCAGCGCGTCGAGTTCGGTCGAGGGCCAGGCCGCCCGGGCCGCTCTCATCAGCTGTCGCCCGAGCCGTCGCGCGGCGGCCCGCAGGGCGGGTGACGGTGTCCGGGCGTCGGCGGCGGCGTCCAGGGCCGCCGGGTCGGCCCCGAGCGCCGCCGCCGCGGCCAGCGAGGCCGAGACGAGACCGGTCGTGTGCAGCCGGCCCCGGCAGAAGTCCTCCAGGCTCGCCGCCCCGGTGACCCGTCCGGACTTGACGGCCGCCTCCGCCCCGCCGGAGTGGGCGTGCCCTCCGGCGGGGAAGCGTCCGTCGGCGAGGACCAGTAGTGCCGCGCGGGACATCAGAAGAGGAAGTAACGCTGGGCCATGGGCAGTTCCGCGGCCGGTGTCGCCTCGACCAGTTCGCCGTCGATATGCACGGCGAAGCTGTCCGGGTCGATCCGCACCTGCGGTCGCGCGTCGTTCTCGCGCATGTCCGCCTTGGTCACCGCCCGGGTCGACTCGATGGCGACGAACCGCTTCCCGAGGGCGAGCCGTTCGGGTAGCCCGTCCTCGATGGCGAGCGGTGCGACGAAGTTGAACGAGTTGGCGGCCGGTGCCCTCCCGACGGCGCCGTACATCGGCCGGGGCAGGATCGGCTGGGGAGTCGGGATCGACGCGTTGGCGTCGCCCATCTGCGCGTACGCGATCTGGCCGCCCTTGATGACGAGGTGCGGCTTGACCCCGAAGAAGGCGGGCTCCCACAGCACCAGGTCGGCGAGTTTGCCCGGCTCGACGGAGCCGACCTCTCGGGCGAGGCCCTGCGCGAGCGCGGGATTGATCGTGTATTTGGCGACATAGCGACGGACCCGGTGGTTGTCCGCGCGCCCGTCGCCCGGCAGTGCGCCGCGCCGCCGCTTCATCACGTGGGCCGTCTGCCAGGTCCGCATGATGACCTCACCGACACGTCCCATCGCCTGGGAGTCCGAGGAGATGATCGAGATGGCACCGAGGTCGTGCAGTATGTCCTCGGCCCCGATCGTCGACGGCCTGATCCGGGACTCGGCGAAGGCCAGGTCCTCGGGCACCGCCGGGTTCAGGTGGTGGCACACCATCAGCATGTCGAGGTGTTCCTCGGCGGTGTTGACGGTGTAGGGCCGGGTGGGGTTGGTGGAGCTGGGCAGCACGTACGGCTCGGCGACCACGGTCATGATGTCCGGCGCGTGCCCGCCGCCCGCACCCTCGGTGTGGTACGCGTGGATGCCGCGTCCGCCGATGGCGGCCAGCGTGTCGCCCACGAAACCGGCTTCGTTGAGGGTGTCCGTGTGGATGGCGACCTGGATGCCCGTGCGGTCCGCGACGGTGAGCGCGGCGTCGATCGCCGCGGGCGTCGAGCCCCAGTCCTCGTGGATCTTCAGGCCGAGCGCGCCGCCACGGATCTGCGACAGCATCGCTTCGTGCGAGACGGTGTTGCCCTTGCCCAGCAGGCCGAAGTTGAGCGGGTACTGCTCCATCGCCTCCAGCATCCGGGCCAGGTGCCAGGGGCCGGGCGTGACGGTGGTCGCCTTCGAGCCCTCGGCGGGCCCCGTGCCGCCGCCCACGAGCGTGGTGATCCCGGAGGCCAGTGCCTCGTCGGCGATCTGCGGGCAGATCAGGTGCACATGTGCGTCGATGGCGCCCGCGGTCAGGATGCGCCCGTTGCCCGCGATGATCTCGGTCTCGGGGCCGATCACCAGATCGGGGTGGACGCCGTCCATGGTGTCCGGGTTGCCGGCCTTGCCGATGCCGGTGATCCGGCCGTCGCGGATGCCGAGGTCGGCCTTGACGATCCCCCAGTGATCGACGACCACGACACCCGTGATGACGGTGTCGGGCGTGCCGTCCGCGCGCGTGGCACGCGACTGTCCCATGGACTCGCGGATGACCTTGCCGCCGCCGAACACCGCCTCGTCACCGGCGAGTCCGGGACCGCCGGACCGGTCCTCCTCGATCTCGATCAGCAGGTCGGTGTCGGCGAGGCGGATGCGGTCGCCGGTGGTGGGGCCGAACAGGTCGGCGTACGCGGCGCGCGAGATCTCAGGCATCGAGGGCACCTCCGGTCTCACCGCGCAGTCCGGGCACCACGCGGGCGCCGGCGAGCGGGACGAGTTCGACGTCGACGGGGATCCCCGGTTCGAAACGCACGGCGGTGCCGGCCGCGACGTTCAGCCGCCTGCCGCGCGCCGCGGCACGGTCGAAGTCCAGGCCGGGGTTGGCCTCGGCGAAGTGGTAGTGGGAGCCGACCTGGACGGGCCGGTCGGCGGCGTTGAGGACGGTCAGCCGGGTGACTTCGCGGCCCTCGTTGAAGACGACGGGCCCGTCGGCGTGGAGGATCTCTCCGGGAATCACGGCGCTGCCCCCGTCAGACGATGGGGTCGTGGACGGTGACGAGCTTGGTGCCGTCCGGGAAGGTCGCCTCGACCTGGACGTCGTGGATCATCTCGGGGATGCCCGACATCACGTCGTCGCGAGTGAGGATCTTCCGGCCGGAGGCCATGAGTTCGGCGACGGTGCGTCCGTCTCGCGCGCCTTCGAGGATGTGCGACGTGATGAGGGCGACGGCCTCGGGGTGGTTCAGTTTCAGTCCGCGGGCCCGGCGCTTCTCGGCCACGTCGGCGGCCACGTGAATCAGCAGCCTCTCTTGCTCGTGCGGGGTCAGTTGCACGGCGTACCACCTCACAGTCCTCGCTCCGGACCGTGCGGGGTCCGGTGGCCGCAGCCACCGAAACCCCTGGTGGCGTGGATGCGCACGCTAGTTGGCCGGGGTTTCAGGGACGTTAACCAGCCTGTGGCCGAGTGTCGGCCCGTGGGCGGGCCGTGCCGGACGCACGGGGCGCTTCTCGGCGTGCGGGTCGCCGAGGGCATCTCCGGTGGCACGGTGCCGGGGCCGGCATGTCGCATCGCGGGGCGACGAAGCCATCGTCCGGGACGCCGCCGCGAGCCGGACCGTATACGGCATGCCGCGGCTGCCCCGTACGGGCCGGTCGCGGTCGTGCTCGTACGGCAGGTCCCGGCCACGCCGGTGCGACAGGACGGGGAGCGACGCGATGCGGCGCGCCTGAACGACCACATGGCGGCGACCCGATGCGCCGCGCCTGAACGACGGAACGCGGAGCGACGCGATATGGCCGGTCGTGGCCGCACCTCGACAACAGGACGGGGCGACCCGGTGCGGCCGATCGTGGACCCGTCCCGCGCGGGCACGCGTCACCCCGCCGTGCGGCAGTGGGCGCACGGCACGTGGACCGCGCCGGTTCCGTCTAGGAGGCGCTCGGCCCCCGGTGCTCGGCGGCGATGCCGAAGCGCTGGCGCTCGCGGGGCGCCGACGCGACCTCGCGAACGCTGGAAAGGGAGCTGATCACCTGCTCGTCGGCGGGGTCCTGGAGTTCCTCGAGGCGTTCCAGGTCGGCGGCGGAGACCAGCGCGACGAGAGGCTTCCCGTGCCGCGTCACCACGACGCGCTCACCGCCGTACACCACGCGGTTGATCAGGTCGGCGAGCTCAGCCCTGGCTTGCGTCACCGGAATCTCGTAGGCCATGCCGTCCAGCTTAGACCGGTGTCCCGAACCCACCCGGGGCGAACGATCTCTCCCCGGACGCTCCCGTACATCCCCAGGGCCCCACCCGTGTACTCCGCCGGACTTTTCCTGAGCGCTCCCCCGGGCCCCTCCCGTCCGTGTTTTCGCTGTCAGCGAGTACCCATCGACAAGCTCTGTACGTCCTGTACATTTTTGACAGAGTCCCCCAGAGGAGGCGCGCACCATGTCCGAACCGTCCGCCCGCTACGTCCTGCCCGAGTTCACCGAACGCACCAGCGCGGGACACCGGACCCTGGATCCGTACTCGAAGCTGCTCGACGAACGGATCGTGTTCCTCGGGACGCCGATCGACGACACGTCGGCGAACGACGTGATGGCGCAGTTCATGCATCTCGAATATCTGGCCCCGGACCGGGACATCTCGCTGTACATCAACTCCCCGGGCGGTTCGTTCAGCGCGATGACCGCGATCTACGACACGATGCAGTTCGTCACCTGCGACGTGGAGACGACCTGCCTCGGACAGGCCGCGTCGGCCGCGGCCGTCCTGCTCGCCGGCGGCACACCGGGCAAGCGGTTCGCCCTCCCGGGTGCCCGTGTCCTCATCCACCAGCCGTCGTTGCCCGAACCGGTCCAGGGCCAGGCGAGCGATCTGGCCATCCAGGCAGAGGAGTTGATCCGCACCCGCGGACTGCTGGAGGAGATGCTCGTCCGGCACACGGGCCAGAGCCCGGAGCAGGTCGCCGCCGACATCGAACGCGACAAGATCCTCGACGCACCGGCGGCGGTGGCGTACGGACTGATCGACCGGATCATCCCGAGCCGCAAGAGCTCGCACAGCACGTCCGGCGGGAGGTGACCGGCCGATGCTCCCACCGGAACTGCCCCCGCTGCCCGCGCTCACCCGCGCCGAGGCCGAGTTGATCGACCGCTACCTCGACGTCGTCGACCTGCTCGGCCGCATCAACCCGGCCCGCCCCGGCGACACCTACCGAGGCCTGAGGGCCGCTCAGGCACTGGTGGTCAAGGCGACCGCGCTGCGTGACGCGCTGACCCTGATGCACCAGCGCGGCGAGAGCGAGGTGCATGCCCCGACGCTCGCGCAGGCACTGCGCGTGCTCGACGGCGAGCGGCGCGCGTCCCGGGTCACCGTGCCCCCCTGCTCCGGAAGTTGACACGCGTCCGGTACGCACGCCCGGGCCGCGACGCACGCCGACGGGCGGGACGTCCGGCCCGGGTTTCAAACGGGCCAGAAGGATTACCCCCCGTTGGAGTATCTGCGGGTCCTTTGTACGACGTCCCCGAGTTGCGCAACACGCGTGGTCATGAGCCTGAATTTGACGTTCCGTTGCAGGTACGGGCGTCGTCGCGCACCTCAACACCCGCCCGAACAAAGGAGTGTCCACCCGAACGGGTGAGTGGTGAGTAACGCCACAAATCACCGGTTCCGCTCGGCATTTCCGACTCTCATGCGTGAAGATCCCTTGCGACGACAAGCCCCCGCCACAGCGGCGGGGCGGTCCGGGCGGACGCCGAGTCCTGCCGCCGCCCGGATGTCCGGTCGACAGAAGTGGATCGGCAGGAGTGGAGGACCCAGCACGACGGGCCGCCGGAGAGATCCGGGCGGTCCTTGGGGTGAAGCCGCAGTACGCGGCCGGGCTACTTCGCCAGCCCGAATCCGACAGGTCATCCTTCACAGGCGGCTGACGAAGGGTTGCGCATGACTGCGCTCAATCGTGTCCCGTCGCTGTGGACCCGGGCCGGTACGGCCTCGGCTCTGACGATCGCCGCCGTCGGCGGCAGCCTGGTGGTGCCGGGCGCGGCTCCCGACGCCGAGGCGGCCACCGTGGCGACGAAGGCACTCCAGGTCGCGGCATCCAAGAAGGGCGCCCCCTACAAGTGGGGGGCCGCCGGACCGCGTCGCTTCGACTGCTCCGGGCTGACCCTGTACTCGTTCAAGAAGGCGGGCAAGAGGCTCCCTCGAACGGCCGCGGCGCAGTACAACAAGACCCACCACATCTCGGCCTCGCACCGCAAGGCCGGAGACCTGGTGTTCTTCCACTCGGGCCGGAGCGTGTACCACGTCGGCATCTACGCCGGGAAGGGAAAGATCTGGCACTCCCCGAAGACCGGGGACGTCGTGAAGCTGCAGAAGATCTGGACGAGGAGCGTCTGGTACGGACGGGTGAGCTGATCCACCCTTCGGTGGCGGCGGCGCGAGGCCGCCGCCGCCGAAGGGCGTGCGACTGGAGACCGCGAGGACCCGCTCGGCGTCCCGCCGAGGCGATCGGCGGCGCCGCCCCGGCCGGTGAGGCGGGCGCTCAGCTCCTCAGGGGCTCCAGGACGAGGACCAGACCGAGCACCGTCAGTGCCGTGCCGGTGACCGCCTCCACGGCCCGTGCGGCACGCGGTGCGCGCAGCCACCGCCCGAGCCGGTCCACGAGGAGCGCCACCGCCGGGAACCACACCAGGCCCAGGACCACCACGATCAGTGCCAGCAGCAGGGTCCGCGGCATCGCGGGACTGCCCGCCGGCACGAACTGCGGCAGCAGGCTGAGAAACGTGATCGGGGCCTTCGGGTTGAGCGCGTTGGTGACGAAGCCCTGCCGCAACGGACGCGCGCCGCCCCCGGTCGCCTCCACGACTTCTTCGCGCGACCGCCCCAGCGACCGCAGCGTCCGCGCCCCGAGCCGGAGCACGTAGACACCGCCGAGCAGTTGCAGTGCCCGGAAGAGCGCCGGCACGGCGGTGAGCACCGCGGCGACCCCGGCGACGGCGAGCGCCGTGTGCAGGAGCAGTCCGCCGACGATGCCGAGCGCGCTGGCGAGGCCGGCCCGGCGCGAGACCAGGCCGTTGCGCACCACGACGGTGAAGTCCGCACCCGGCACGGCGACCATGCCCGCGGCGACCGCTGTGAAGGCGATGAGCTGAGCGTCCATGGACCCCAGGTTGCCTGTGCCGGGCCTTCAGCAGGTATGTCGAATATTCTGGGTCGGTCTTAAGCATTCGTTAAGACCGGCGCGGTCGTGGCGAGATCCGGGGTGGTCCGATGTACGACCCGAGGCGGCTCGCGGCGCTGGTCGCGGTCGCCGAGGCGGGGTCGATCACCCGGGCCGCCGAACGGCTCGGCTACACCCCGCCCGCGCTCTCCCAGCAGCTGGCGAAGCTGGAGCGCGAGGCGGGCGCGACGCTCCTCGTCCGGTCCCATCGCGGGACGCGGCTGACGGGCGCCGGCGAGCTGCTGGTGACGCGGGCGCGCCGGGTGCTCGACGAGATGGAGCGGGCCCGGCACGAGCTGGCGCACCTGGCCGGCCTGTCCGGCGGCACACTGCGGCTCGGCACCTTCCAGACGGCGGGCATCCATCTGCTGCCGCCCGTGCTGAGCGCCTTCCGCCGGACCTACCCGGACGTGGAGCTCGCGGTCGCCGACTACGAGCCGCCCGCCGGTGTCGCGGCCGTCGCGGCGGGCGAGGTCGACCTGGCTCTGACACACACCTACGAGCCTGCGGCCCCCGTCGCCGTCCCGTCGTCCGTGAGTCTGGAACCGGTGCTGGTCGAGGAGCTGGTGCTGGTGACCGCCCCCGGGCACATCCTGGCGGGCGGCTCGGCCCGGCTCCCGCTCGCCGAGCTCGCGGGTCAGCCGCTGATCAGCATGGCTCCGAATCATCCGCCCCGGCAGGGCGTGGAGGCGGCACTCGCCCGCGCGGGGGCCACCCCCGCGGTGCTGGTCGAGACTCCGGTCTACGCGCTCGTGTGCGCCCTGGTGAGCGCCGGACTCGGGGTCGCGGTCGTACCGGAGATGGTCGCCAGGACAGCGGCGACTCCGGTGGGGACGCGCCTGCTGGAGCCGGGAGATCTGCGCCGTACGATTTCGGTCGTCCACCGGACCGACGAGACGTCGCCCGCCGCCGACGCGTTCCGTGCGCTGCTGCGCGGCACCTTCGAACGGGCCGGCCGCCACCGCCCGGACAACTGAGCCGTCGCTCAGGGCTCTTGCGGACCCCCGGCCACCACCGGCTGGACCCGTGCCGTCCAGGGCAGTTCGATCGAGATGGTCTTGCCGCCCTCCCGGGTGGGCCGGACGGTGAGTCTGCCGCCGCACTCGGCGGTCAGCCAACGGATGATCACCATGCCGCGTCCGTTGTCCTGTTGGACGGCCGCCGGAAGCCTCTTGGGGAAACGCGGGTGGCTGTCGGTGACTCCGAGACGGAGCTGTTCGTCCCGTTCCAGCCGGACGTCGACGGTGAAGGTGGGCGACTGCCCGAAGGTGTGCTGGACTGCGTTGGTGGCGAGTTCGGAGACGATGAGCCGTACGGTGTCGGCGACTTCGGAGTCGCACGGCAGACCCCATTCGACGAGTACGTCGGCGACGAACCTGCGGGCCGCGGAGACCGAGGCGGGATCGCTCGGCAGGGTGACGGATGCTTCCTGGTGATCTGCCATGGCGACGTCGTCCCTTTCCCACGGGACCGGAGTCCGACACGGAGCGGATGGTTCGAGTACGGTCCCGGACTGGTGCTTCGCGCCAGACTGCCATTACCGGGCCGGTCACGGGTGCGATCCACCAAGTTATGCATATATCTGTCGCTCGAAGCGGTGAACTCTGCGACCGCAGAGCGTATTTGGGCGGCTCGGAAGGAGTAAGGAGTACGGCCATGCAGCACGGTCCCGCGGTACGCCGCCGCAAGCTCGGTGCCGAACTGCGCGCGCTGCGCGCCGGCGCGGGTCTCACGAGCGGTGAGGCCGCTCGGCTCCTGGGCTGGCACCAGTCGAAGGTGAGCCGGATCGAGACCGGGACCAGCGGGGTGAAGCCCACGGACGTGACGCGTCTGCTGGACGTCTACGCGGTCGAGGACCCCGAACTGCGCGACCTGCTCACCGTGTTGGCGGGCTCCGAGGACGACGGCAGACATCACTGGTGGCACGCGTACCGCGGGGTGCTGCCGCCGGCGTACCGGGACTTCATCAGTCTGGAGTCGCAGGCGCGCGGGATGCGGACGCTGGAGACGTCCGTCGTACCCGGGCTCCTCCAGACGCCCGAGTACGCACGCGCCGTGACGCGGGCCGCCGTCGACGGGCTGGAGGACTGCAAGCTCGACGCGCTCGTCGAGGTGCGCCTCGCCCGGCAGGACGTGCTGCGCTCGTGTCCGCCGCTGGAGCTGAACGCCGTCCTGGACGAAGCGGTGTTACGGCGCGAGGTCGGCGGACCCGAGGTGATGGCGCACCAGTTGCGGCGGTTGTGCGACGCCGCGGCACTGCCCCAAGTGCGGCTTCAGGTACTGCCGTTCACCGCCGGAGCGCACATCGGCGTCACCGGGCCTTTCGTTATCTTCTCATTTCCGAACACAACTGATCTGGATGTGGTTGTTCTCGACCACTTGACGAGTAGCCTCTACCTCGAGCGGAAAGAAGACCTTCAGGCCTACAGCGAGGCCTTCGACGCTCTTCAGTTCCACGCCCTTTCGCCCGAGGAATCGTTGGACTACATCGCCGGGATAGCTGACGGCGCGTAAGGAGGCACCATGTCTGCATTGCCTCGGAACGTACCTTCCAGTACCTCACTCCACGACGCACGGTGGCTGCGCAGCAGCCGCAGCACGGGAATGAACAATTGCGTCGAGACGGCACGACCCGGCCCGGGCCCCTGGTCCGGACTGGTGGCCGTGCGCGACTCCAAGAACACGACAGGACCCGCCCTGCTGTTCGCCCCCGCCGCCTGGGAGGGCTTCATCAGCGGACTGGGCTGACCCCGTACCCGCACACCTCGATCACCGCGTCCGGCTGATCACGCTCACGGCGTGCTCGATCTGCTCCTCGGTGAGGTCCGCGCGAGCGGTCAGCCTCAGCCGTGAGATGCCGTCGGGCACGGACGGGGGACGGAAGCACCCGACGGCGAGTCCCGCCTCACGGCAGTCGGCCGCCCAGCGCACCGCTCGTTCGGGGGACGGCGCGCGCACGGAGACGACGGCGGCGTCCGGCCGTACGGCTTCGAGACCCTCGGCCGTCAGCCGGGTGTGCAGCACCGTCGCCACCGCGCGCGCCCGCAGCGCGCGTTCCGGCTCCCGGCGCAGCAGCCGCAGAGCCCCCAGAGCGGCTCCGGCCGCGGCGGGTGCGAGGCCCGTGTCGAAGATGAACGTACGTGCCGCGTTGACCATGTGGTCGATGACGACTGCCGGGCCGAGGACCGCGCCGCCCTGACTCCCGAACGACTTCGAGAGCGTGACCGTCACGACGACGTCCGGCGCTCCCGCGAGCCCCGCCGCGTGCGGCGCACCCCTGCCGCCGTCGCCCAGGACACCGAGTCCGTGCGCGTCGTCGACGACCAGTCCGGCCCCGTACTCCCGGCAGGCGTCCGCGAGTCCGGCCAGCGGAGCGGCGTCCCCGTCGACCGAGAAGACCGTGTCCGAGACGACGACCGCGGGCCCCTGGTGGGCACCGAGCGCCTTGCGCACGGCGTCGGGGTCGGCGTGCCCGACCACCTGTGTGGTGCCCCGGGCGAGCCGGCAGCCGTCGATCAGCGAGGCGTGGTTGCCCGCGTCGGAGACGACGAGTGAGCCGTGCGGTGCGAGGGCGGTGACGGCGGCGAGGTTGGCCGCGTAGCCGGAGGAGAAGACGAGGGCGGACTCGAAGCCGCAGAAGTCGGCCAGTTCGCGTTCCAGCTCGCCGTGCAGTTCGGTCGTGCCCGTCACGAGGCGGGAGCCGGTCGCGCCGCCGCCCCACCGGTGCGCGGCGTCCGCCGCCGCCCCGGTGACCTCCGGGTGCCGGGCCAGTCCGAGGTAGTCGTTGCTCGCGAGGTCGAGGAGCGGCGAGTCGGCGGGGCGCGGACGCAGCGTGCGGACAAGTCCGGCGGCGCGACGCGCCCGGGCCTGCTCGTCGATCCAGCCGAACGCCATGTGTCCTCCGGACCGTAGGGGCGGGTGTTTTGTAGGCAGTGCACAGACCCTAGCGGCCGGGCCAGCGGGCCAGGGTGTGGCAATACCCACACGTCGAACCGTCTCTCTTGTGCAAACTCTCCTTGGCCGGGAGTGGTCGCATAAGCAAGGATCGGGCCTCATGGACCTGCTGAACACGCTGGTGGACAAGGGGCTTCGGCGCGAGCTGCCGACCCGCGACGAGGCGCTGGCCGTACTGGCCACCTCCGACGACGACGTGCTGGACGTGGTGGCCGCGGCCGGCAAGGTGCGCCGGCAGTGGTTCGGCCGACGGGTGAAACTCAACTACCTCGTCAACCTCAAATCCGGCCTGTGTCCTGAGGACTGCTCCTACTGCTCGCAGCGGCTCGGCTCCAAGGCCGACATCCTCAAGTACACCTGGCTCAAGCCCGACGAGGCCTCTCAGGCCGCGGCCGCCGGTCTGGCCGGCGGCGCCAAGCGGGTCTGCCTGGTGGCCAGTGGGCGCGGTCCGACGGACCGTGACGTGGACCGGGTCTCCGACACCATCAAGGCGATCAAGGACCAGAACGAGGACGTCGAGGTGTGCGCCTGCCTCGGCCTGCTCTCCGACGGCCAGGCCGAGCGGCTGCGCGACGCGGGCGCGGACGCGTACAACCACAACCTGAACACGTCCGAGGGGACGTACGGGGACATCACGACCACCCACACGTACGCCGACCGGGTGGACACGGTGCAGAAGGCGCACGCGGCGGGACTGTCCGCCTGCTCGGGTCTGATCGCCGGCATGGGCGAGTCCGACGAGGACCTCGTCGACGTCGTGTACGCGCTGCGCGAGCTCGACCCGGACTCCGTTCCGGTGAACTTCCTGATCCCCTTCGAGGGCACCCCGCTCGCCAAGGAGTGGAACCTCACGCCGCAGCGCTGTCTGCGGATCCTCGCGATGGTCCGTTTCGTCTGCCCGGACGTCGAGGTCCGCATCGCGGGCGGCCGCGAGGTCCATCTGCGCACCATGCAGCCGCTCGCCCTGCACCTGGCCAATTCGATCTTCCTCGGCGACTACCTCACCAGTGAGGGCCAGGCCGGCAAGGCGGACCTGGAGATGATCGCCGACGCCGGCTTCGAGGTGGAGGGCGCGGGCGAGGTCACGCTGCCCGAGCACCGGACGACCGCGGGCGGCGGCTGCGGCTCGCACGCCGAAGCCGGCTGCGGTTCTCAGGAGGACGCCGGCTGCGGCTCGCACGCGGACGCCGGCTGCGGCTCGCACCAGGGCGGCGGCGTGTGCGGCTCCGCCCCGGCGGCCGCCGCCACCGTCACGGAGCAGCACTCCGACGCGCGCACCGACCTCGTCGCCGTACGCCGTCGCGGCGCCGGAACGGACCTCGCGCCCAATGCCTGAGCTGTCCGTCAGGGAACTGCTCGACCTCGACCGGCGCCATGTGTGGCACCCCTACGGGCCGATGCCGGGACGTCAGGAACCGCTCGTCGTGGAGTCGGCGAGCGGTGTCCGGCTGCGCATGGCGGACGGTTCGGGCGAGCTGATCGACGGCATGTCCTCCTGGTGGTCGGCCATCCACGGCTACAACCACCCGGTCCTCAACGAGGCCGCACGCGGTCAGCTGGACCGCATGAGCCACGTGATGTTCGGCGGACTCACCCACGAACCCGCCGTACAGCTGGCGAAGCGCCTTGTCGACATGTCGCCCGATGGGCTGGAGCACGTCTTCCTCTGCGACTCCGGCTCGGTCTCGGTCGAGGTCGCCGTCAAGATGTGCCTCCAGCACTGGCGCTCGCTCGGCCGCCCCGGCAAGCAGCGGCTGCTGACCTGGCGCGGCGGCTACCACGGGGACACCTGGCAGCCGATGTCCGTGTGCGACCCCGAAGGCGGGATGCACGAGTTGTGGCAGGGCGTCCTCCAGCGCCAGGTGTTCGCCGAGGCGCCGCCCGCCGAGTTCGACGAGGCGTACGCCGAGCGGCTGCGTGAGCTGATCGGGCGGCACGCGGACGAGCTCGCCGCGGTGATCGTGGAACCGGTGGTGCAGGGCGCGGGCGGGATGCGTTTCCACTCCCCCGAGTACCTGCGAGTGCTGCGCGAGGCGTGCGACACGCACGACGTGCTGCTCGTCCTCGACGAGATCGCCACCGGTTTCGGCCGGACGGGCGCGCTGTTCGCCGCGGACCACGCCGGTGTCACCCCGGACGTGATGTGCGTCGGCAAGGCTCTCACCGGCGGCTACATGACGATGGCGGCGACGCTGTGCACCCCACGGGTCGCCGACGGCATCTCACGCGGCGAGGTTCCGGTACTCGCGCACGGGCCCACCTTCATGGCCAACCCGCTGGCCGCCTCGGTCGCCTGCGCCTCGATCGACCTACTGCTCGGCCAGGACTGGCGGACCGAGGTCAAGCGGATCGAGACGGGTCTGCGGGACGGGCTCGCGGAAGCCGCCTCGGCACCGGGGGTACGGGAGGTACGGGTCCTCGGCGCGATCGGTGTCGTGCAGCTCGACCACGAGGTGGACATGGCGGCGGCGACGGCTGCCGCGGTCCGCGAGGGCGTGTGGCTGCGGCCGTTCCGCGACCTCGTCTACACGATGCCGCCGTTCGTGACCGGTGACGAGGACGTGGCACGGATCGCTCGCGCGGTCTGCGCCGCGGCACGGGAGGGATGACATGCCGGTACTGGTGATCACCGGGACGGGCACGGAGGTCGGCAAGACGGTCACGACCGCCGCCGTGGCGGCCGTGGCCCTCGCCGCCGGCCGTTCCGTCGCCGTACTGAAACCCGCCCAGACGGGTGTGGGTCCGCGCGAGTGCGGTGACGCGGACGAGGTGGCCCGGCTCGCGGGAACCCTGACCACGCGCGAACTCGGCCGTTTTCCGGAGCCGTTGGCGCCCGCCACGGCCGCACGGCGCGCCGGTCTCGCCCCGGTGCGGCCGCAGGAGGTCGCGGACGCGGCGGGAAAGCTGGCCGCCGACCACGACCTCGTGCTCGTCGAGGGCGCGGGTGGACTGCTCGTCAGGCTCGACGACGAGGGCGCGACGCTGGCCGACGTGGCGCGACTGCTCGACGCGCCCGTGCTCGTGGTCGCCGCGGCAGGCCTCGGCACGCTCAACAACACCGAGTTGACGGCCCGTGAACTCCGGCGGCAGGGGCTGGACTTCACGGGAGTGGTCATCGGCAGCTGGCCCGACTCCCCCGACCTGGCCATGCGGTGCAATCTGGCGGACCTGCCGGAGGTGTCGGGCGGGCCGCTCCTCGGCGCGATCCCGGCCGGCGCCGGCGCGCGGGACCCGCTGGACTTCCGTGCCGGGGCGGCGGCCTGGCTCGCCGCGCCGCTCGGCGGGACCTGGGACGCGCACGACTTCACCGCGGCACATCCCGCCTGAGGCGACTTCGGGGGCGCGGCACGTCCGAGGCGGCGATGCGTCCGGACGTGCGGCGCCCGCCGGTACGTCCGGCCGTGCGGAGCGGGAGCCTGGGCGCGCGACACCGGTACGTCCGGTTGCGTCCCGGGCGGCACCGGTACGTCCGGCTGCCGCACCGGCTTCCCGGGCGCGCGCGACCGGTATGTCAGGACGGGCCGAGCCTGCGTGACGACCGTGCGGCATCGGCGTCCTGGGCATGCCGTGCCAGTGCATCCGGACGGGCCGGCCGACGTCCTGGCCGTGCGGCACCGGTGCACCCGGATGTGCCGGGCCGGCCTTCTGGGGCGTGCCGATCGGGTGTCCCCGTACGGCTTTTCCGGTGCGCCGCGGCTCCTCGTGGGCCGGGTCGCGCGTGCGGCGGAGCTCCCGGGGGGACAATCACGGTAGGGCGCGTCCTCCCGGGAGGTCTTCCATGCCGTTCACGCCGCTCAGCCGGGCCGGCTCCCGCAAGGTGGCACGAGACGCGGTCCACCATCCCCTCTTCGCCCGCTACTACGCCCGCATCAGCGTGGCCGCCGAGACGCGGATGGGCATGGGCGGGATCCGCGACCGGCTGCTCGCCGGACTGTCCGGGCGTGTCATCGAGATCGGCGCGGGCAACGGCCTGAACTTCGCGCACTACCCGCACACCGTCTCGGAGGTCGTCGCCATCGAACCGGAGCGGCTGCTGCGACAGTTGGCGGTCGAGGCGGCGCTGCGTTCCGAGGTGCCCGTCGACGTCGCGCCCGGTACGGCTGAGGCCCTGCCGGTCAAGAGCGAGGCCTTCGACGCCGCCGTGGTGTCACTGGTGCTCTGCAGCGTCCGTGATGTGCGGCGCGCCCTCGCCGAGTTGCAGCGCGTACTGCGACCGGGCGGCACCCTGCGGTTCTTCGAGCACGGCAGGGGCGGTGGATCCGCGATGACCTTCGCCCAGCGCGGCCTGGACCGCACGGTCTGGCCCCGCCTCACCGGAGGCTGCCATCTGGCCCGCGACCCGGTCGCCGCGCTGCGGCAGGCCGGGTTCGAACTCGGCCCGTACAGGCGGCTGATGATGCCCGAGAAGGGGCCGCGGCTGCCCACCTCGTACTGTGTGCTGGGCACGGCGTGGCGCCCTCGCCTCACCGAGCCGGAGAAGCCGGAGAGGCCGGGACGGACGGTGTGAACGCATCGGCCGGCGCGGCAGGAGCGGTCGGCGCGCCAGGAGCGGCCTGTACTGCAGGACCGGCCGGAGCGGCGGGACCGGCCGACGCCACCGAAGCGGCCCGCGCCGCCGTCCCCGTACTCACAGGCTCCAGCGGCGCAGCTCGTGCGCGATGTCGTGCACCGTGGCCTCGCCGGTCTTCACCAGTCGCGCCAGTTCGCGCACCTGCTCGGGCGAGGTCACGACCTTCAGCCCGCTCGCGACGAGATAGGCGTACGCGACGGCCGCGGCGAACATGGCGTTGGAGCGTTCCAGGGCGGGGACGTGCAGCAGCAGCTGGAGCAGCGCGGCGGCACGGGCGTGCGGGGTGTCGTAGACGGGGATGCCGAATATCTCCGCCTCGTGCCGGCTGACGGCGGCGACGAGCGCTCCCCAGTCCGTGACCTGGGGATCCCCGGGTGTCTTCTGTTCGGCGATCATGAGGAGCCAGGCAAGGTCGACTCTGAGATTGCTCAACGGATCAACGACGACCTTCGCGCGTGCCTTCTCGGTCCGCGCCGAACTCCTCGGCGAAGACGGATTCGTACTGCTTCATGAAATCGGCGGCGGCCTCCACGAAGGTGTGGCCGACCTCCCCGGTGTCCTGCCGGACCAGCTCTTCGATGTAGCGGTTCACACTCATCCCGCGCTCCAGCGCTCGCTCGCGGGCGGCTCGGGCCGTGCCCTCGTCCACCCGTACGTTCAGCTGAGTCTTGGCCATGCTTCGAAGCTAGCGCCGGATCGCTAGCACCGGCAAGGGGGGTCGGGGCATCCGGGGGTGGAGTGCCCCGGGTGGAGCATGGCCCTTACACCGGCATCGTGGGCACGACCTGCGGTGGAGGCCGACCGGCACCTCGGGGGGATACCGAGTGTGCCCCCGATCACATTAGGCTCTGCCGGGACATGAGGAGTCGGGACGTCGATCGCTGAGGAGGCGGCCTTGTCCACACCTGCTGCGGAGCATGCTCTCGGGCGCGCGGAGGGGGACGGGATCGCCGCCCGCGCCCGGGGCCTGACCAAGGCCTACGGCTCGGGCGAGACCGCGGTGCTCGCCCTCGACTCGGTCGACGTGGACATCGCGCGCGGCCGCTTCACCGCGGTGATGGGCCCGTCGGGGTCCGGGAAATCCACCCTCATGCACTGCCTGGCGGGGCTCGACACGGTCTCGGCCGGTCAGGTGTGGCTGGGCGGCACCGAGATCACCGGCCTGAAGGAGCGCGAGCTGACCCGGCTGCGACGGGACCGCATCGGCTTCATGTTCCAGTCGTTCAACCTGATCCCGACGCTGAACGCGGCCGAGAACATCACGCTGCCGATGGACATCGCCGGCCAGAAGCCCGACCAGAAGTGGCTCGACCAGGTCATCGACACGCTGGGGCTGCGCGCACGGCTGAAGCACCGGCCCGCCCAGCTGTCCGGCGGCCAGCAGCAGCGCGTCGCCTGCGCCCGTGCGCTCGCCTCGCGCCCCGAGCTGATCTTCGCGGACGAGCCGACCGGCAACCTGGACTCGCGTGCGGGCCTGGAGGTCCTCGGATTCCTGCGCGAGGCGGTCGACGACCTCGGCCAGACCGTCGTGATGGTCACGCACGATCCCGGTGCCGCCGCCCACTCCGACCTGGTGCTCTTCCTCGCCGACGGACGGATCGTGGACGAGATGGAGCGCCCCACGGCGGACGCCGTCCTGGAGCGGATGAAACGCTTCGACACGATCCGGGTGGCCCACGACGGCACGGGCGACGGACCCGCCACCGCGGTACCCGCCACCGGCAGTGTCGGCCGTCCGGGCGAGCCCGGCGACTCCATCGAATCCAGCGACGTGACCCTGGACAAGGACTGAGGCGGTCGTGCTCAAGGCGACACTGCGAAGCTTTCTCGCGCACAAGGGGCGGCTGCTCCTCTCCGCGCTGGCCGTCGTGCTGTCCGTCGCGTTCGTCGCGGGCAGCCTCATCTTCTCCGACACGGTCACCCGTACCTTCGACCGGCTCTTCGCCTCCACCGCGGCCGATGTGACGGTGGAACCGAAGAACGACCTGGACTCGCAGATCCCGACCGGCGCCACCCAGACGGTGCCCGCCTCGCTCGCGGACCGGCTGGCGAAGGTCGACGGCGTCGCCGCCACCCATGTGGACGCGGCCGTCGAGAACGCCACGGTCGTCGACGCCGACAACAAGTCGGTCGGCCCCACCACCGGCGCCCCCACCATCGTGACCAACTGGGAGGTCACCGAACGCAGTCCGGTGAAGCTGACCTCCGGCCACGAGCCGAGGGGTGACCGCGAGGCGCTGCTGGACGCGGACACCGCCGAGAAGAAGCACGTCGGCATCGGTGACACCCTGACGGTGCAGGCGCAGCCCGGCTCGTTCAAGGTGCGGATCGTGGGCATCGCCACCTTCACCACCACCAACCCCGGTGCCGCGCTGCTGTTCCTCGACACACCGACCGCGCAGACCAAGCTGCTGGGCAGCCCCGACGTCGCGACGAGCGTCTCCCTGGACGCGGCGCCGGGGGTGAGCGACGCCGTTCTCAAGCAGCGCGTCGCCGCCGAACTGGGCACCCGGACCTACGAGCTGAAGACGGCCGAGGAGCAGGCCAAGTCCTCCTCCGAGCAGCTCGGTGGCTTCCTGGACGTCATCAAGTACGTGATGCTCGGCTTCGCGGGCATCGCGGTCCTGGTCGGCATCTTCCTGATCGTCAACACCTTCTCGATGCTGATCGCCCAGCGCACCCGCGAGCTTGGGCTGTTGCGGGCGCTGGGCGCGGACCGGCGTCAGGTGCGCCGGTCCGTGCTCACCGAGGCACTCCTGCTGGGTCTGGTGGGCTCGACGCTCGGGCTGGCCGCCGGGATCGGCCTCGCGCTCGGGCTGATCAAGCTGATGTCCGCGTTCGGCATGAACCTCAAGTCGACCGAGATGGTGATCGGCTGGGCGACCCCCGTCTCGGCGTACGTGGTCGGCGTCGGGGTCACCTTCGTGGCGGCCTATCTGCCCGCGCGGCGCGCGGCGGGCGTCTCCCCCATGGCGGCCCTCGCGGACGCCGAGATCGCCGGCGTGGGGCGGCCCCTGCGGATGCGCGCCGTGGTGGGTTCGGTGGTCGGCGCGGCCGGTGTGGCCGCGCTCGCGGGGTGTGCCGCCTCGTCGAAGACCTCGACGGCCGCCTCTCTGCTGGGCCTGGGCGTCGTCCTGACGCTCATCGCGACGGTGATCGCGGGTCCGCTCCTGGTGCGGCCCGTGATCCGGGTCCTGGGCGGGGCCTTCCCGGCCCTGTTCGGCTCGGTCGGCCGGATGAGCCAGCGCAACGCGCTGCGCAATCCGCGTCGCACGGGCGCCACCGCGGCGGCCCTGATGGTGGGCCTCGCTCTGGTCGGCGGGATGTCCGTGGCGAGCGCGTCGATGACCAAGTCGTTCGACCAGCAGATCGACAAGACGCTCGGCGCGGACTTCGTGATACAGAACAGCAACTTCCAGCCCTTCTCGCAGGAGCTCACGGACAAGGTCCGCGGCACGGACGGCGCCGGGCTGGTGGTCCGTCAGCGGTTCACACCGGTCGCGGTGCGGCTGCCGGACGGGAAGCGCGTCGAGACGACCGCGGCGGCCTACGATCCGCGACTCGACGAGGTCGCCCACGTCACGTACGCGCAGGGCGACACGGCGGCGGCGCTCGGCGACGGCCGTATCGCCATGGACAGGAAGTTCGCGAAGGAGCACGACGTCCGGGTGGGCAGCACCGTCCCTGTCGAGTTCCCCGCGGGCCGCGACACCCGCCTGACGGTGGGGGCCCTCACCGACCAGGACTCCGGCGACGGCTTCGGCATGCAGGGCGGCCTGTTCTTCGGCTTCGGCACCATCGAGAAGTACGTGCCCGGCGGGCAGGACTCCGCGCTGTACGTGAACGCGGCGTCGGGCACCACGCCCGACCGGCTGCGCACGAATCTGGAGAAGGCCCTCGACCCGTATCCACAGGTGCAGGTCCGCGACCAGGCCGACTACAAGAAGCTGATCCACGATCAGATCGCGGTACTGCTCTACCTCGTGTACGCGCTGCTCGGACTCGCGATCGTCATCGCGGTGCTCGGGGTGGTCAACACCCTGGCCCTGTCGGTCGTGGAGCGCACCCGTGAGATCGGTCTGCTGCGCGCCATCGGGCTCGCGCGCCGTCAGCTGCGCCGGATGATCCGCCTCGAGTCGGTGGTGATCGCCGTGTTCGGAGCGGTTCTCGGTCTGGCGCTGGGGGTCGTCTGGGGCGTCTGCATCCAGCAGGTCCTCGCCCTGCAGGGCATGAAGGCGCTCGCCGTCCCGTGGGCGACGATCATCGCCGTCGTGGTCGGTTCGGCGGTGGTGGGCATCGTCGCCGCCCTGCTGCCGGCCCTGCGCGCCTCACGGATGAACGTGCTGGCCGCGATCGCGCACGAGTGACGCACCCGCCTCCTGTCCGCCGCCCGGGCGCAAGTCGACCGTGACCGAGGAGAGTTCATGTCCCGCCTGCCGCGTCCCTTCCGTTTCGGCGTCAGCCTGCTCGCACCGGCCCCGGTCGACGAGTGGCACGCGAAGTGCCGCCGGGCGGAGGACCTGGGATACGACGTGATCACGGTGGCCGACCACCTGGGCCTGCCCGCGCCGTTCCCGGCCCTGGTGGCGGCCGCTCAGGTGACCGAGCGGCCGCGCCTCGGCACGTTCGTGCTCAACGCGGGCTTCTGGAACCCCGCACTGCTGGCCCGCGAGGTGGCCACCACGGACGCGCTGACGGGTGGGCGTCTCGAACTGGGCCTGGGCACCGGCTATGTGCAGGCGGAGCACGAGACGGCCGGACTGCCCTGGGGCACACCAGGTGAGCGCGTCGACCATCTCCAGCACACCGTCGAGGAGTTGGACCGGCTGCTGAGCTCGGAGGACCACCAGCCGCGCCCCGTCCAGTCGCCCCGGGTCCCGCTGCTGATCGGGGCCAACGGCGACCGGATGCTGCGGCTCACCGCCGAGCACGCCGACATCGCGGCGTTCACCGGGGCGCGCACCCTGCCGGGCGGCAGGCTGGAACCGGTAACGGCCGCGGAGCTCGAACAGCGCGTCGCCGTGTACCGGGAGGCGGCGGCCGGGCGGAAGGAGCCCGCCGAGCTCAACCTGCTGATCCAGATCGTCACCGTCGCCGAGGACCGTTCCGAGGCGATCCGGCCGTGGCTGCCCCGTATCCCCCACCTGACGGAGCAGCAGGTCCTGGAGCTGCCCATCGTCCTGGTGGGCACGCTGGAGGAGATCACCGAGCGGGTGCGGGCACAGCGTGAGCGGTACGGCATCTCGTATCTGACGGTCCTGGAGCCCCACATGGAGGCGTTCGCTCCTGTCGTCGAGGCGCTGCGCGGCGAATGAGAGCCCGCCTCGCGCACCCCGCGCGTCCTCGGCGACGGCGGTGTCCGGATGATGGAATTCCGTGCCACCGTCCGGACCGGGTGATGGGATCGCCGCATGACTGAGCTGCGGATACGGGCCGCCGCGCCCGCCGACGTCGACACCGTGCTGGGCTTCTGGAAGGTGGCCGCGGAGGGGACGAGCATCAGCGACGACCGGGACGGCGTCGAACGGCTGGTGGCCCGCGACCCGGAGGCGCTGATCCTCGCCGAGCGCGACGGAGAACTCGTCGGCACGGTGATCGCGGGCTTCGACGGGTGGCGGTGCCATCTGTACCGGCTGGCGGTGCACCCGGAACGGCGCCGGCTCGGCATCGGCTCCGCGCTCCTCGCGGCCGCGGAGGACCGCTTCGTACGGCTCGGAGGGCGGCGCGGGGATGCCATGGTGCTTCAGCGGAACGAGACCGCGCACCATGCCTGGCGCGCGGCCGGGTACCGGTCCGAAGAACACTGGCGGCGCTGGGTGAAGCCGCTCTCCGGCTGAGAGGTGCGGCCGGGGGGCTCACCGCCCGGGGACACCCCCGGCCGGAACACTTTGCCCGTCCTTTACTATTGGAAGATCACTCGATCGTCCGATGACACATGAAAGGTGTGAGCGTCCGCCCATGGGCGAGCCTCCCAGTAGCCGATGCCGTGCCCCGCACGGCGACCGCCGACGTCGCGCGGTCCTCCCGTCCCTGGCCGACCATGGGACGGAGGTGACCCGATGACCGAAGTGCTCCTCCTTCTGGTGGCGGTGCTGCTGTCCCTCGCCTGTGGCGCCTTCGTCGCGGCGGAGTTCTCGCTGACCACCGTGGAGCGCAGCGAGCTGGAGCGCGCCGTGGAGCGCGGTGAACGCGGTGCGTCCGGCGCCCTCAAGGCCGTGCGGAGCCTCACCTTCCAGCTCTCCGGCGCCCAGCTCGGCATCACCGTCACCAACCTGGTGGTCGGCATGCTCTCGGAATCCTCGATCGCGAAACTGATCGCGGGTCCGCTGGAAGCCGTCGGCATCTCCCCCTCCGCGTCGCAGTCGGTGGCCCTCGTCATCGGTACGGCACTGTCGACGATCTTCCTGATGGTCGTCGGCGAGCTCGTGCCCAAGAACTGGGCGATCTCCTCCCCCCTCGCCGTGGCCAAGCGGGTGGCGACACCGCAGCGCTGGTTCAGTGCCGCGTTCCGCCCGTTCATCACGCACCTGAACAACACCGCCAACCGTGTCGTACGCCGCTTCGGCCTCGAACCCGCCGAGGAGCTGGCCTCCGCGCGCGGTCCGCAGGAGCTGGTGGCACTCGCCCGGCACTCCGCCAAGGAGGGCGCCCTGGAGGCGGACACCGCCGAGCTCTTCGTGCGCACGCTGAACCTGGCCGACCTGACCGCGGAGAACGTGATGACCCCGCGCGTCCAGGTCATCGCGCTGGACGTCCAGGCGACCGCCGAGGACGTGGCGAACGTGACCCGGGCCACGGGCCTGTCCCGCTTCCCCGTGTACCGCGGCAGCCTCGACGCGGTCGTCGGCGTCGCGCACATCAAGGACGTGCTGACCGTGCCGGCCGAACGTCGCGCTCAGACGTCCGTCTCCCAGATCGTGCGCGAGCCCCTCCTCGTCCCCGAATCACTGACCGTCGACCGGCTGCTCGACCGGCTGTCCGGCAAGCGCACCATGGCCGTGGTCATCGACGAGTACGGCGGGACGGCCGGGGTCGCCACCCTGGAGGACATCGTCGAGGAGGTCGTCGGCGAGGTGCGGGACGAGCACGACCCGCACGAGACACCGGACCTCGCCCCGGTCGGCCAGGACGAGGACGGCCGCGAGCTGTACTCGGCCGACGGCTCCGCCCGCATCGACCAGCTCGCGCGGGTCGGCCTGCGGGTGCCCGAGGGCCCGTACGAGACGCTCGCCGGCTTCGTCGCCGCCGAGCTCGGCCGCATTCCCGCCGTGGGCGACACCGTCGACGTCGCCGACTGGCGGCTCGACGTGGTGGACGCCTCCGGGCGACGCGCCGCGCGGGTACTGATGCACGCGCCGATCGACGAGGAGGAGGGGGCGCGATGACCGCCGTACAACTGCTGATCGGCCTCGCGACACTCGTCGTGAACGCCTTCTTCGTGGGCGCCGAGTTCGCGCTGATCTCGGTGCGCCGCAGCCAGATCGAGCCGCACGCCGAGCAGGGCGACCGGCGGGCCCGCAGCGTGCTGTGGGGGCTGGAGCACGTGTCGGCGCTGCTCGCCGCCGCACAGCTCGGCATCACCCTGTGCACGCTGGTCCTCGGCATCGTCGCCGAGCCCGCCATCGCCCACCTGCTGGAGCCCGCGTTCCACGCGATGGGCGTGTCGTCGAGCGCCGGTCACGCCGTCTCGTTCGTCATCGCGCTGACCCTGGCGACGTATCTGCACATGCTCCTCGGCGAGATGGTGCCGAAGAACATCGCGCTCGCGGAACCGGTGCGCACGGCGCTGCTGCTCGGCCCGCCGCTGGTCGCGCTCTCCCGGGCACTGCGCCCGGTGATCTTCACGGTCAACGCGTTCGCGAACGGGCTGCTCAAGCTGTTGCGGGTGGAGGCGAAGGACGAGGTCTCCGCGACCTTCTCCGACGACGAGCTGGCCCGGCTGGTGCAGGACTCCGGTGCCGCGGGGCTCATCGACGACCGCGCCAAGGAGCGGCTGCACGACGCCCTGGAGCTCGGCCGCCGGCCGGTGCGCGACGTGGTGCTGCCACTGGAACGCGTCGTCTACGCGCGCGTGGGCGTCACCCCGGAGCAGCTGGAGCGGCTGTCCGCCGAGTCGGGCTTCTCCCGCTTCCCCGTCGTCGACGACGGCCGTCGCATCGTGGGCTACCTGCACGTCAAGGACGCGCTCGACGCGACGCCGCGCGACCTGCCGTTCCGTGTCCAGGACATGCGGTCCATCGCACGGGTCCGCGAGAGCACCCCGCTCGACGACGTCCTCACGGCCATGCGCCGCAGCCGCACGCATCTCGCGGCGGTCATGAGCAGCGACGGGCGGCTCGCGGGGCTGATCACCATGGAGGACGTCCTGCGGGAACTGTTCGGTCAGCCGGCCTAGCGGAGGCCCACCGGGCGGGCCGTCGCGGACCCCGGTGGTCCGGCCGGGCGCGGGTGGGCCTGCCGTGCGCTCCGACGCGCCGGGGCTTCCCCGGGCGTCGGGGCCCCGGGGGCCGCTCCGGGTCCCGAACGTGGCGCGCCCGCCGGACGTTCACGCCGAAAGGGCGGATCCCGAGGGGGACGCGCGCCCCGCGCCTCCGGTCGAGGTGGGGCGGGGCGACGGCCCGACCGACCGACAAGTATGTGATCGGGTTACCATCTTTGGCGCCATGCAAACACATGCCACCTACACCAGCCTCGTCGCGGTCGGCGACTCCTTCACCGAGGGAATGTCGGATCTGCTGCCCGACGGTTCGTACCGCGGATGGGCCGATCTCCTCGCGAGCCGGATGGCGGCCCGAACGCCCGGTTTCCGTTACGCCAACCTCGCGGTGCGCGGCAAGCTCATCCAGCAGATCGTCGCCGAGCAGGTGGACGTGGCAGCCGCGATGCGGCCCGACGTCATCACCTTGGTCGGCGGGCTCAACGACACGCTGCGGCCCAAGGTCGACATGGGGCGCGTCCGCGGTCTCCTGGAGGAGGCCGTGGAGCGGCTGGCCCCCGCCTGTGAACAGCTGGTGCTGATGCGCAGCCCGGGCCGCAACGGTCCGGTGCTCGAACGCTTCCGGCCCCGCATGGAGGAGCTCTTCGCCTGTGTCGACGACCTCGCGGCACGGCACGGCGCGCTCGTGGTGGACCTCTACGGAGCGCCTTCGCTCGCCGACCCCCGTCTGTGGGACGTGGACCGGCTCCACCTGACGCCCGAGGGACACCGCAGGGTCGCGGAAGCCGTGTGGCAGACCCTCGGCCACGAACCGGAGGACACCGCCTGGCGGACGCCGATGGCGGCCACGGCCCCACCGCGCTGGCTCGCCCGCCGCACCGCCGACGCGCGGTTCGCCAAGCAGCACCTGCTGCCGTGGATCGGACGCCGGCTGACCGGCCGGTCCTCCGGCGACGGCCGCCCGGCGAAGCGTCCGGAGCTGCTGCCGTACGAGGGGCCGGCGGCATAGCCGCCGACGCCCGAACGGCGCGGTGGGGTACACAGGAGACGTACCGCTGAAGGGAGCCCCGTGCCCACGACCGTGATCAACCTGAAGGGCCACATCCGCGAGTTCGGTCCCCGGCTGGAAACCGCCCCCGACGATCTCGTCTACGTGGGCCGCCGCTGGACCATGGGCCATTGGGACCTTCCGCAGCATCCGCTGTACAACCCGTTCGCGCCCGACACCGCCACCAAGCGGCGCGACGGCACCCGCGCCGAGGTGATGGTGAAGTACCGGGCGTATCTGCTGGAACGGCCCGAGCTGCTGGAGCTGGTGCCCGCTCTGCGCGGGAAGACCCTGGCCTGCTGGTGCGCCCCCGAGCTCTGCCACGGTGACATCCTGGCCGAGATCGCGGACGGGTCGGCGCCGGACTCGTAGCTTCCCACGAACAACCCCGCGGCGCTGGCCTGCAGGAATCGCCAGTAGAATCCGTACACGTGACTGCTGCGCCTGCAAAGCCCCGTATCCCCAACGTCCTCGCCGGACGCTATGCCTCCGCCGAGCTCGCCACGCTCTGGTCCCCCGAGCAGAAGGTCAAGCTGGAGCGTCAGCTCTGGCTGGCCGTATTGCGGGCCCAGAAGGACCTCGGGATCGAGGTTCCGGACGCCGCCATCGCCGACTACGAGCGCGTCCTCGACCAGGTCGACCTCGCGTCGATCGCCGAGCGCGAGAAGATCACCCGCCACGACGTGAAGGCGCGGATCGAGGAGTTCAACGACCTCGCCGGGCACGAGCACGTGCACAAGGGCATGACCTCCCGCGACCTCACCGAGAACGTCGAGCAGCTGCAGATCCGGCTGTCGCTGGAGCTGATGCGCGACCGCACGGTGGCCGTGCTGGCGCGTCTCGGCAAGCTCGCCGGCGAGTACGCCGAGCTGGTCATGGCCGGCCGCTCGCACAATGTGGCCGCCCAGGCGACCACCCTCGGCAAGCGTTTCGCGACCGCCACGGACGAGCTGCTCGTCGCGTACGCCCGGGTCGAGGAGCTGATCGGCCGCTACCCGCTGCGTGGCATCAAGGGCCCGGTCGGTACGGCTCAGGACATGCTCGACCTGCTGGGCGGGGACGCGGCGAAGCTCGCGGACCTGGAGCAGCGCATCGCCGGGCACCTCGGCTTCTCGCAGGCCTTCACCTCCGTCGGCCAGGTCTACCCGCGCTCCCTCGACTACGAGGTCGTCACGGCCCTCGTGCAGCTGGCGGCGGCCCCGTCCTCGCTGGCCAAGACGATCCGCCTGATGGCCGGGCACGAGCTGGTCACGGAGGGCTTCAAGCCGGGCCAGGTGGGTTCCTCGGCGATGCCGCACAAGATGAACACCCGCTCCTGCGAGCGCGTCAACGGCCTGATGGTCATCCTGCGCGGCTACGCGTCGATGACGGGCGAGCTGGCGGGCGACCAGTGGAACGAGGGCGACGTGTCCTGTTCCGTGGTGCGCCGGGTCGCGCTGCCCGACGCCTTCTTCGCGCTGGACGGCCTGCTGGAGACCTTCCTCACCGTGCTCGACGAGTTCGGCGCGTTCCCGGCCGTCGTCGCGCGGGAGCTGGACCGTTACCTGCCGTTCCTCGCGACGACGAAGGTCCTGATGGGCGCGGTGCGCGCGGGCGTCGGCCGCGAGGTCGCGCACGAGGCCATCAAGGAGAACGCCGTCGCCTCCGCCCTCGCCATGCGGGAGCAGGGCGCCGAGCGCAACGAACTGCTCGACAAGCTCGCCGCGGACGAGCGCATCCCGCTCGGCCGCACCCAGCTCGACGAGCTGATGGCGGACAAGCTGTCCTTCACCGGCGCGGCGGCCGACCAGGTCGCCGCCGTCGTGGGCCGGGTCGAGGAGATCGTGAAGCAGCACCCGGAGGCCGCCGGCTACACGCCGGGAGCGATCCTCTGACACGGCTCACACCCGCGGACCTCGAGGCCGCCCGCGACCGTCTGGTGCCGGATGTCGTCGCGGACAGCCTCGAGGTGCTGTTCTGCGGTATCAATCCGGGTCTGATGACGGCCGCGACGGGTCACCACTTCGCCCGCCCCGGCAACCGCTTCTGGCCGGTGCTGCACCTTTCCGGCTTCACTCCCCGGCTGATGAAGCCGGCGGAACAGCAGGAGCTGCTGTCCTACGGGCTCGGCATCACCAATGTGGTGGCGCGGGCCACCGCCCGTGCCGACGAACTCGGTGCCGACGAGTACCGCGAGGGCGGGCTGCTGCTGGCCGCCAAGGTGGAGCGGCTGCGGCCGCGGTGGCTGGCCGTGGTGGGCGTGACCGCCTACCGGGCCGCGTTCGGTGAGCGCGGGGCCCGGGTGGGGCCGCAGGAACGGACGATCGGAGCGAGCCGCGTGTGGGTGCTGCCCAACCCCAGTGGGCTCAACGCTCATTGGACGGCGGCGACGATGGCCGAGGAGTACGCCCGGCTGCGGGAGGCCGCCGCCGAGAGGTGACGGGCCCGAAGTGACGGGTCCGACGGGTCCGACGGGTCCGACGGGTCAGGGTGGGTCCGACGGGTCAGGGTGGGTCGATGTCCGTGATGACGGCGAGCAGCTGGAACGGCAGCTCCTTGTCCCAGTGGGAGACTCCGAGGGCCACCCAGCGGTCGTGGTGATCGGCCTTCCACAGGTGCACGTCCGGTACGTGCGAACTCAGGTCGCCCCACGGCTCGGGTATGTCCTCACCGCTCGCCGTCCGCCCGAACACGCTTCTCAGACTGACCCGCTGAGGTGCTCCCCAGCGGCGGGTGAGCAGCTCCGACAGACCGTCCCGGTCGGCCTCGTACTGCTCCTCCGTCTCCTCCCACGCCGTGCCGTCGTCCTCCCAGAAGTCCTCGCTCGTCGCCAGTTCGGCTATGTGGTAACCGGGTCCTGCGGTGCCGACGTCCGACCGGCCGTGCTCCGCCGGGAAGTCCGCGGAGCACAGCCGCTCGATCGTGGCGAGGTGCTGCGCGCTGGTCATGACATCCAGTAAAGCGGCTGCCACTGACAATTGGCGTCCCGTCAGGCGTCCCGGCGCCGCATACTCCACGCTCCGGCCGCGAGGGCCGCCGCCGCCCAGAGCGCAGTGACGCCGAGCCCCGTCCAGGGGCCGAGGACGCCGTCCCACGTCTTGTGCAGCACCACCTGGCCCGCCTTGTCCGGCAGGAAGTCCGCCACGGTTCCCGACGCTCCACCGACGACGAAGGACACGATCAGGAGGAACGGGATCAGGATGCTCAATGTGGCGACTCCACTGCGCAGGACGGCCGCGATTCCCGCCGCGAAGAGGGCCATCAGCGCCAGATAGATGCCGCAGCCGACAGCCCCGCGCAGTTCCTCGCCCCACGTGAGCGTGCTCGCCCTGGAGCCGAGCACCGCCGTGCCCACGACCGTGCTCACGCCCCCGGAGACCAGGCCGATCACGAGGGCGGGGCCGCCCACGGCCACGGCCTTGGCCGCGAACCAGCGCACGCGGTCGGGAACCGCGGCGAGCGAGAGGCGCAGGGCACCTCCTTGGAATTCCGCCGAGACCGCCTGCGCGCCGAAGGTGATCGCCGCGATCTGTCCGAAGCTGACGCCGAAGAACGTGGAGAACAGCGGGTCGAACTCCTCCCCGGAGTCGTCCAGTCCGGCGAGTGCGGAGAAGGCGGTGGTCGCGAGGAGGACGGCGGCCAGTCCCCACAGGAGCGACCGCAGCGTACGGATCTTGATCAACTCCGAGCGGAGTGCGGGTGCGAACGTCATGGTCAGGCCTCCTGAGTCTGCGGCGTGGTCGGGGTGGCGGCGAACTCGGTCTCGGCGCCCGTCAGATCCAGATAGGCCTGCTCCAACGTGGCCTCCTCCGAGGCGAGTTCGAGGATCGGGAGGCGCGCGGCCGAGGTGAGGCGGCCGATGTCCTCCACGCGTGCGTCGAAGGCCGTCCAGCGGCCGCCCTCGCCCTCGACGGCCTCGATGCCGTGCCGGGCGAACAGGTCGCCCAGCGCGGCTGCGTCCGTGGTGCGCACGCGCACCCGGGGCTGCACGCGCGCGTGGATGAACTCCCGCATGGGCATGTCCGCCAGGAGCCGCCCGCGGCCGAGGACCACCAGGTGGTCGGCGAAGGACGCGGTCTCGTTCATGAGATGGCTGGAGACGAGGACGGTGCGGCCCTCGCGGGCCAGCTCGCGCAGCAACTCCCGGATCCAGATGATCCCTTCGGGGTCGAGCCCGTTCGACGGCTCGTCGAGCAGCACCACCGGCGGGTCCCCCAGGAGGGCGGCCGCGATGCCGAGGCGCTGACGCATCCCCAGGGAGTACGTCTTGACCCGGCGCCGGGCCACGGAGCCGAGTCCCGACTGCTCCAGCACCTCGTCCACCCGGCGTTCGGGGATGCGGTTGCTCGCGGCGAGTGCCCTCAGATGGTCGCGGGCGGTCCGCGAACCGTGTGCGGCCTGCGCGTCGAGCAGGGCGCCCACATGGCGCAGGGGCTCGTCGAGCGTGGCGTAGGCACGGCCTCCGACGGTGGCGGTACCGGACGTGGGCCGGTCGAGGCCGAGCACGAGTCGCATGGTGGTGGACTTTCCGGCGCCGTTGGGACCGAGGAATCCCGTGACCCGGCCCGGGAGAACGCTGAAGGTGAGGTGGTCGACGGCGCGCTTGGTGCCGTACTCCTTGGTCAGGTCCTGGACGTCGATGCTGGTCATGGCGACAGCGTGGCCGGTGCCGACCGGGTAGGGCCTCCCCCGCCGGTGGAGATCGTCTCCCCCGCTCGGGGGAGGTCCGTTGTCAGTGGCTCCTGGCACGATGACGCAATGGCCCGCTTTCTGCGCCCGCTGGTCCGGGGGACGACGTACACACGACTGCTGCACCTGTGGGTGCCGATGCTGTTCGTCTCCGTGTGGCTGTTCATCGACATGTCGAAGCCGTGGGTGCCGGCCGCCGTGCTCGTCCCGCTGGGGCTGATCCCCGCGGTGCGCCGAGGTGAGGGAGTACAGGCGCGCTACATGCTGGCGCCCGGCGGGCGGGAGGGCTCGGAGTCGGCCTTCTCCCTCTCGCCCGCGGTCACCTGGCGCGACCGGCTGCGGACCGTACTCTGGCTGGAAGCGCGCATGGTCCTCGGGTGGGTCCTGGCGCCCGCCACGGTCTGGCTGCCGGCGACGGCGGTCGTCCTCACCCAGGCCTCGTTCCGATCCGTGTCGATCGACACCCCGATCGTGACCCTCCATACCGATCCGCACTGGGCGTACGCGCTGCTCGTCCCGCTGCCGCTGCTCGCGCTGTACGGCGTGGTCGTCGGGTTCGGTGAGCTGATCACGGCGATCGCGCGCCGACTCCTCGGCCCCTCCCCCACCGAGCGGCTCGCGGCACTGGAGGAGCGCACCGAGCAGCTGCTGGAGCGCAATCGGATCGCCCGCGAGCTCCACGACTCGATCGGACACGCGCTGACCGTCGCGGTGGTCCAGGCCGGAGCGGCCCGCGCGGCCGGTGACCCCGCCTTCACCGAGCGAGCACTGGCGGCCATCGAGGACACGGGCCGCGCCGCCCTGGAGGATCTGGAGCGCGTGCTGGGGGTGTTGCGGGAGGCGGAGCGGCCGGTGAGCAGCCGCCCCACGCTGGCCGACGCCGACCGGCTCCTGGAGTCCGCGCGCGCGTCCGGGGCCAAGGTCGACGCCGAGGTCAGGGGCCCGTTGGACACGGTGCCCGGTCCGGTGTCCCGGGAGGGTTACCGCATCCTCCAGGAGTCGCTCACCAACGTGCTGCGGCACGCGGGCGGCGTCCCCGTCCAGGTACGTGTCGAAGTCCGGGACGAGTCGCTGGACCTGGAGGTCCGCAATCTGCTGACCTCGGACGTACCGGGGCCCGGCCGGGGCAGCGGGCTGCGCGGCATACGGGAACGGGCCGCGCTGCTCGGCGGTCGTGCGCGGACGGGTCCGGACCAGGGCGAATGGCAGGTGCATGTAGAGCTGCCGCTGAGTTGATCTAGGCTGGCCGGATGCCGGTCACCGTTCTTCTCGTCGACGACGAACCCCTCGTACGCGCGGGTCTGCGCGCCGTCCTGGAGGCGCAGCCCGACATCGAGGTCGTCGGGGAGGCGGCGGACGGTGCCGCGGTGATCCCCCTGGTGCGGCAGCTGCGTCCCGACGTGGTCGCCATGGACGTCCGTATGCCCCTTCTGGACGGTATCGAGGCGACGCGCGCGGTGCTGCGCACGGTGAGCGATCCGCCGAAGATCCTCGTGGTGACGACGTTCGAGAACGACGAGTACGTCTACGAGGCGCTGCGCGCGGGAGCGGACGGGTTCCTCCTGAAGCGGGCGCGGCCGGCCGAGATCGTGCACGCGGTGCGACTGGTCGCCGAGGGCGAGTCGCTGCTGTTCCCCTCCTCCGTAAGGCAGTTGGCCGCCGAGTACGGCGACACCTCGGGCAATCCCGCTGCCCGGGCCGCCATGGAGCGGGCCGCGCTGACCGAGCGGGAGGCGGAGGTCCTGCGCCTGATGGCCAGGGGTCTGTCGAACGCGGAGATCGCCGCACGGCTGACCGTCGGCACCGAGACGGTGAAGTCCCACGTCAGTGCCGTACTGGCGAAGCTGGGGGCCCGGGACCGCACCCAGGCGGTCATCGCGGCGTACGAATCGGGGTTCGTGGCACCGGGCTGATCATGACGCGTGGGCCGTGAAGGGGTCCCGGCACTCGCCGGGGTGCGCCCCGCCGAGTACGATCCGCCCAACACGCGCGCGAGCTGGGAGGACGGACGTTGGGGCGGTTGACCGGCGGGGACCCCTCTCTGCTGCGAAGGATCAATTCCGCGGTGGTGCTGCACGCACTGCGCGCCACGGACTGTGCGACCCTCACCGAGATCACCCGGGTGACCGGACTGTCCCGGCCGACGGTCGAGGGCGTCGTCGAGGGCCTCATCGAGAACGGGCTCGTCGTCGAGAAGGCGGCCGAGGAAGGCGCCGCACGGCGCCAGGGGCGTCCGGCGCGCAGGTTCCGCTTCCGGGCCGAGGCCGGCCATCTGCTGGGCCTGGAGATCGGCCCGCACCGGGTCGCCGCGCTCCTCGCCGACCTGGACGGCCGGGTCATGGGCGCCATGGCGAAGGACGTCGACGAGACCGCGTCCGCGGACGAGCGGCTCGAACGGCTGCGGGTCGCCGTCGCGGAGCTGCTGCGCCGGGCGGGCGTCTCCCGCAACTCCCTGCGTGCGGTCGGCGTGGGCAGCCCCGGGATCGTCGAGGCGGACGGCACCGTGCGGCTGGGCACGGCGCTGCCCGAGTGGACGGGCCTGCGGCTGGGCGAACGGCTGAGCCGTTCCTTCAAGTGCCCGGTGCTGGTCGAGAACGACGCCAACACGGCGGCGGTCGCCGAGCACTGGAAGGGCGCGGCCACCGAGTCCGACGACGTGGTGTTCGTCCTCGCGGGACTGAGTCCGGGCGCCGGGTCGCTCATCGGTGGCCGGCTGCACCGCGGGTACGGCGGCGCGGCCGGCGAGATCGGCGCGCTGCATCTGCTGGGGCGCGACGTCACCCCGGAGACCCTGCTGTCCACGACGGACGAGCCCTTGCACCCGCTGGACGAGCAGGCCGTGGCCGAGGTCTTCGCCCTCGCGCGGAACGGCGACCAGCGGGCCCGCGCGGCCGTCGACCGGTTCATCCAGCGCCTGGTGCACGACGTGGCGGCGCTCGTCCTCGCCCTCGACCCCGAACTGGTCGTCATCGGCGGCTGGGCGGCCGGGCTGGACGGCGTACTGGAGCCGCTGCGGCGCGAGTTGGCACGCTACTGCCTGCGCCCGCCGAAGGTGACGCTGTCGATGCTGGGCGAGGCCGCCGTGGCGACGGGTGCCCTGCGGCTGGCCCTCGATCACGTGGAGGAGCAACTGTTCGCGGTCGAGGGCACCGTGACGGCCCGCCGCTGACCCGCGAAGCGCGCCGCGCCCCGGGCGTGACCGGGGCGCGACGTGCGGCTCAGGAGGCGCGGCGCTCCGGGTCGTGGTGTATCTCGACCCCGCCGGAGTCACCGAAGGTCAGCCGGCAGGTGTCGGCCCGGTACGTGGCGACGGAGACCGCGGCGGTACGCCCCTCGGCGAAGAACCGGGTCGTGACGACGAGCACGGGAGCTCCGGGGAGCCGGTCCAGTTCCTTGGCGTCGTCCGCGCGCGCCGAACCGAGCTCCACCGCCCTGTCCTGGTTCTCCAGGTCCAGCCGCTGGAGCTCGCGCAGCACGGCACGCGCGCGTGCCGCACCCGAGGGTGCGTCTATGGCCGACAGGTCCGGGACCGAGGACGCCGGCACGTAGAGCAGCTCGGCGGCGACCTGCTGACCGTGGGTCACCCGGGAGCGGCGCACCGTGTGGACCTGTTCGCCGTGTGCCGTCTCCAGGATGCCGGCCACCGAAGCGGGCGGCGCCGCCATCGTGCAGTCCGTGGCCTGCCACGCGTCGCCGGCCGCACCGGGCCAGGTGTGCTGTTCGGATCCCACGGCCACGCCCACGCGCGGCGGCGCGACGGTGGTGCCGACACCACGGCGGCGCTGGAGCCTGCCTTCCAGTTCGAGCTGTTCGAGAGCCTGCCGCAGGGTGGCCCGGGCGACGCCGAAGCGGGCTGCCAGGTCACGTTCGTTGGGCAGGATCTCGCCGACCGAGAACTCGGAGTCCAGCGCCTCACTGAGCACGGTCTTGAGATGCCAGTACTTAGGCTCCGGCACCGATTCCAACTGCGTGGTCCCCACCCTGTCCTCCGCAATCGCCGTGTCCCGGCGGCGTTTTAGCGCCCTTGTTTATTAAAGGTTCTTGCACTATCTCTGCGACGATAGGCCCGCCCCCACCCTTGGTCAAGACCAATCCTCGATCCCTTACGCAGTGCACAGGCGTGTTGCCGCAGAGCGTTCACGGGGCGTTCTCACGGGGCGACCTTCCGGACACAACGCCGAAAACCCCCGTCCGGAGGACGGGGGCTTTCGAGCACGTACAGGGTCGATCCGGACGGCGCGCGCCGCCGCGGGCCGCCGCGCCCGGCCCGCGGCGGCTCAGCCGCGGGTGCGGCTCATTCGACGTCGAGCGTCAGCAGCTTCTCCGGATTGCGCATGATGTAGATGCACTGGATCCGGCCGTCCGCGACGTCCAGTTGGAAGACACTGTCGGGCTTCGTACCGGACATGATCACGAGCGCGGGGCCGCCGTTGATCTCCAGGAAGCGGAACGAGACGTGCGGTACGCCCTTCTTCGCGGCGCCGTGCAGGAACCGCCCCACCTTGTCGGCGGACTCGATGACCCGCAGCGGGGCCTGCGACCGCCCGCCGCTGTCGCCGACGAGGCGGACGTCGGGGGCCAGCATGGCCATGAGCCCTTCCAGGTCGCCGTCCGCGGCGGCGGCGAGGAACCGCTCGGTGAGATCGCGGCGTTCGGCGGGGTCGACCTCGTAGCGCGGCCGGCGTTCGTCGACGTGCCTGCGCGCCCGCCCGGCGAGTTGGCGCACGGCGGGCTCCTCGCGGTCGAGGACGGCGGCGATGTCCGCGTACGGGTAGCCGAACGCCTCCCTCAGGACGAAGACGGCCCGCTCCAGGGGCGAGAGGGACTCCAGGACGACGAGGACGGCGAGCGAGACGGAGTCGGCGAGGACGGCCCGCTCCGCGCTGTCGGGGACGGTGTCCGCGAAGTGCGTGACGTACGGCTCGGGAAGCCACGGCCCCACGTACGCCTCTTTGCGCGTCTGCACTTGGCGCAGCCGGTCGATGGCGAGCCGGGTGGTGACGCGGACCAGATAGCCGCGCGGCTCGCGCACGTCCGAGCGGTCGGCGCCGGACCAGCGCAGCCAGGCCTCCTGCACCACGTCCTCCGCGTCGGCGACCCTGCCGAGCATGCGGTAGGCCACCCCCGTCAGCAGGGGGCGGTGCTCTTCGAAGACGTCGGTCGCCGTGTCGGGTGCCACGGCTCCATCCCACCCGACGCATCCCCTCATGTCCAGGCGGAATCGGTCGCCGCCGGAGCAGAATGACCCGCGGGCCACCGGTGGCCGGCGGCCCCGACCCTGGAGGAGTGACGATGCGGTACGCGGTTCTGGGCACGGGCGAAGTGGGACGCACCCTCGGCGGCAAGCTGATCGAACTGGGTCACGAGGTGTCGTTGGGTTCGCGGGTGAAGGACAATCCGGCAGCCGTGGAGTGGGCCGACAGCATGGGCCCCGGCGCGGGCCACGGGACGTTCGCGGAGGCGGCGGCCTTCGGCGAGGTCGTCGTGAACGCGGTGGGCGGGCGGGTCGCCCTCACCGTGCTGCGTTCCGTCGACGAGGCACATCTGGACGGAAAGATCGTCCTCGACGTGTCCAACCCCATCGCTTTCGAGGAGGGGCAGGTGCGTCTGGCCCCGGTCGAGTCGGACAGCGTGGGTGAGCAGATCCAGCGGGCCTTCCCGAACACGCGCGTGGTGAAGAGCCTGAACACCATCAACTGCTATCTGATGGTGGACCCGGCGCTGGTGCCCGGGGAGCACCAGATCTTCGTGTCCGGTGAGGACCAGAGCGCGAAGGAGCAGGTGACGGCGCTGCTCGGGGAGTTCGGCTGGCCTCCGCACCGCGTCATCGATCTCGGCGGCATCCGCACGGCCCGGGCCGCGGAGATGATGCTGCCGCTGTGGCTGACCCTGTTCCAGCACATCGGGCACCCCGAGTTCAACGTGGAGGTGCGCAGGGCGCGTTGAGGACGGTGAGCGCGGGGGCCGCTCGGGCGTGACGGACCCGGGACGCGAGGGCGCGCACCGCACTCACTCAGCACCTCCACGCGGGGACGCGTGCAGGTCAGTACGCACCCGTGGGGACGCATGGAGGCATGCGCGCGTCCCCGTGTCCGCATGTCCGCGAATCCCGGTGTCCGCGAGTCCGCGTCCCAGGGTTCTCGGCGTGGGGGCTACCCGTCGGTAGCAGTTGCTGACAAGCTGTCTACAAGACTGTCCGTCAGCGTTCCCATGCGTCCCAGACGAGGAGCAGCCCCATGTCCGCCACGGTCTCGTTCAGCCTCCCCACCTCGCGCGGCCCCAGGACCGTCACCGTCTCCTACGCGCGCGTGGGCACCGGTGAACCGCTCCTGCTGCTCCACGGGATCGGTCACCACCGGCAGGCCTGGGACCCGGTGCTCCACATCCTGGCCGCCGAACGTGACGTCATAGCCGTCGACCTGCCCGGCTTCGGAGAGTCCCCGGCGCTGCCCGACGGGCTCACCTACGACCTGTCGACGGTGGTGCCCGCACTCGGCGCGCTCTGCGAGGCACTCGGCATCGAACGGCCGCACGTGGCGGGCAACTCGCTCGGCGGGCTGCTGGCCCTGGAACTGGGCCGCGAGAAGCTCGTGCGGTCCGTCACGGCGCTCTCGCCCGCCGGCTTCTGGTCGCCGGTCGAGCGGCGCTACGCGTTCGGGGTGCTGAGCGCCATGCGGCAGGGGGCCAGGCGGCTGCCGCTCCCGGTGGTCGAGCGGCTGTCGCGGTCGGCCGCCGGACGGACGGCGCTGACGAGCACCATCTACGCCCGGCCGGGACGCCGTTCACCCGAGGCCGTCGTCGCCGAGACCCTGGCACTGGCCCACGCCGAGGGATTCGCCGAGACCCTCAGGGCGGGGACCACGGTCCAGTTCACGGACGACGTCCCGGGCCTTCCCGTCACCGTGGCCTGGGGAAGCCGTGACCGACTGCTGGTGCGCCGCCAGGGGGTCCGCGCCAAGCACATCATTCCGCGTGCCCGGCTGGTGCGGCTGCCCGGTTGCGGACACGTCCCGATGAACGACGATCCCGCGCTCGTCGCCCGCGTCATCCTCGACGGCAGCCGCTGAACGGCGGCCGACGAAGGCCAGGGCACCGGAGCCGAGGGCGACTCCGGCGCCCACCAGCCCGCTTCCGACGGCTTGCGCGGCTCCGTAGACGCCCGTGCCGACGAGCGGCGCGCTGCACGCCGCCGCGACGGGGATGAGGCCGGAGAACAGGGTCGCGCGCTCCGCGCCGATGCGCTGCATGCCCATGTACCAGCACACGAACCCGACGACCGTGACGACCGCCGCCTGCCACAGCAGCGCGGCGGTCTCGGTGGCGTCCGGCACCCGCAACCACGCGCTGCCGCCCGTGAGCAGCCCCGCCACGGCCGACTCGACGGCGGCGATCCCGCAGACGGTGGCCGACAACAGCCTTGGCCCCAGCGGCCGCAGGACGGGTACGGCGAGGACCGCGAAGCCCACCTCGCCGCACAACGCCCCCACGGAGCAGGCAATACCCGCGGCGTCCGTGCGGCCCCACCCCTGGACCGTGAAGGCGCCCAGTGCCACGAGCAACGCCCCGTACAGAATGCGGCGTTGAGGCCGGCGTCCCTCCTGGAGGGGCACGACGACGGCCACGACGACCGGGGCACAGCCCACGAAGACGCCCGGCACCGCGGGTTCCGCCGTCCGTTCGGCGGCGATCACCGCGAGGTTGAAGCCGACCATGCCGACGGCCGCGAGCAGTGCGAGGCGGCTCCACCGACGCGCGTCGAGGGAGCGCAGCCGCGTCATGGAGCCCCGGCCGACCAGGGGCCACAGCAGCAGGCAGGCCAGTCCGTAGCGCAGGAACTGACCACCGGCGTAAGGATAGTGGCCCAGGACGCTGTTGGCGGTGAAGGAGCCTCCGACGAGGACGCAGGCGAAGGCGGCGAGCAGGGCGCCTCGGACGGTGGTGGGGTTCATGAGGGCGACGCTACGAAGGCGCGTGGTCCGGTTTAAGGTCCACTTCCATGACGTCATCGGGGACCAATCACAGCGGACCGGCGGGACCCGGGCCGTCGGACGGCGCTCCGTGGGCGGCCGCCTGGGAAGTACTCCTTCCGGCCGCTTCGGCCCCCGCACGCGCGCGTGGCCGCACCCTTCAGGCGGCGCTCCGCGAGGCGGTCCGCACGGGCCGGCTCGCTCCGGGGACCCGGCTGCCGTCGAGCCGCGAGCTGGCCGCGGACCTCGGCGTGTCACGGGGCCTGGTCACCGAGGCGTACGAGCAGTTGACGGCCGAGGGCTACCTGCGCAGCGACCGGGGTGCCGGGACCTGGGTCGGTGACGCCGTCCGGGCGGCCGGTCCCCGCGCGCGTGACCTGGCCCCGCGCAGTTCCGGCGCGCGGGCCGACTTCGTGCCCGGTACGCCCGACCTGTCGCTGTTCCCGCGCGCCGCGTGGGCGACCGCGCACCGCGGCGTGCTGGCCGAACTGCCGCACCGCGCCCTGGGTTACCCCGATCCGCGCGGGCTGCCCCGGCTGCGCACCGTGCTCGCCGAGCTCCTCGCCCGGCGCCGCGGCGTGGTCGCCGACCCGGAACGGATCGTCGTGGTCTCGGGAGTGGCGCAGGCCATGGCCCTGCTCGGATTCGTGCTGCACGCGCGCGGGCTGCACACCGTCGGCGTGGAGGACCCCGGCAGTCCCGAGCACGGTGCGCTGTACGCCTCCGCCGGCATCGGCACCGTACCGCTGCCCCTCGACGGCGAGGGACTGGCCGTCGGCCCGCTGAAGGCCTCGGGGGTGCGGGCGGTGGTGACGACGCCGGCTCATCAGTTCCCCACGGGCATCGCCTGCTCGGCGCGGCGCCGTGCCGAACTCCTCGACTGGGCGCGCTCGGTGGACGGGCTCGTGATCGAGGACGACTACGACGGGGACTTCCGCTACGACCGTGCCCCCGTGGGCGCCCTCCAGGGGCTCGACCCGGGGCACGTCGCCTACACCGGGTCGGTCAGCAAGTCCCTCGCCCCGGGCCTGCGGCTCGGCTGGCTGCTCGTACCGGCCCCGCTCTGCGAGGAGGTCGTCGAGCGCAAGCGCACCATGGACCTGGGGAACCCGGTCGTCGACCAGGCGCTCCTCGCCCGCTTCCTGGAGCGCGGGGACTACGACCGGCAGCTCCGCCGCTGCCAGCGCGCCTACCGGGAACGGCGCGACGCCCTGGTGGCCGCGCTGGCGTCGCACTTTCCCGGTACGGAGGTGTCGGGCATCGCGGCCGGCCTCCACGCCATCGCGGCGCTGCCCGAGCGGTACGGGCCACTCGACCGTTTCCTGGAACGCACCCGTGCGGCGGGCGTGGCGGTGCGTCCGCTGGCGCAGTACGGGACGGCGGTCGAGGACGGCCTGCGGCTGGTGCTGGGGTACGCCCATCTGTCGCCCGCGCGGATCCGGGACGGGGTGGCGCTGATGGCGGACGCGGTACGCGACTGATCCCGTCGGCGCGCACCCACCCCCGGCGCGCATGAGCGCACGCGGGCCCGCCACCCACGAGCGCACCCGCCCCGGTGCGCTCGAGCGCACCGACCCTCCGCCCGCGAACGGCCCTGGAGGTCCCGTCCCGTTCCGCGATGCCCATCGGTGTGCGCATGCCCGAAACGGCGGTTCCCCTGCCCCTGGGGCCAGTTGTTCACTTGTGGTTTCCGTGTGCGCTGCGGCGCACCAGTAGTTGTGGCACTGCACACCGGCCGGATCCGTCCCAGGAGGCGCATTCATGTCGCACCGTCCGCCAAGCCACTTCCCCGGTCGTCGCAGCGTGCTGCGCGGCTCACTCGCCGCGTCCGCGGCGATCGCCCTGCCCACCGCGCTCGGCTCGGCACCGGCGTTCGCCCTGGCCGGACGGCCGAAGGCGGGGTGGGGCGTCCAGGCGGGCGACGTGACCGCCGACTCCGGCCTCGTGTGGGTCCGCTCCGACCGCCCCGCGCGGATGATCGTCGAGACGTCGGCGACCGAGTCGTTCCACCATTCGCGCAGATGGCAGGGGCCGCTGCTCGGCGCGGACACGGACTTCACGGGGAGCACCAGGCTGCGCGGGCTGCCCGCCGGCGAGCAGATCCACTACCGCGTCCTGCTCGCGGACCCCGACGACCCGCGGCGCACCGGCGAACCGGTGACCGGCACCTTCCGCACGACGCCCGCCGGACGGCGGCGTGGCGTGCGCTTCCTGTGGTCGGGCGACCTGGCGGGACAGGGCTGGGGCATCAACCCCGACATCGGCGGCTACCGCATCTACGACGCCATGGCCCGGCTCGATCCGGACTTCTTCCTCTGCAGCGGGGACAGCATCTACGCCGACGGACCGATCGCGGCGACCGCGACGCTCCCCGACGGCAGCACCTGGCGGAACATCACGACCGAGGAGAAGTCCAAGGTCGCCGAGTCGCTGGCCGAGTTCCGCGGCAACTTCCGCTACAACCTGCTGGACGAGAACCTGAAGCGCTTCAACGCCCAGGTGCCGTCGATCATCCAGTGGGACGACCACGAGGTGCGCAACAACTGGTACCCCGGTGAGGTGATCGCGGCCTCGGACACTCGCTACACGGAGAAGAGCGTCGACGTGCTGGCCGCGCGTGCCCGTCGCGCGTTCAGCGAGTACTTCCCGCTCTCCACGCTGCGGCCGGGCGACAAGGACGGCCGCGTGTACCGGGTCGTGCGTCACGGCCCGCTCCTGGACGTCTTCGTGCTCGACATGAGGACCTACCGCAACGCCAACTCGCCCGACACCCAGACCACCGACCCGCAGGGCATCCTCGGCGCCGAGCAGCTGGAATGGCTCAAGCGCGAGCTGTCGCGGTCGCGCGCGGTGTGGAAGGTGATCGCCTCCGACATGCCGCTCGGCCTGGTCGTGCCGGACACGACCGAGGGGAAGCCGAACATCGAGGCCGTGGCCCAGGGCGACCCCGGCGCGCCTCTCGGACGCGAGTTGCAGATCGCGGAGCTGCTGCGGTTCGTCAAGCACCGGCGGATCACCGGTACCGTCTGGCTGACCGCCGATGTGCACCACACCTCGGCGCAGCACTACCAGCCGTCGCGGGCCGCCTTCACCGACTTCGAGCCGTTCTGGGAGTTCGTGTCCGGGCCTCTCAACGCCGGAGCCTTCCCGGCGAGCGCGCTGGACGGCACCTTCGGACCGGAGAGGGTTTTCGTGAAGGCACCGACCGCGTCGAACGTCTCGCCCGCGGGCGGCTACCAGTTCTTCGGCGAGGTCGACATCGACGGAGACAACGGCGAGCTCACGGTGCGGCTGCGGGAGCAGGACGGGACCGTGCTGTTCACGAAGGTGCTCCAGCCCGGGCGCGTGGGCCAGTAGGGTCTCGCGGCTCCCGTACCCTCGAACGGGCGGTCCGCGCGCCGGAGTCATCCCCCGGTGCGCGGCCCGCCCGCCCGCCGTGCGGACCGGACCGCCACGGCGTGGCTCAGGTCGATGAGGCGCGGCGTGGTTCGGCTCACCTCGGCCGGCGCGGCCTCGCTCAGCGCGACCCACCTCGGCCCGGCGTGGCGTGGCCCGCCCTGCCTCGTCCGACGCGGCGTGGCCCCGCGCGGCCCGGCGCGGCGGTGATCGCTCAGCGCTGACCGGTTCGGACCGTCCGCAAGTACGCGCAGGTCAGAGCCGATTGTCAGTGGTCACCTCTACGGTTTTTCCATGACGCGATCTTTCCAGGCCGTGGCCTACACGCGACCCTCCGCGCTGGAGTCCGCACCGGGCGGAGGGCGGCTGGGACTTGAGACCTCGCAGGGGGCGACGCCTACGGGGATCCAGGCACACCCGCGCTTCTTCGCGGGCTTCCTGACCTCCCCTCAAGTCGCCGCGGCCGGGCTGCTGGCGGTGGCGGACGTCGCCGCGGCCCGCTACTACCAGCGGCAGCTGAGCGCGTCCCTGGACCCGGTGGTCACGGGCAACGGCGACCGGCTCCGCTTCGAGTCCTTCTCCGGCTGCGGCGGTGTGTACGCGCGCCTGGACGTCCTGACGCCGGGTCTCGACGGCGGCGAGATCGGCCACGGCACGACCAATGTCGACGTCAACAACCGGTTGCGCGAGGCACTTTCCCGCATCGGCACGGACGATCCGCTGCACCTGCGGGTCGGCCCCGACGACATGACGGTGACCACGCTGGACGGCCCTGTCGTCGAGAAGAAGGTGCCGTTGCCGGACCGCTGGTTGCGGGGGTTCGCCGAGGCCCAGGTGACGGCGGCCGGTTTCGACCTGCGGGCCGAGCTGCCGGCGGCCGAGGCAGTGCGTTTCCTGCGCTCGCTGCCGCGCGGCACCGCGCGTGGCGCTTCGCGTGGAGCCCAGTGGGTGGTGCCGGCGGGACGCGGCCTGCGGCCCACGACCCGCCCGGTGCCCGGGGCGGTGTGCCTGCCCGGCCCGGAGCGCCTGATCGCCCTCCAGCGGGTCCTGCGCCACGCGTCGGCGCTGCGGGTGTACGGCCCGCCGGTGACCGGTGACACCAGCGCCGCGGCCTGGGAGGTCGTCCTGCCCGGGATGCGGCTCACGCTGACGCTGTCGCCCGACTCCGCTCGTGGGTTCTCCGGGGAGGGCGGGGTGCTGGACGCCCTCGCGACCGACGAGGCCGCTGAGGACGCGGAGTTGATCGCCGTGCTGCTGGCCTGGGAGCCGCGCGTCGACGTGGGAGATCTGGCCGCCGCCTCCGGCCTGCCTGCCGAGCGGGTGCGCGCCGCGCTGATCCGCCTCGGCACCTCGGGCCGCGTGGGGTACGACACGGCGGAGGCGGCGTACTTCCACCGCGAACTGCCTTACGCCGCCGAGCGGGTGGAGCGTCACAATCCGAGGCTGCGGTCGGCGCGGGCCCTGGTCGCCGCGGGCGCGGTCGCCCTGGACGGCTCGCTCGGCACGGTGACCGCCGAGGACGGCCACGTCCACCGGGTGCGCGACGACGCGGGGAGGCTGAGCTGCTCCTGCCTGTGGTGGGCCAGGTACCGAGGAGGACGCGGACCGTGCAAGCACGCGCTGGCGGTGCGCGTGGTGCGGCGGAAAAGCGCGACGGAGCAGCGGGAGACGCGGATCGAGGGGGGTGTGCGATGAGTCGCGAGGCACTGGTCACAGCGGTACGGGCGGGGCAGACGATCGAGGTCACCGGCCTCTTGGACGGGATGACGGATGCCGAACGGCGAGCGTGCCTGCCCGCGTTGAAGGAGCTGCGCACGGAGTTGCGGGGCGTTCCGTGGAGCGCCCCGTCCCGCAAGGCCTATCCCGCGCTGCACGCGGCCGGCGCGGCGTGTCACACGGGGGCCGCGGGGGCGGCCACCTGGATCGCGGCGGCCGACATGCGCTGGTCCCAGGCCTCCCCCGGCGTGCTCCTGCACGTCCTGGGCGACCGTGAACCCGAATGGCTCGGCGACGTGGCTCACCGGCTCGCGCAGCGGCCGGTCGCCTCCCGGGTGCCGTACGCGTTGACGGCGGGCCTGGTGCGGCTCTCGGGCTGCGAGATCCCGACGACCGACGCCCATGTGACGGGCTGGTTCGAGCACATCGGGAGCGCGTGGCACCACGGGGACACCGTGGTCGAGCGCCTCCGCCGGGAGCCGCACCTGCCGGTCATGGTCGCCGCGCTCTTCGAGTCCCTGGAGGTGACCGGCCGGGTCGGCTGGCTGTTCGGTGACGGTCCGGACAGTTGGTACAGCGCACTCGCCCGGCTCACCCGGGAAGGCGCCCTCGACCGCAAGTTCATGGTGGACGCCTGCGTGGCCAGGCTGCTGCGCGGTGGCACGGCCGCCGACCAGCGTTTGTTCCTGCGGCTGTTGACCTGCCTCGACCTGACGCGGGACGAGGAGCGGGAGCGGTCGGCGGACTGGACGGCACTGGCCCGTGACGCGGCGTCGCCGGTGGCTTGGCACGCCCAGTCCGTACTGGCTTCCCTCGTCCTGGACGGCGAGCCGGCGCTCCGGCAGCTCGCCGAAATGACCTCCGGGGTGCTGTTCCGGCCGGAGAAGAAGCTCGTCCGGGCCCAGCTCATCCTGTTGGGCAAGGTGCTCAAGCGCGATCCGTCGAGCGCGCCCGATCTCCTGCCGGCGGTGGCGCAGGCGTTCGGCCACCAGGACACGGAGGTGCAGGAGCGCGCGCTCAAGCTGGTGGAGCGGCATTTCGCCCGGCTCGACGGTTCGGACGGGGCCCGGGAGCGGATCGCCGAGCTGGCGGCGGAGTTGAGTCCCGGGCCCCGCGCCCGGGCGGAGCGGCTGCTGGGCCCCGGTGTGGTGGATTCCTCGCCGGTGGTCCGCGCGGAGGTGCTGCCGCCGGTGCCGGAGCGCTCACGGCTCGCGCCGGCGCCGGGATCGGCGGTGGAGGTGGCCGAGGAGGTCGGAGCCCTGCTGGCGTCGGATGGCGACGTCGCCACGTTCGAGCGCGCGTTGGACGGTCTGGTCCGGCATGCCCACGACGACCGGGAGGCACTGCTGGAGGCCCTGCACCCAGCTGTCGCACGGCGCTGGTGGCTGGACGCCGACGTCTCCGACACACATGTGGACCGGCACTTCCGGGAATCGCCCTACGGCTTGGAGGTCGTCCTCGCGACGTTGCTCGGACGGGTGCGGACGGCCACGCTCCACGCGACGGTGCAGCAGAGGCCGGGCGGGGGCGACTGCCCGCACCGCGCCCTGTCCCGCGCCTTCGACGCGCGTCTGTGGGAGGTGGCCCATCGGATCCGTACCGATCCGCTGCCGTTCCTGCTGGCCACCCCGAGCTGGTCGACGGGGCTGCTGGAGCCGGACGAACTGGTTGCACGTCTGGCCGAGTACCGGCGGCTCGACGCCCGGCCGGGGGCGGCGGACTTCGCCCAGGCGCTGCTGCGTGTCCGGCGGGGCGGCGACGGGGCGCCGGCGACCGCGGCGGCACGGGCACGGGCGCTCGGCACACCCGAGGGGTACCGGCTGGCCCAGTGGCTCACCGCGCAGGGCCCGCGTCTCCCGCTGAGCCGTCGTCGGACCGTGGGCGCCCGCATCCTGCTGGAGATGGGCGAACTCGACGAGATACAGGGGCAGTTCCCGCCGGAGTTCCGGCGGCTCGGACATCCGCAGTCCGTCTTCAAGAACCGCACGTACTGCCCGCACTGGGACCGGGCGGAGCGGCAGCACTGGTCGGCGGTGCTGCCCGGCCGAAGGGAGATGGTGGCGGCCCGCGTGCTCGGCGACCTCGCCTCGGCCGCCGTGGACGACAGCCGGAAGGAGGCGGCGATCCTGCCCCTGCTCGCCGAGGCCGACGGCGAGGCGGGTGAGGCCCTGCATCTGTGCGTGGCATACGGGCTGGCGGCGCGGGACCCGGAGGACCGGCTGTGCGCCGTGGACGCCCTGCTGGTCCTGGCGGCGCGCGGTCAGCTCGACGCGGCGCGGCTCGGCGCCGATCTCGGCCAGTTGGTGCGCCGCGGTTGTGCCAAGCCGCTGCGGCTCGCCGAGTCGATACGCACCGCGGCGGCGACCGGCGCGTACGCCACCGTGTGGTCGGTGCTCCGTGACGCGCTGCCGATCCTGCTGGCCGACCTCGCGACGGACGGTACGGGCGGCAGTGCCACCCGCGGGCTCGGGGACCTGCTGGCGGTCGCCGCGGACTGCGCCGAGCGGTCGGGGGCGCGCGGCGATCTGGCACATCTCGCCCGGACCGCCGGGCGGCGCGGCTCGTCGCGGCTGGTCACCGAGGCCCGCCGCCTACGGATCGCGCTGACCCAGGAGGCAGCCGCCTGACGTAGCAGCGCCCCGTCGGCGGCATGACCCGGGTGGGACGCACCGTCTCCGACGCGTCTCGTGACCAGCGCGGAACACGAGCGGTCCGGGCCGGGCAAAGGACCCTTAAAAAGAACTGCAAAAGGGACAGAAGGACACTTAACCGATCAGTCACAAAGCGTTCGTGATCACGCAACACCGTTCCTTCACAGTGACTGTATGACTCCTGACATGTCTGATGTGACCCGTGCGAAGCACGGGCGCCCCATACACCACTGGCGGCGGGACGTCGTCGAACTCGCCGCGCTGTTCACGGCCGTGGCCGTCGCCGACGCCGTCGCCAACCTGATCGGGCACGGGCCCGACGGCCCCGCCCTGCTCGTGATCTCGGCGATGATCCTGGCCGCCACGGCCGGCTTCCACATCTGGTGGGCACGGCGCCACGGCCACGCCCCGCCGGCGGACGATACCGGCGCCCGGCCCGGCGCCCACGGGCGACGGGCCGGGCGCTCCGATGAGCCCACCGCGGCCCCGCAGGCCGCCGCCGGGGAGACCGTGCTGTGGCGGATGCGCACGACGGTGCAGGACGCGCCGGGTTCGCTGGCGGCGCTGTGCACGGCGCTGGCCGGGCAGCGGGTCGACATCCTGAGCCTGCAGACGCATCCGCTGGCGAAGGGCACGGTGGACGAGTTCCTGCTGCGGGCCCCTGCGGACCTGGACGCCGCCGAGATCACCCGGGCCGTGTCCCGGGCGGGCGGTGCCGGGACGTGGATCGAGCGCGCCGACGCCCACGACCTGGTGGACGCTCCGACCCGGGTGCTCGGCCTGGCCACTCGCACAGCGCTCGACGCCGCCGAACTCCCCCTCGCTCTACGGCAGTTGCTCGGCCGCTGCACCATCCGGTCGCTGCCCGGCAAGTCGCCGGTCTCCGGACGGGTGGAGGAGGGCGCGCCCGTGGAGGGCGCGCTGGAGGACACCGTCATGCGACTGCGGGCCCCGGAGGGCGGTGTGATCACGGTGGAGCGGCCGTACCTGCCGTTCACGCCGACCGAGTTCGCGCGGGCTAGGGCGTTGGTGGAGCTGGACGCGCGGCTCGGTCCGCGCATTCCGCGCAGCCAGGATGTGCTGACACTGCCCGAGGGCAACGCCATCACCGTGCGGCGGGCCGACGGGTCCGACGTCGAGGCGGCCAAGGCGATGCACGAGCGCTGCTCCGCGCGGACGCTGAGCATGCGCTACCACGGCCCGGTGGGCGACGCGGACCGCTACCTCAGCCACCTGCTCAGTCCGCGCTTCGGTCGCACCCTGGCAGTACAGACGGCGTCGGGCCGCATCGTCGGGCTCGGACACCTTCTCTGGGACGGTGACGAGACGGAGATCGCGCTGCTCGTCGAGGACGAGTGGCAGCGGCGCGGCATCGGCAGCGAGTTGCTCGGCCGGCTGGTGGCCCTGGCCGTCGAGGCCGGCTGCGAGAGCGTGTACGTCGTGACGCAGGCATCCAACACCGGCATGGTCGCCGCCATGCGCGGCCTCGGTCTCCCCCTCGACTACCAGATCGAGGAGGGCACCCTGGTCATCACGGCCCGCCTGGAGCCGGCCGGCCCGGCGCGGCTGCCGCAGGGCGAAGAGCGGCGCGGGGAACGCGTCGCACGCGACTGACGGCGTCCCGGACGGACACCTCGCCGTCCGGCCCCCCGTGGGTCCGGACGGCGAGGTCGAGCCGGGCGTCCGCCGTCACTCGGACCGGCCCGGCTCCTCCCCCGCTCCCCCCGGCGTCCCGCTGCCCTACGCCACGGGCACCGCGTTCCCCAAGGCCGCGTCCAGGTCGGCCCAGAGGTCGTCGACGTCCTCCAGACCGACCGACATCCGCAGCAGCCGGTCGCTGACGCCGGCGTCGTGGCGGTCCTGCTCGGGCACGATGCGGTGGCTGATCGAGGCCGGGTGCTGGATCAGGCTGTCCACGCTGCCGAGGCTCACGGCCGGGGTGACCAGACGGACCCCGGCGATCACGTCGTGCGGGTCCCCGTGGACCTCGAACGCGATCATGGCGCCGCCGATGCGCGGGTAGTGGACACGGGCGACGCGCGGATCGGCGGCGAGACGCCGGGCGAGTTCGGCGGCGTTCGAGGACGCGGCCCGCACCCGCACGGGAAGCGTGGACAGGCCGCGCAGCAGCAGATATCCGGCCAGCGGATGCAGGACGCCACCGGTCGCGAACCTCACCTGGCGCAGCCGTCGGGCGAACTCCTCGTCGCAGGCCACCACGCCGGCCATCACGTCGCCGTGTCCGCCGAGGTACTTGGTCGCGCTGTGCAGGATCAGGCGCGCGCCCTGTTCGGCGGGGCGCTGCAGCACGGGCGTGGCGAACGTGTTGTCCGCGAGCAACGGCACGGACCCGCAGGCGTGGGCGACGGCCCTGAGGTCCACCTCGGCGAGCGTCGGGTTGGCCGGCGACTCGACCATCACCAGACCGGTGTCCGGGCGCAGAGCGTCGGCGATGCCCGCCGGATCGACCCAAGTGACCTCGCTGCCCAGCAGGCCCGCCGTCAGCAGGTGGTCGCTGCATCCGTACAGCGGGCGTACGGCGACGACGTGCCGCAGACCCATCGCGTTCCTGACCAGCAGGACGGCGCTCAGCGCGGCCATGCCACTGGCGAAGGCGACCGCGCTCTCGGTGCCTTCGAGCCGGGCGAGCGCGGTCTCGAATCGGGCGACGGTCGGATTGCCGAGCCGTGCGTAGACGGGCGGGCCGTCCGGTTCGGCGCCGTCCGCGGCGAACGCGTCGATGCGGGCGGCCTCGCCCCGGCTGTCGTACGAGGGGTAGGTCGTCGACAGATCGATCGGCGCGGCGTGAAGTCCCAGGGCGGCGAGATCGTCCCGCCCGGCGTGCACGGCCTCGGTGGCGAGTGCCCGGACCAGGGGTGCGGCGGACACCTGACGCGTTCCGTTCAGGTCGTCCTGGGCATCGCGAGCGCCAAATGCGTCATATGCGTCGTACACAACGGAGTCCATGCGGCGAAGCCTGAACACCGAACGGTCCGTGAGCGCCAGAACCCGTGTTACGTTCGCGCCATGGCCGATTCCGTCGTACTCGATCCGGTGGATCTTCATCTGCTGCGGCTGTTGCAGAACGACGCCCGGACGACGTACCGCGACCTCGCCGCACAGGTCGGCGTCGCGCCCTCGACGTGCCTGGACCGGGTGACCCGGCTGCGCCGTGCGGGGGTGATTCTCGGCCATCAGCTGCGGCTGGACCCGGCGAAGCTGGGCAGGGGCCTCGAAGCCTTGTTGTCCGTGCAGGTCAGGCCGCATCGACGGGAGCTGGTGGGGCCCTTCGTGGACCGGATAAGGGTGCTTCCGGAGTCCCGCACGGTCTTCCATCTCACCGGGCCCGACGACTATCTCGTCCATGTCGCGGTGGCGGACATGGCGGATCTGCAGCGCCTGGTGCTGGACGAGTTCACCTCGCAGCGCGAAGTGGCGCGGGTCGAGACCCGGTTGATCTTCCAGCAGTGGGACTGCGGTCCGCTGCTGCCTCCCCGTCGGGACGCGCACACGGGCCAGCCGTCCGCGGAACCGTCCCTGCGGTCCGGCAGGGCTCCGGTGCCCGAGCAGCCCACCAGACCGGCGGCGGGGGCGGGCTGATCCGGCACAAGAGCCGGATACCGGGCTGACGCGACGCCCGTCCTCATATGAGGATGTCCGCATGTCACAGACGAAGAGCCCGCTGCCCCGCGAGGTCGCCGACACCTATGTCGACGAACTCATCGCCCTCGACCCGGTCCTCGGAACGTACCTCGGTGTGAAGGAGAGTCACAGCAAGCTCCCCGACACTTCGCCCGCCGGCCAGGAGGCGGTCGCGGAGCTCGCACGGACGACACTCGCACGGCTCGACGACGCCGAGCGGCTGCCCGGGGCGGACAGTGACATGGAGCGCCGGTGTGCCCGGCTGCTGCGCGAGCGGCTCACCGCCCAACTCGCCGTCCACGACGCCGGCGAGGGCCTGCGCGCGGTCGGCAACCTGCACACGGCGCCGCACGGCGTGCGCGAGGTCTTCACCCTGACCCCGGCCGACACGGAGGAGGACTGGGCGATCATCGCCGAGCGGCTGCGTGCCGTGCCGGCCGCCCTGGCGGGATACCGCGAGTCCCTCGCCCTCGGCCTGGACCGCAAGCTGTACGCGGGCCCGCGCCCGACAGCGACCTTCATCGGGCAGCTGACCGAGTGGTCGGACACCGACGGGCAGGGCCTCGGCTGGTTCGAGGACTTCGCGTCGGCGGGCCCGGACGCGCTGCGGCAGGAGCTCGACACGGCCGCGCGCGCCGCCACCGAGGCGATCGTCGCGCTGCGGGACTGGATGCGCGACGTGTACGCGCCCACGATCGAGGGCGCGCCCGACACCGTGGGCCGTGAGCGGTACGCGCGGCTGGCCCGCTACTTCAACGGCATGGATCTCGACCTGGACGAGGCGTACGCCTACGGCTGGTCCGAGTACGACCGGCTGCTCGGCGAGATGAGGTCCGAGGCCGAGAAGATCCTGCCCGGCGCGGCGACCCCCTGGGTGGCGCTCGCGCACCTCGACGAGCACGGTAGGCACATCGAAGGCGTCGACGAGGTGCGGACCTGGCTCCAGGGCCTCATGGACGAGGCGATCGAGGCCCTGGACGGCACGCACTTCGAACTCGCCGAGCCGGTACGGAAGGTGGAGTCCCGCATCGCACCGCCCGGTGGCGCGGCGGCACCGTACTACACCGCGCCGTCGCAGGACTTCTCGCGCCCCGGACGGACGTGGCTGCCGACCATGGGGCAGACCCGCTTCCCCGTCTACGACCTGGTCTCGACCTGGTACCACGAGGGGGTGCCCGGCCATCACCTCCAGCTCGCCCAGTGGGTGTACGTGGTCGACGACCTCTCCCGCTATCAGGCCACCGTCGGCCAGGTCAGCGCCAACTGCGAGGGCTGGGCGCTCTACGCGGAGCGGCTGATGGACGAGCTGGGCTTCCTCACGGATGCCGAGCAGCGGCTCGGGTACCTCGACGCGCAGATGATGCGCGCCGCCCGGGTCATCGTCGACATCGGCATGCACCTGGAGCTGGAGATCCCGGCCGACTCGCCCTTCCACCCCGGCGAGCGGTGGACCCCCGACCTGGCACAGGAGTTCTTCGACGCGCACAGCAGCCGCCCGGCCGACTTCGTGGAGAGCGAGCTGACCCGCTACCTCACCATCCCCGGCCAGGCCATCGGCTACAAGCTCGGCGAGCGTGCGTGGCTGCTGGGCCGGGAGAACGCGAAGAGGCGCCACGGCGACGCGTTCGACGCGAAGGCCTGGCACATGGCGGCCCTGTCCCAGGGGTCGCTGGGCCTGGACGACCTGGTGGACGAGCTGTCCCGGCTCTGAGCTGCGCGGACGGAGCGGCCGGGACCGGTACCCGCCCGGCCGCTCAGTTCGTCAGCCGGCGCAGTTGCACCAGGCCGAGCCATGTCTCGGGGCCCGGCTCCGCGTAGGCGGCGCGCACCGCGTACCGGCCGGGTTCGAGAGCGACCCGCAGATGGTCGGTGCGTTCCGAGGCGGTGCCGGGCCACGCCGCATCGAAGAGGACCACCGGCCCCGGCACCTTCCACTGCACCTCCGGCTCCCAGGCGGCCCCGGCCAGCGCGGCGGGTACGCCGGAGAGCAGTTCCTGCTCGGACTCGGCGGCGCACCACCGTACGAAGGTGCCGTACTCGGGGAGGTATGCCGTGGAGGCGGGCTGGTCGCCGAGGACGAGGGCCCTGGTGTCCCCGACCGGCACGAGGCCGATGAACCCTTCCACGTCACATGCCCGGTCGTAGTCGGAGGACATGTCGTCGCCGTCCGCCCCCGACCAGAACGGCAGCACGACCTCCGGGATCGCTATGAGGGGTCCGCCGCCCGACTCCACCCAGTCGACCGCACCTGGGTCCGCGTATCTGGCCATGCGCAGAAGCTACACGCCCGGGACCGCAGGGGTGTTCGGTGTCCCCCACCCTGTCCGATACGAGCGGATCAGCAGCCGCAGTCGTCCGTGCCGACCGGTGCGGTCAGCGGGTCCGCGGCGCGCCGCTCCCGGCCCTCCCAGGTCTCGAACTCGAAGCCCTCACGGGCCCAGTACTCGAAGCCGCCGAGCATCTCCTTGACCTGGAAGCCGAGTTGGGCGAGGGCGAGAGCCGCGCGGGTGGCGCCGTTGCAGCCGGGGCCCCAGCAGTAGGTCACGACCGGAACCGACTTGTCGAGGATCTGCTCGGCCTGTCCGGGGATGAGCGCGGTGGGCAGGTGGACGGCGCCGGGGATGTGGCCCTGGTCCCACGACTCGGTGGAACGGGAGTCGAGGACGACGAAGCCGGGGTCGCCGCCGTCGGCGAGGGCGGCGGCGACGTCGGACACGTCGGCGTGGAAGGCGAGGCTCGCGCCGAAGTAGGCGGCGGCAGCGGCCGGGGACGCGGGCGCGACCCGCAGGACGGGGTTCGGGCCCGCCGACCCCGTCGTGGTCCCCGCGGTCGTGGTGCCGACGGTCGTGGTGCCGACGGTCGTGGTGCCGGCATCGGGCTGCGTCGTCGCCACGGTGCCGGTCGTGCCGGCGGCGGTGACGGTGGTGCTGGTGGCGGCGGTCGCGGTCATGGTCTGGCCTTCCCTCCCGGGTCCCGCCGGCCGGCGCCGGTGCGCGCACCCTCCGCGCATCCGGCGGCCCCGGTGCTTCCTGCGCACCCGGCCGGGCGGAACGTTCTGACGAGAAATCTACGGTCGGTGATCCACTTCCTGAAGTGACGATCCACGGCCTCTGCCTTGATCAGCCGGGGATTCGCCTGCTATCCATCGCACATGACCGCGTATTCCCCGGACGCCACCGACTGGCGCATCCTCGATGTCCTCCAGCGGGAGGGCCGGGCCAGTTTCGCCGAGCTCGCCCGCGCCGTCTCGATGTCCGCGAGCGCCGTCACCGAGCGGGTGCGCCGCCTGGAGGAAGCGGGTGTCATCCGGGGCTATGCGGCCGTCGTCGATCCGGAGAGCCTCGGCCTGCCCATCCTCGCGTTCGTCCGGCTCAGGTACCCCCATGGCAACTACAAGCCGTTCCACGACCTCGTCGCGGCGACCCCCGAGATCCTTGAGGCGCATCACGTCACCGGCGACGACTGCTTCGTCATCAAGGTCGCCGCACGCTCGATGAGCCATCTGGAGGAGGTGTCGGGCAGGATCGGCGCCCTGGGCTCGGTGACGACCAGCGTCGTCTACTCCTCCCCGCTCCCCCGGCGGCCCCTCGGCCACTGAGTCCGCCGCCCCGTGCGGCCGGGTCGCACGACGTCCGGCGGCCGGCGCGCCTGATACCCGGCGGCCGGGGCACGGAGGCCTGCGAGGGGCGGGTCGAGCGGCACGCGGCCCCCGTCGGTGGCGGCGGACCGCCGAGCGCCGTGTCGGCGGTGCGCCGTCTCAGTCGACGGCGCCCCTCTGCCGTACGACCGAGCCCGTCCTCCCCTTCACCACTTCCAGCTGGGCGTGGACGCGCCGCCGCAGATCGGCGACATGGCTGACGATGCCGACGCTGCGATCGCGCTCCCGCAACGAATCGAGGACGTCGAGGACCTCGTCGAGGGTCTGGTCGTCGAGACTGCCGAAGCCCTCGTCGATGAACAGGGTGTCGAGCCGCACGCCCCCCGCCTCGTCGGTGACGACGTCCGCGAGGCCGAGGGCCAGCGCCAGCGAGGCGAAGAACGTCTCGCCGCCGGACAGCGTCGCCGTGTCCCGCTCACGTCCGGTCCAGGCGTCGACGACGTGCAGGCCGAGTCCGCTGCGGCCACGGCCGGCACGGTCGGCGGAGTGCACGAGCGTGTAGCGCCCGGAGGACATGCGGTGCAGGCGCGCCGTCGCCGCGGCGGCCACCTGTTCCAGGCGCGCGGCGAGGACGTACGACTCCAGGCGCATCTTGCGTTCGTTGTCCGCCGACGTGCCCGCCGCGAGTCCGGCCATGCGGGCGACGCGGTCGTACTCCTCGCGCAGCGGGGCCAGCCGGCGTACGCCTCTGTCGGCGCGCACGGACAGTGCGTCGAGCCCGGCGCAGCGCCGGGCGGCGGCGTCCCGCGCGGAGGCCGCGTCCCGCAGGCGACCGGCGGCGGACTCGGCGGCCCGCTCCGCGGCGGCAAGGTCGGCGGGCGGCCGCTGGGCGGCGTGCGCCGTGTCGGCCTCGGCGAGCACCGCGCGCACGGCCGCCTCCTCCGACTGCCAGGCGTCGAGCCTTCGTTGCAGTTCCCGGTGGGCGGCGTCGTCGAGCAGCGCGGCCGCGGCCGCCCGCGGGGTGTCGAACCCGGCGCGGAACGCCGCGTCGGCGAGCCGGGCGTCGGCCTCCTTGAGGCGCTGGGCGGTGTCCTCGGCGGCGCGGACGGCGTCCGCGGCCTCCGTCAGCAGCGTGACCTGCCGCTCCAGCTGCGCGGCGCGCGCGGACACGCTGCCCGCGTCGCCGCGTGCCTGCGTCAACTCCTCGTCGAGACCGGCCTTCTCGCGGTCCAGCGCCTCGCGGAGGGAGGCACGCGAGGCGACGCGGCGGGCGGCTTCCTGCTGGGCGTCCGTCCGCCGCCGGTACTCGCGCTCCGCCTGCTCCCGCGCCTCACGCGCCGCGTGCAGTCCGGAGGCGGCGGAGCGGGCCTCGGTGTGCCGGTGCTCCAGCTCCTCGGTCTCCTGGACGAGACGCGCGGTGGGAGTGTCGCCCGCCTCGGCGGTCGCGGCGGCCAGCGCCTCGCGCACGACGCCGAGCCGTCGCTCCGCTTCGGCGCGCTCCTCGTCGGCGCTCTGGAATCCGGCGAGGGCCCGTTCCTCGGTCTCGCGGTCGACGTGTCCGTCGATCTTCTGTGCCGGTGCCGGGTGTTCGGTGCCGCCGCAGACGGCGCAGGGCTCACCGTCGACGAGGCCCGCGGCGAGTTCCGCGGCGATGCCCCTGAGCCGCTGTTCCTTGAGGTCGAGCCAGTGGGCGCGCGCTTCGGTGGCCCGCTCGCGCGCGGCGAGGGCCCGCTCGTGCGCAGCGTCCGTGTCGCGTGCGAACTGGTCCCTCTGACGGGCCGCGTCGAGCCGTCTGAGGGCGGGTTCGCGCTGGACGGCGAGCTGCTCGGCGCGTGTCGCCGCCTCCTGCGCGGTCTCGATGTCCGACTCGATGCCGGCGCGGGTGTCCTCCCATGCGGCGAGCCAGGCCTCGGCCTCCTGGAGGACGTCCTCGTCGGCGCGCTCCTGGCGGTCCAAGGAGGTGCGCTCCGTGGTCAGTTCGGCCAGGCGCCGTTCGGCCCGGCGGGCGGATTCCAGGCCGCCGAGCTCCTCGGCCGCCTTGCGGGCGGCGGTGGCGAGTCCGGGCGCCCCGGCGTCGGCGAACGTCTGCGGCAGACCGGCACGCGCGCGTGCCTCCTCGGCCGCCGCGCGCCGGTGCTCGGTCCCGGCGAGGTCGTGCAGGTCGAGCGCCGGAGCCACCGCCTCGGCCTTGCGGGCGCGCTGCATGCGCGCCTGGGCCTCCTGGTGGGCGTCGGCGCGCTCCTCCAGGCGCGTGGCACGCTCCCGAGCCGCCGTGAACCGGCGCTGGAGCCGGTCCACTTCACGTACGTCGTCGAGTGCGCGGTCCGCGGCGGCATGCGCGGATTCGGCGGCGGTGCGTGCGCAGTGAGCGATCGTGAGGCGCTCGCGGGCGGTGCTGCGGGCGACGGCGGCCCAGGCGAGGACGGACTCCGCGAGGCCCGGTTCGCCGGGCTTCAGCTCGGGCAGGGCGATCTCGACGCCGCTCCCGGCCTCCTGCTGCATGCGGTGCGCGTCGGCCAGCAATTCCGCGTCCCCGGCCCGCACTTCGGTCTCGGTGGTGCGGCGTCGCTCGGCGAGGCGCTTTTCGACCTCGGCGAAGCGGTGGGTGTCGAAGAGACGCCCGAGCAGCTTTCCGCGGGCCTCGGCGTCGGCCCGCAGGAAGCGCGCGAAGTCGCCCTGGGGCAGCAGCACGACCTGGCAGAACTGCTCGCGGCTCATGCCGAGCAGCTGGGTGATCTCCTCACCGATCTCCTGGTGGGAGCGGCTGAGGTCCTTCCAGGAGCCCGCCGATGCGTCGTACTCGCGCAGCCGGCTCTGGGCCTTCTCGGTGGTCGTGCCCGTGCCGCGCTTCTTGGGCCGCTCCCAGGGCGGCTGCCGGGTGATCTCCAGCCGGCGTCCGGCGACGGTGAGGTCGAGGCGGATCTCGGTGCGGCTGCCGGGTGCCGCGTGGTCGCTGCGCAGACCGAGGCCCTGCCCCGTCTGACGGGCGCCCGGCACCGCGCCGTACAGCGCGTAGCAGACGGAGTCCAGGACGGAGGTCTTGCCCGCGCCGGTCGGTCCGTGGAGCAGGAAGAGTCCGGCGGCGGACAGCTCGTCGAAGTCGACCGTCTGGGGTGCGCCGAAGGGTCCGAACGCGGTGATGTCGAGGCGGTGCAGTCTCACCGGGCGACCTCCCGCACGGCCTCGTCGGCGCGGACGGCGTCGAAGGCGTCGCGCAGCACGGTCTGCTCGTGCGGGTCGGGGCCCGCACCGCGTACATGGGCCACGAAGTCCTCCGCGATCTGCTCCTCGCTGCGGCCCGCCAGCCGTCGGGCGTAGGAGGTGTCGGGTTCCTCGGGGGCGCGCTCCGGGTCGAAGGCGAGGCTGAGGGTGTGCGGGAAGCGCTCGGACAGCCGGGCCATGGGATCGGCCGGGCGGACCGGGTCGGTCAGCGTCGCCTCGACCCACGCCTCCTCGTGGCGCGCCAGCTCCGGATCGGCGAGGAGGTCGTCCAGGAGGCCCCGGACGCGGGCGAGGGTGCGGGGCACGGGGCAGTCGATCCGCTCCGCTTCGAGGGAGCCGTCGGCACCGAGGTCGACCAGCCACATGGTCTTGCGGTGGTCGGCCTCCGAGAAGGAGTACGGAAGCGGGGAGCCCGAGTAGCGCACGCGATCGGTGATGGTCTGGCTGCCGTGCAGGTGCCCGAGCGCGGTGTAGTCGACGCCGTCGAAGACTCCGGCGGGCACGGAGGCGACGCCGCCGACGGTGATGTCCCGCTCGCTGTCGCTGGGCTCGCCGCCGGTGACGAAGGCGTGGGCGAGGACCACGGAGCGGGTGCCGGGCGGGCGGGCGGCGAGGTCGGCGCGGACCCGCTCCATCGCGGCGGCCAGCACCGTCTCGTGTCCCGGCTTGTCCACTCCGAACTCGTCCTTCACCAGGGCCGGTTCGAGGTACGGCAGGCCGTAGAAGGCCACGTCACCGTGCTGGTCGGCGAGGACGACGGGGGTGCCGCACGCCGAGGGCTCGGTCCGCAGGTGGATGCCGGCCCGGCCGATGAGTCCGGCGCCGACTCCGAGCCGGCGGGCCGAGTCGTGGTTCCCGGAGATCATCACCGTGGGCACGCCGAGGTCGGCCAGCCGGTGCAGGGCGTCGTCGAAGAGCTCGACGGCGGCGAGGGGCGGCACCGCCCGGTCGTACACGTCCCCCGACACGACCACCGCGTCGACGCCGCGCTCGCGCGCGGTCGTGACCAGGTGGGCGATGAACTCGGCCTGGGCGCCGAGCATGTTCACCCGGTGGAACGCCCGGCCGAGATGCCAGTCGGAAGTGTGCAGGAGCCTCATGATCCCCGAGACTAACGGGCGGGTCGGACATCACGGGCGGCTACTCCCGTATCCCCCGTCCGCCGCATCGGCGGCGGGGTGTCCGCTCGGCCCGTCACGCGTCCCCGTACGCCTCTCCCCCGAGTTCGAGTTCCGCCGCCCCGGACGTCGCGTCCGCCAGCCAGGCGCGGAAGGTCTCCACGTCGGCGTCCGGCAGCCCGATCTCGATCGTGACCACCTCGCCGTACCGCACGTCACGCACCTCGCGCCCGGCCGAGCGCAGGTCGTTCTGCACCTTGCCGGCCCGCTGGTGGTCCACGGTCACGGTGGCGAGCCGGAACCTGCGGCGGGTGACGGTCCCGAGCGCGTCCAGGGCCTCCCCCACCGAGCCGCCGTAGGCCCTGATGAGTCCGCCCGCGCCCAGCTTGACCCCGCCGTAGTAGCGGGTGACGACGGCCACGACGTACCGCATGTCGCGGCGCAGCAGCATCTGGAGCATGGGGACGCCGGCGGTGCCTCCCGGTTCGCCGTCGTCGCTCGCCTTCTGCACGGCCGCGTCGGCACCGATCACGTAGGCGTAGCAGTTGTGCGTGGCGTCGGCGTGCTCCTTGCGGACCGCGGCGACGAAGTCCTGTGCCTCCCGCTCGGTGGCGGCCGGGGCGAGGGCGCACAGGAAGCGGGAGCGATTGATCTCGGTCTCGTGCACGCCCGCGCGGGCCACTGTGCGGTACTCGTCCTGCATCGGGCCAGCGTATGCGCTGCACGCGCGCGTGCCGTACGCCGCCTCCCGTCCCGCACGCCCTCTCCCGCCTCCGGGCCCGGCGGCCCTTGGTGACCGCTGCGCCGGGTGTCGGCAGTGTCACGTCCGCGGGGCTCGCACCCCCGCCCCCCGCGGGCTCACGACCGCGACTTCCTCCGTGGCACCGTCACGACTTCTTCCCCCTCGGCACCGTCACGTCGGTGAGCAGCGCCACGGAGGGCGCGAGCTCCTGCCAGCTCCCGCCGTGCCAGGCGAGGACGGCGACGGCCGAGGTCGGGAACTTCGTGTGCACCTGGTCCAGCGCGTCGTCCAGGCCGTCCCCGGCGAGGTCGAGGACCAGGTCCTCCAGCCCGGGGTTGTGCCCGATCAGCAGCAACGTCCTGACGCGCTCGGGGACTTCCCGGACGGCCGCCAGCAGCTCGGATGCGTCCGCGCCGTACAGTCGCCGGTCGAACCGTACGGGAGGCGGGGTGCCCCACTGTTCGGCGGCCAGTTCCCAGGTCTGGCGGGCGCGGACGGCGGTGGAGCACAGCGCGAGGTCGGGCAGCCAGTCGGCGCCCGCGAGCGCCCGTCCGGCGGCCGGGGCGTCACGACGGCCGCGCGGCGCGAGCGGCCGCTCGTGGTCGGGCACGCCCGCGGGCCAGGCGGACTTGGCGTGCCGCAGGACCACGAGCCGCCGCAACGGCCCGGCAGCCGCACGCGGTGTCACGACGCCGCTCCGATGTCCCTGGTGAGTTCGAGTCCGAGGAGCCGGTCCGCGTAGGCGTACGTCTCGAAGCGGGCCCCCTCCGGTACGTCGGACTCCTCCACCCACCGCAGGACGTCGAGGACGCCGGGAACGTCCAGATCGTCCTCCCACGCGGTGCGCAGTCGCTGCCGTACCTCCTCGGGCACGGGCCGGGAGGGCCTGGTCGCCCAGGCGGCGACCGCGGCCCGCCAGCGCGCGAGCGTGTCCTCGGCATCGGCCAGGGCGGCCGCGTCGAGGCGCAGGGGGTCGTCCCTGCGGTGCTGGAGCAGGGCGAGGCGCAGGACGGTCGGGTCGGGGGCACCGGTGTCGGCGCCGGGGCCCGCCCCCGCACCGAGGCCGGGTCCACCGCCCGGTTCCACCGGAGCGACGCCCACGCGCACGTCACCGGCGGCCGCATCGTCCGCGGTCCCGCCGGGCGACGCCGCGGCGTCCGTCGCCGCGCTCCCGGGCGTGAGGACCTGCAGGGTGTGGGTCGCGCCGAGGCCGCCCGCGGCCTCGCGGTGGTCCTCGAACGGCCGGATACCGAGCGCCGCCGCACTCGCCCGCAGCGCGTCCGGGTCCGCCACGGAGCCGGACGTCGCCCAGACGGGGGTCCCGCCGAGTTCCAGAGCACGGACGAGGACGTCGGCGACGAGGAGCACCCGCAGACCGGTGGTGTCGAACCCCGGCGGGCGCGCGTGGACGCGGACCAGGCTGCGGCGGGCCGGGACGGCGTCGGTGGGCTCGCCCGAGCGGGCGTCGATGATACGGAGCACGAGGTGAGCGTAGGCGCGCCGGCAGCCGGACGCAGGGAGATGGAGCCCATTCCGGACAGGCGTTCGCGCTTCACGATGCATGTCCGGTGCGCCGGACCCGTGTCCGGGCCATGCCGGAGTCCACGCACCGGGCCGGCCGCCGCGCGCGTCAGGCGTCGGGCGGCGCGCGGTTCGGCGATCACCAGGTTCGGCGATCGCCCGGCCCGACGGTCGTCGCCCGCTTCGGCGATCGCCGGCTTCGGGCACCGGGCAACCGGCGCGGCGGACGCACCGCCTCGCGTTCGGGCTGCCGTCGACTTCGGCGGCGCATCACACGGCGTTCATGGGGAGGCCACGCATGTGCCCCGGAAACCTGAATGAGTGGTTCCGCTCAAGGATGCCGCGCGGCGAGGCCGCACGCACCGACACCGCCGACACCGGGCACCGCCGACACCGCCGATCGTGAGAACCACCGGAGACCGAAGGGCCGACCCCATGACGGGCACCGAACCCGCCGCCACGCTGAACCGCCGCCGCCTGCTGCTCGCCTCCGGCGCCGCCGTCGCCGCCGGAGCCGCCGGGACGACCGGGGCGTTCCTGCCAGGCCGACGCCGCCGCCCCGCGACGGCGGACGCCCCCGCCCATCCGGTAACGCGGGTTCCGGCTCCGCGGGACCCGGCCGGGCGGCAGTCCCGAGCGGTCCGGCGTCCCGCGCCCTACGGCACGACGACGCTGGAGACGACGGCACGGCTCGGCGGAGCTCCGGGCTCCGGCTCGTACCGGCGGCTCGTACCGGGTCCGGGCTGGCCCCTCACCGTGCGGGCGGAGCTCGCCGCGGCCGGCAACGGGCGCCAGGACCGGCGTACGCCACTGGCCTGCTTCGTCCAGTTCACCGACCTGCACCTCACCGATGTGCAGAACCCGCTGCGCACGGAGTTCCTGCGGTCGCGCGGGGCCTCCGCGTGGCGGGCGCAGGAGGCGCTCACGGTGGCGGGCGCGGTGGCGTTGGTGGAGCAGGTGAACGCCCTCGGGGCGGGCCCGCACACGGGGCTGCCGCCCGCGTTCGTCATGACGACGGGCGACAACGTCGACAACAACTCGGTGATCGAGCTGGAGTGGTTCCTCACGCTGATGAGCGGCGGCCGGATCACCCCGAACAGCGGTGATCCGGCGGCCTACGAAGGCGTCCAGAACTCCGGGCTGCCGCTCTACTGGCACCCGGACGACGCCGCTCTGCGCGACCTGGACAAACGGCGGGGGCTCCCTCTCGTCCCCGGGTTCCTGGAGGCCGCCACCCGGACGGTGTCCAGTCCCGGCCTGCGCGTCCCCTGGTACTCCACGGTCGGCAACCACGACGACCTGCCCGGCGGTTGCCTCTCGCCGGGGCTCCACGACATCGCCGTCGGCTCCCGCAAGCTGCTGTCGGTCCCGGACTCGGACGCCGCCGCCTACGCGCGGGCGCTGCGCACCGGTGACGACCCGCGGAGCGCGGTGCTCACGTCGGTCCTGCGCAGGCACGCGGCCTCGGCACGTACCGTGACGCCCGACGAGCGGCGCCGGCCGTTCACCCCGCACGACTATCTGGCGGCACATCTCGACCCCGCGCACGCCGGTGCCGGTCCCCGCGGCCACGGATACACCGAGGACCATCTCGACGGCGAGCGGATGTACTACAGCTTCCGGATCGCCGCGAACGTGGTCGGCGTGAGCATCGACACGACGTACCGCGGCGGCCACTACGAGGGCTCCCTCGGCAGCGAGCAACTGCGCTGGCTCGAACGCACCCTGGCGGCGCACAGTTCCCGGTCGTACGACGCCGACGGACGGCTCGTCCGCCGTCCCGGGGCCGACGACGCGCACGTCCTGGTCTTCAGCCACCACCACAGCGCCGGCATGACCCGCCGCCCGGACGCCGCCCCGACCGACGAGCCGCGCCACGACGGTGCGGAAGTGGTCGCCCTGCTGAGCCGGTTCCCGAACGTGGTGGCCTGGATCAACGGCCACAGCCACGTCAACCGGATCACCCCGCACGGGCACGCGACGCCGGCGCGTTCCTTCTGGGAGGTCAACACCGCCTCCCACGTGGACTATCCGCACCACGCGCGCCTCGTCGAACTGGCCGACAACGGCGACGGAACGGTCTCCCTGTTCACCACACTCGTCGAATCCGCCGCCCCGCACCGCACCGCCCCCGCCTTCGACGACCTGTCGGCGGTGGGCCTCGCCTCCCTCTACCGGGAACTGGCGTACAACGCGCCAGGCCTCGCCGCGGGCATGTCGGGCGGCGTGCAGGAGGGCTGGGCGGGCGGAGCCGGTGACCGCAACACGGAGCTGCTGCTGGGAATCAGCCGGTGACGTCCGCTGTTTCCCCGCTGAGCGCCTCGACAGGGGCGTTCAGCGTGACGAGCTCCGACGACAGAGACCCCTAGGAGGCCGAGCATGTACGGCGACCCGGCAACGATCCGGAAGATCCTCACCGAGCTGGGCGACACCTGGGCGATCGTCGGCCTCTCGTCGAACGAGCGGCGCGCCGCGCACGGCGTCGCCGACGTCCTCCAGCGCTACGGCAAGCGCATCGTCCCCGTGCATCCGAAGGCCGAGACCGTCCACGGGCAGAAGGGCTACGCCTCCCTCGACGACATCCCGTTCGAGGTCGATGTCGTCGACGTCTTCGTCAACAGCGACCTCGCGGGTCCCGTCGCCGACGAGGCGGCGGCCATCGGCGCCAAGGCCGTCTGGTTCCAGCTCGGTGTCGTCGACGAGTCCGCGTACGACCGGACCCGCGCCGCCGGCCTCGACATGGTCATGGACCGCTGCCCGGCCATCGAGATCCCGCGCCTCGGCTGACCCCGCCCCGGCTCGGGACGAACACGGTGCCGGGCGCCCGGAGTGCGCCGGGAATTGTGGTTGACGGCGCGACCGCGGCACCGGTTTCCTGCTGCGGTGTCCACTCTTCGTATCAAGCAGCCGGACGACGACGCCCGTCTCGAGGACTGGCGGTACGTCCACAACGTGATCGTGCCGGCCGCCACCATGTCCCTGGACGACGCGCGGGAGCGTGCCCGGCGCTACCGCCTCGAAGTCGCCTACCTCGGTGACGTCCTGGTGGGGTGCACGACCGTGCGCCCGCCCACCGACGACTCCGCCACGGCCACGGTCATCGCCCGTGTGCTCGCCGAGCACCGCGGTCGTGGCTACGGCGAGGAGCTCTACTCACGCGGCCTCCGGGAGGCACGCGGGCTGGGCGCACAGGTGATCGAGACGGTCGTGCTCGCGGCCAACGACGACGGCCTCCGCTTCGCCCTCAAGCACGGTTTCGTCGAGGTGGAGCGCTATGTGCTGCCCGGCGAGAGTGCCGAGTGGATCGATCTGCGACTGGCCTGACAGGTCCCGGCGGGCAGCCCGGCGGACGCCGGGCGCGTCACCGGCCCCGGGCGAGGAACGCCGCGACGGTTTCGCTGAAGCCGCGCGGGTCGTCGAGCCACGGATAATGGCCCGCGCCCGGGCGCACGCTCAACTCTGCCCGCGGGAAAAGGTCCGCGACGGTCGCGGCGACGCGCGGGAGGGGACCGCTGTCGAGTTCGCCCGCCACGAGCAGTACCCGCGCGTCCCAGGCGGCGACGGCGGCCCTGGTCTCGGCGGGACGGAAGGCGCCGGGTGCCGCGAACAGCTCCGCGGCCTCCTCGTTGGTCTGCTCGACCTCGGTCGCCGCATGCGTCCGGGCGGTCGCGTCCCAGCTCCCGTAGAAGAAGGGCGTGGCGGCGTCCCAGTCGGCGTCGCTCGCGGTGCCGGCCCAGATCCGTTCGTAGGCGGGGTGCCCGGCCTCGAACCAGGGTTCGGCCTTGCGCAGCGCGGCCGCCTCCAGACGGTGTTCCACGGTGAAGTCGACGCCGAGGGCGCGCGCCCGCCCGGCGACCAGCGTCAGGGTGCGGACCCGTGCGGGACGTCCGGCGGCGTACTGGAGGGCCAGGTCGCCGCCCGCGGAGTGCGCGAGCAGATCCACCCCGTCCAGGCGGAGATGAGCGCGGAGCGCCTCGACGTCGTCGGCCTGCCGGTCGCAGCGGTAGGTCGCCGGATCGGCGGGGGTGCCGGAGTCGCCCGTTCCGCGAAGGTCGAGCAGGATCAGCCGGCGGTGCCGCGACAGTCCTCCGAGGTCGCCCAGGTAGGAGGAGGCCCGCATCGGGCCGCCGGGCAGGCAGAGCAGCGGTTCGCCCTCGCCCAGGACGCGGTAGGCGAGGCGGGTTCCGTCGGGAGCGGTGAAGGCCGGCATGCCGCCATCCTTGTGAGCGAGCGCCGTCCGTGGCAATCCGTTTCCCGTGCATTGCCGTGCATCGCCGCGGACCGCCGGGTACGGCGGCCCATTGCTGCGGACCACCGCGCACGCCCCTCGCCTCTGGTTCCCCCCGCCGTACGTCTGCGGTCGCTTCCATCGGAGGGACGAAGGTGAAGGCGGGATGACGGAACTGCTGACAGGCATGCCGGCACCGGGGCGGGCTGGGCCGGGCGGCGGGAAGCCGTGCCGCGAGAGGTGGTCAGTCGTGCGGCGGACGGTCGCTGATGCGGTGGTCGGCCAGGTTCAGGGCCTCGTCGACCACCCGGCGCAGATGACCGTCGCCGAGCGAGTAGATCACCCGGCGCCCCTCCTTCCGGGTGTTCACGAGTCCGGCGAGCCGGAGGCGGGCCAGATGCTGGCTCACGGCCGGACGCGCGGCCCCGCACGTCTCCGTGAGCGTGGTGACGTCGGCCTCGCCGCCGGTCAGTGCGTGCAGCAGCGCGAGGCGCGTGCGGTCGCCCAGGAGGGCCAGCAGCTCGGCGGCGAGAGCGAACTGTTCCTCGCCGGGAGTACGCGGGTGCGCATCATGCGCAGGTGATAGGTGCATGCGTGCGCTCATACGCACATAATGGCGTCATGGACACCGACACGTCCACTCCCGCGCAACGGAAGGGGACTCCCGTGAGCGACCACCGCTACTCGGACGAGGACCACGGACACGAACACGAGCACGGTCACCCTCACGACCGCGCACACAGCCACGCCCCCTCCCACGGCGCCGGGCCCGGGCAGGGCCACGACGGGCACCGTCACGCGCACACCCTGGGCAGCCGTCTGCGGCACCTGATCACGCCGCACTCGCACGCGACCGCCGACAAGGTCGACTCCGCGCTGGAGGCGTCGGCGCGCGGCATGCGCGCGCTCTGGGTGTCGCTCGTGGTCCTGGGCGTGACGGCCCTGGCCCAGGCGGTCGTCGTCGTGATGTCGGGGTCGGTGGCGCTGCTCGGCGACACGGCGCACAACGCGGCGGACGCGCTGACGGCCGTGCCGCTGGGGATCGCCTTCGTCCTGGGCCGCCGTGCCGCGACGCGGCGCTTCACGTACGGCTACGGGCGGGCGGAGGACCTCGCGGGCATCGTGATCGTGCTGACGATCACGGCGTCCGCGGCCTTCGCGGCCTGGACGGCGATCGACCGGCTGCTGGACCCGCAGCCCGTGCGGCACGTCCCGGTCGTCGCGGCGGCAGCCGTGATCGGCTTCCTCGGCAACGAGTGGGTCGCTCGCCACCGTATCCGCGTGGGCCGTGAGATCGGCTCCGCCGCCCTGGTCGCGGACGGGCTGCACGCGCGGACGGACGGCTTCACCTCGCTCGCCGTGCTGGTGGGTGCGGGGGGTGCGGCACTCGGCCTGCAACTGGCCGATCCGCTGGTCGGGTTGGCGATCACAGCGGCGATCCTGCTGGTGTTGCGCGATGCCGCCCGGGAGGTGTTCAGGCGGCTGATGGACGCCGTGGACCCGGAGTTGGTGGACCGCGCCGAGCGGGCGCTGTGCGAGGTGCCGGGCGTGCACGGGGTGGGCGAGCTGCGGCTGCGCTGGATCGGGCACCGGCTGCGCGCCGAGGTCGCGGTGGTCGTCGACGGCGAGGCGAGCGTCCGCGAGGCGCACCGTATCGCGGTCGAGGCCGAACACGCCCTGCTGCACGCGGTGCCGAGGCTGACCGCCGCGCTGGTGCACGCCGACCCGGCGACCGCCCCCGGGGAGACGGACCCGCACCTGGCGCTGGCGCACCACGCGGCGGCCTGACCGCCGCGCACTCGACGGCCGGGCGCCCCCGCGGGCACGGGCCCGGCCGCCTCGCCGAACCGCGGGTCAGGCGACTCCGAGCCCCTCCAGCACCGCCGCGTTCGGCAGCTCGGCGAACATCTTGCCCGGCACCAGCAGCTTGCCCCGCCGCCGCCCGCTGCCGACCAGTACATAGGGCAGTTCGACGACGGCCGCGTCCACGAGCAGCGGCCAGCCGGCGGGGAGCCCCAGCGGTGTGATGCCGCCGTACTCCATGCCGGTCTCCCCGGTCGCCGTGTCCATCGGCGCGAACGAGGCCTTGCGGGACCCGAGTTGACGCCGCACGACTCCGTTCACGTCCACGCGGGTGGCGGAGAGGACGACGCACGCGGCGAGCGTGGTCTCGCCGCCCCGCTTGCCCGCGACGACCACGCAGTTGGCGGACTGGTCGAGCAGCTCGGCTCCGTAGTGCTCGACGAACGTGGCGGTGTCGGCCCAGTCGGGCTCGGTGTCGACGTAGACGATCTGGTCGACGGGGGTGCCGCCCCGCCACTCGCGTACGGCGTCGGCGACCGGGCGGATCAGTTCGTCGAGGCAGTCGGGGGCGGGCGTGGCGGCGTCGAAGCGTCCGATGGGTGCGCGCATGACGGCACGCTAACAGCCCTGCCGACGGGGCCGTCCGGACGCCTCGGCACGCGAACGGCACGGCCCGCGGGACGGCTGGGTGCACGAGGAGCAGGCCCCTCGGGACGCCTCGACGCACGAGAGGGACAGGGCCTGCGCGACGCCTCAGTGCACGAGGGGGACGGACACCGCCATGACCATCTCGACCGGCACGTCACCGTCGTTGCCGTACCGGTGCGGGGTGTTGGCCTCGAAGGACGCGCTGGCGCCGGCGGGGACGAGATGCTCGACCCCGTCGACGGTGAGGGTCAGTTCGCCCTCGGTGACGTGGACGAGTTCGACCGTGCCCGTCGGGTGCGGGTCCGAGGGGCTGCCCTCGCCCGGCATCAGCCGCCAGTCCCACATCTCCAGCGGACCGGGGGCCTCGGTGCCCGCGAGGAGCCGGTTGTAGCTGCCCGCTTCGGTGTGCCACAGCCGTACGGCCTGCTCGGCGGGGACGATACGGACCTTCGGCCCCTGCTCGTAGTCGAGCAGGGTGGTGATGCTGACACCGAGGGCGTCGCCGATCTTGACGACGGTGCCCAGGCTGGGGTTGGTCCTGGCCTGCTCGATCTGGATGAGCATGCCGCGGCTGACCCCGGCGCGCGCGGCGAGCGCGTCCAGGGTGAAGCCGCGCTCGGTGCGCCAGCGCTTCACGTTGCGCCCCAGGGACTGGGTCAGCAGGTCGAGGTCCGACACATTCCGTCCAATATTCTGGATGACAGAGTTCAATCAGGTGAACTATCGTGTGGTGCACCCGATCGTTCACCGAACTGTACTGCGAGGGGCCCGATGACGGCACTGCCAGCACTCTTCGCCCTGGCGACCAGCCTCCTGTGGGGCCTGGCCGACTTCGGCGGTGGGCTGCTCACCCGCCGCATGCCGGCCCTCACGGTGGTCGTCGTCTCCCAGTCGATCGCCGCCGTGGTCCTGGGCGCGACCGTCGTGGCCACCGGCGGCTGGAGCGCGGCGGGACCGCAGCTGTGGTTCGCGTTCGCCGCGGGTCTGGTCGGCCCGGTCGCGCTGCTCTCCTTCTACAAGGCCCTCGCCCTGGGTCCGATGGGTGTGGTCTCCCCGCTCGGCTCCCTCGCCGTGGCCGTCCCGATCACCGTGGGACTCGTCCTCGGGGAGCGTCCCGGGCCGACCCAGTTCGTGGGGATCGCGATCGCCGTCGCGGGCGTGATCCTCGCGGGCGGCCCCCAGTTGCGGGGCGCTCCCGTGCAGCGGCAGGCGATCCTGCTCTCGCTGCTCGCGGCGCTCGGCTTCGGCACGGTCTTCGCCCTGATCGCGGAGGCGTCGTCGTCGGTCACCGGACTCTTCCTCGCCCTCTTCGTGCAGCGCGTGACCAACGTGGCCGCGGGCGGCGTGGCGCTGCTCGTCACCGTCGGGCGCGGCGCCCGGGCGCTCCCCGAGGGCGGCCTCCCCTGGCGTACCCTGCCCGCGCTCGCCTTCGTCGGACTCGCCGACGTCGCGGCCAACGGCACGTACTCCGTCGCCGCCCAGCACGGCCCGGTCACGGTGGTCGCCGTCCTGGCCTCGCTGTATCCGGTGGTCACGGCACTGGCGGCACGCGGCTTCCTCAGCGAACGGCTCCGCGGAGTGCAGGCCGCGGGCGCCGGCCTCGCCCTCGTCGGCACCGTACTGCTGGCGACGGGCTGACGCCGCGTCCGACAGGAAGCTCGGAAGGCCCAGGCCGCACGGCCGGCACCGCTTCAGGACTCCGCGCGCACGTCCCCGGTGGCGCCCTCGGCGTCGAGGTCGAGTTCCGCGAGCCGGGCCGCGGACTCTTCGTCGAGCCCGGAGAGGGCCAGCAGCTGCTCCGGCGTCACGCCGTCGGGAATCGGTACGGGCGCCGGGGTCCGCAACGGCGGCTGCCAGCCGGCCACCGGGTCCCAGCGCCGCACGACGCGCGCCGGAGCGCCCGCCACCACGGCGTGGTCCGGCACCTGACCGCGCACCACCGCACCGGCCGCCACCACGACGTTCCGCCCGATGCGGGCGCCCGGCAGGATCACCGCGCCGGTCCCGATCCAGCAACCGGGCCCGATCTCCACGGGTTCCATCCGCGGCCACTGCTTGCCGATCGGCTCGTGCGGATCGTCGTACGAGTGGTTGGTGGAGGTGACGTACACGTACGGCCCGAAGTAGCAGTCGCTGCCGATCGTCACGGTCGTGTCGGCGATGACGTGGCTGCCGCGGCCCAGGACGACACCGTCGCCGATGCGCAGGATGGGGTCGGGTCCGAGGTCCAGGTCGGGCATCAACCCGGCTGTCAGCGTGACCTGTTCGGCGACGATGCAGTGCGAGCCGAGGTGGATCCAGGGTTCGCCGAAGACCGTGCCGAGCGGGAACGCGAGTCTGGTACCTGTTCCCATCGACCCGAAGCGGAAGCTCCCGGGGTGCTCGGCCGAGACGGCTCCCGTGCGCTGCACCCAAGCCCAGCCCGCGTGGACGGCGCGCTGAGCGAGGCGCCGCCGCCATGATGAGAACGTGTTCTTGCTCTTGGGCACCCGCTCACCGTACTCAGGGCGGGCCGCGCCGATGAGCTCGTGCGGCTGTGATCTTCACCCCACCGGAGCAGCAGGCGATGACATACGGTGCCGGTGTACCGACGCGACGAGAAGACGGTGGGGCGGCGATGGCGCAGCAGGCGTTGATCATGGGGATCGGCGGCAAGGACCCGAAGGTGGACCAGGATGCCTTCGCGGCGCCCACCTCAGTGATCATCGGGGACGTCACCCTGCACGCGGGTGCGAGCGCCTGGTACGGCGCGGTGCTGCGCGCCGACTGCGGTCCCATCGTCATCGGTGCCGACAGCAACGTGCAGGACAACTGCAGTCTTCACGTGGACCCGGGCTTCCCCGTCACGATCGGCGAGCGGGTCTCCGTCGGGCACAACGCGGTGGTGCACGGCGCCACCGTCGAGGACGACTGCCTGATCGGCATGGGCGCCACGGTGCTGAACGGCGCGGTGATCGGCGCCGGTTCGCTGGTGGCCGCGCAGGCGTTGGTCCCGCAGGGCATGCAGGTACCCCCGGGCTCTCTCGTCGCGGGCGTGCCCGCCAAGGTGAAGCGGCAGCTGACCGCCGAGGAGCGCGAGGGCATCTCGCTGAACGGCACGCTGTACGTCGAGCTGGCCAAGGCCCACCGGGCCGCGCACGAGGAGAACTGAGCCCCGCCCCTCAGGCTCCGCCCGGCCTCCCGGTCGCTGCCGCCGTCGACGACGGTGCGGCCGGAACCGAGCAGCACGGCACAGGACGGCCGGGCGCACGGCCTGCCCGGCCGCGCCCGAAGGCGACGGCTCGGACGCGTGCCGTCCGGTTCAGTCGCCGGCGGGCGCCGCGACCGGCTCCGCGCCGGTCTCGGCCCGCTCGACGGAGGCCCGCTTCGCCTTGCGCTTGACGATCAGCATCGAGGCGAGGCCGACGAGCACCGCCGCGACGAGGCCCAGCCACGAGAAGCGCTTCAGCCAGGACTCGGCGACGACACCGACGTAGTAGATGACCGCGGTGGTGCCGCCGGCCCAGACGATGCCGCCGAGCACGTTGGCGATCAGGAACTTCCAGTACGGCATCCGCAGCACGCCCGCGAGGGGGCCGGCGAAGATCCTCAGCAGGGCGATGAACCGGCCGAAGAAGACGGCCCACATGCCCCACTTCTGGAAGGAGCGCTCGGCCGTGGCGACGTGGCCCTCACTGAAGTGCCGCGGGAACTTGGCCCCTAGCCAGGCCAGGAGCGGACGCCCGCCCTTGCGGCCGATGGCGTATCCGATGGAGTCGCCGACGATGGCGCCCAGGCTGGCGCAGGCGCCCAGGACGACCGGGTTGATGCCCTCGTGCTGGGAGGAGAGCAACGCCGCCGAGACCAGGATGATCTCGCCGGGCAACGGGATGCCCAGACTCTCCAAGCCGATGACCAGGCCCACGAGCGCATAGATGCTGACTGCGGGCACCGTCTCGAGCCAGTCCTGGACGTGCAACGCCGGTACCTCCCGTTTGACTGTGCCTGGTCCGGGCACATGCGCCGCACGTGATCACCCGGGGTGCACTTCCCCCGGAGTACACGCCGGGAAGCCTACCTGGTCGGTCTCGCCCGACGGAGGCCCCGAGGGTGCCGCGGAGCTCACACCGCACCCTCGCTGAGCAACCAAAGGTTGCACGTCGCGAAGGAGCGCTCTAGAGTGACACGCAACTAAAGGTTGCGCATGGAGGTCGGCGGGATGGAGTACGGCAGCATCGAGCGGGAGATCTACGTCGAGGCCACCCCCGAGGTGGTCTACGAGGTGGTCAGCAGGCCCGAGCATCTGCGGGAGTGGTGGCCGGACGAGGCGGAGCTCGAACCGGTTCCCGGCGGCACCGGAGTCATCACGTTCGGCGACGCGGCCACCCCCGAGGCGAAGGCCGTGCCGCTCACGGTGGTGGAGGCCGACCCGCCGCGACGGTTCTCCTTCCGGTGGGTGTACGACGAGGGCGTGACCGCGTCGGCGTCCAACTCCCTCCTGGTCACCTTCGACCTGGTCCCGTCCGGCGCGGGCACGCTGCTGCGCTTCACCGAGTCCGGGTTCCGCGAGAAGGGCTGGGAGGCGGCCGTCCTGGAGGAGCAGTACCGCGACCACGTGTCCGGATGGGACCACTTCCTGCCGCGCCTCGTCTCCTACGTCGCCCGGCTGGTGTCGGCGTCATGAGCGTCACCGTCGACGACGACCTCTGGTCGGCGGTCGGGGACCCCATACGGCGCCGGATGCTCGACCTGCTGCTGAGCGGCGGCGGCGGTACCGCCACCACGTTGAGCGAGCGGCTGCCGGTCACACGGCAGGCGGTGGCCAAACACCTCGGCGTGCTGGACCGGGTCGGTCTGGTCCACGTCACGCCGTCCGGACGCGAGCGCCTGTATCAGGTCGATGAGGCGCAGCTCGCCCGCGCCGTGGCGCAGTTGTCGTCGGTCGGAGCCGCGTGGGACGCCCGGCTCCAGCGCATCAAGCGGATCGCCGAAGCGATCCAGCGCGACAAGGACAGCTGACCGCCCGCGCCCGCGCACGGGCGCCCTCACAGGAAAGAGGTTTCGAGATGGTGGACATCCTGCACAGGATCGGCGTCACGGCGGCGCCCGACGACGTCTACGCGGCACTGACCACGATCGACGGGCTGTCGAAGTGGTGGACCGAGGACACGGAGGGCGACAGCGAGGTCGGGGGCGTCATCCGGTTCCGCTTCGTGCCCGGCGGGTTCGACATGAAGGTCCTGGAGGCCCGGCCCGCCGAGCGCGTGCTCTGGGAGGTCGTCGACGGCCCCGAGGAGTGGATCGGCACGCAGGTCACGTTCGAGCTCAAGCAGGAGGACGGCTTCACGATCGTGCTGTTCCGGCACGAGGGCTGGAAGGAGCCGGTGGAGTTCATGTACCACTGCAGCACCAAGTGGGCGATCTTCCTGATGAGCCTGAAGAAGCTGGTCGAGACCGGCAAGGGTGATCCCGCGCCGCACGACGTCACGATCAGCAACTGGCACTAGCACCCGTCGGCCGACCGTGGACCCAGGAGCCTTCGGCGGCACGGCAGGGCCCCGGCCGGGGCGTACGTCCCGGCCGGGGCCCTGCCGACAGGCGGCTCAGCCGTTCGGACGCAGCGTCCAGACGACGGTCATCTCGCCCGTGACGGCGCCGTCAGCGCGCTGGATGGCGATGGCGACCGGGAACTCGGGACGCCGGCCGGCGTCGAGTTCGGCGACGACGTCGGCGGCGGGCCGGCCGAGGGTCGCGGTGGCCGTGACGGGCCCCATCGCGAGCTTCTTGTAGGCGATCTCGGCGCTCACCGCGAGCGGCACGGCGCGCGAGAGCTGGTCCCCGAACGCGGCGAGGACGATCGCTCCGCTCGCCGACTCCCCCAGCGTGAACATCGCTCCGGCGTGCGGCCCGCCCACGTGGTTGTGGTAGTCGCTCTGGTCCGGCAGCGCCACCACGGCCTTGTCCGGACCGGTCTCCACGAACTCGAGGTTCAGGGTCCGGGCCATCGGCACGGTGGCGGCGAGCATCTCGCCGATCGTCATCTGGTCTGCGCTCATACCGGCACGTTACCCGTGAGTAGCAATCCTTGGCCAGCGCGCGCCGATCATCGCCGTATCGTTACGCCCCATGTGGCCAGGAGAGCAGCCGCCCGCGAGCGGACAGAATCCCCAACAGCCCACCGGGGGCGGACAGTCGAACCCTCAGCCGTACACCGGAGCGGGAGGACCGGGCCCCCGGCCGGACACCGGAGCCGGGCAGCCGAACCCGTACCGGCAGCCGGGGTACCAGCAGCCCCATCCCTATCACCAGGCACCGGCCCCTTGGAACGCCCCGACGGTCACCGCGGACTCCGCGTCGCCGCCCGCGGGCCGCGGCGACGGCAGGCGGACGAAGGTCGTCGCCATGGTCTCGGCCGCGGCGGTCGTCGTCGCCGCCGGAGTGACCGCCTTCGTCCTGCTCGGACCGGGCAAGGAGGACGGGGCAGGACCCGAGCCGACCGGGTCGCCGTCCGCGCCGTCGAGCCCGGCGAGCGATCCGCGGGGCACCCGCGGCGCCGAGAAGCCGACCGTCGCCGGATGGAAGACCGTGGTGAACCCCAAGCGCGGCATCGCCTTCGATGTCCCGCCGCAGTGGGGGCTGAAGTCGACGGACTGGGTCACCTACGTCTCCGAGGACGACGACCCCCGGGACGAGCCGCTCGCCGCCGTCGCGGCCCCCGCGCTCCTGAAGGAGAAGTGGTGCGGCTCCGACGACGACAAGGACGGCACCGAGGACTACACGATGCTCGCGGGCGCCGGAACCAAGCGGAACAACGGGGCGAAGAGCCCCGAGGAGGCGGCCCGCGACGACGCCGCGGCATGGGTCTACGGCGCCTACACCCAGCCCGACAGGAAACTGGTGACGTCCGGCACCGTGGAGCCGTACACGACGAAGTCCGGCATCGCGGGCAGTCTGGCCTCTGCGTCGTCATCGGGTGTGGAGAAATCGAAAAAGTGCGCCGGCGACGGGAAGGCGACCGTCTTCTCCTTCAAGGACCCCTCGAACGACATCGTCTCGTGGGAGTTCTTCGGGGCGAAGGGGGTGTCCGAGGAGGTCTCGGACACGACGGTGCGGAAAATCGTCTCCACCGTTCGGCTCTACGACGTCCCCCCGGCGTCCTGACGCGTTGCCCGAGTCACTGATCCGGTACACGTCTGACGAAACGCGGTGACCCAAACATGTCACGGGCGGCACTAGGGTTACTGCCCATGTGGCCAGGACAGCAGCCGCCCGGGGGCGAGCAGAACCCGCAGGACCAGAACCCGTACCAGCAGCCGGGGTACCAGCAGCCGAATCCGTACCAGCAGCCCGGCTACCAGCAGACCGGGTACCAGCAGCCCAACCAGTACGGGCAGCCGCAGTGGGGTTCCCCGTCGGAGCCTCCCGGCGCGCCTCAGCCGGCGGGGGGCAGTGGCGGTGGCGGCGGCAACAAGACGAAGATCACCGCGATCGTCGCGGCCTCGGCCGTGGTGATCGCGGCCGGAGTCACCGGCTTCCTGGTCCTGGGCGGCGGCAACGACGACGACAAGGCGGACGGCAAGCCGTCCACGTCGCCCAAGAAGTCCGCCTCGACGTCGGCGAGCCCGAGCGGCGACGACAACCCGCGCGGCGGCGACGAGGAGAAGGCGACCATCGCGGGCTGGAAGGTCGTCGTGAACCCCAAGTGGGGCACCGCCTTCGACGTCCCGGCGGACTGGGAGGTCAAGACTCCCGGCACCTTCATCGGCTTCGAGGACGACAAGAAGGGTGACGGCTCCGCGCTGATCGGCATGTCCGCACCCGCGTTCCTCAAGGAGAAGTGGTGCACGTCCGACGACGACAAGGACGGGTACGAGAGCGACACCGCCCTGGCCGCGGCGGGCACCAAGGGCCAGAGCGGCGCCAAGAACACCGACGACGTCGCGCGCAACGACTCGGCGTGGTGGGTCTTCGGCGGCTACACCGACCAGAAGGACGCCTCGAAGAAGCTGCTGAAGATCGGCAAGCCGAAGGCGTACACGACGAAGTCCGGTGTCGAGGGCAGCGTCGCGACCACGTACTCGTCCGGTGTGCCCAAGAAGGGCAAGTGCGACTCCAACGGCAAGGCGACCACCTTCGCCTTCAAGAACTCGGCGGGCGACTTCGTCTCCTGGACCTTCTACGGTGCCAAGGGTGTCGGCGAAGAGGTGTCGGACGCGACCGTGCAGAAGATCCTCAGCACGGTACGACTGCACGGTGACCCCACGGGCTCCTGAACCCCGAGGGACGGTCCGGGCCCGCCGGACCGCGGCGACCGTCCTTGAGCGACCGTCCTGACGCGGCGGCCGCGACAGCCGTCCGGCCACGGGGCCGCCGCCCCGCCCGAGCCCGCATTTCCGCTTCCTTCCCGGCCGCCGCGCACCCGCGCGGCGGCCGGGCGGCGACTCGGCGATGTCCGGCAGCGGCCCAATCGGTTTGGCAAGCAGTGGCTTCTGCGGCGATAGTCAGCCGGTGAACACTGCCGCCGACTCCCCGCGCCACCTGCGCCGTCCCTCCTGGGCGGGCCGGAACTACGCCCTCCTGACCGCCGCCGCGGTCGTCACCAACCTGGGCAGCCAGGGCGCGCTGATCGCCTCCGCCTTCGCGGTTCTCGAAGCGGGCGGCGACGGCGGCGACGTGGGCCTGGTGGCGGCGGCCCGGACCCTGCCGCTGGTGCTCTTCCTGCTGATCGGCGGTGCGGTCGCGGACCGGCTGCCGCGGCATCGGGTGATGGTCGCGGCCAACGCCCTCAACTGCGCGTCCCAGGCCGTGTTCGCCGCCCTGGTGATCAGCGGTGACGCGCGGCTGTGGCACATGATGCTGCTGTCCGCGCTCGGCGGCACCGGGCAGGCGTTCTTCAACCCCGCGGCGGAGGGCATGCTGATGTCCTCGGTCGCCGGGGAGCAGGCGAGCCGCGCCTTCGCGATGTTCCGGATGGCGATGCAGGGCGCGGGGCTGGGCGGCGCGGCCCTCGGCGGCGCGCTGGTGGCCGTGCTCGGGCCGGGCTGGGTGCTCGCCGTGGACGCGCTGGCGTTCGCGCTCGCCGGAGCGCTGCGCTCGTTCCTCGACGTCAGTCACATTCCGCCGCGCGAGCCCGGCGGCGGGCTGATCGCCGACCTCCGCGACGGCTGGCGCGAGTTCGTCGGCCGGCCCTGGCTGTGGACGATCGTCGCTCAGTTCTCCGTCGTCGTCGCGGTCGTCGGCGCCGCGGACGCCGTGTACGGACCGCTGGTCGCCCAGGACAGCCTCGGCGGCCCGGGGCCGTGGGGCCTGGCCCTCGGCGCGTTCGGCGCCGGGACCGTCGGCGGTGCGCTGCTCATGACCCGCTGGAAACCTCGTCGGCTGCTGCTCGCGGGCACCCTCTGCGTCTTCCCGCTGGCCCTTCCCGCCGCCGCGCTCGCGGTCCCCGTGCCGGTGGGCCCGCTGTGCGCGGTGATGTTCGCCAGCGGTCTGGCGATCGAGGTGTTCGGCGTGTCCTGGATGACCGCGCTGCACCAGGAGATCCCCGAGGACAAGCTCTCGCGCGTCTCCGCGTACGACTGGTTCGGGTCGATCGCCATGGTCCCGCTGGCCACTGCGCTGGCGGGCCCCGTGGAACAGGCCGTCGGGCGCACGACCGCCCTGTGGGGCTGCTCCGCGCTGGTCGTGCTGGTCACGGCGGCGGTGCTGTGCGTGTCCGACGTGCGGAACCTGACGCGGCGGACGAGGGAGCTTGCGCACGGTGTGCCGGGGCGCGGGGCCGGGACGACACCCGGTGAGACGGCCGTGGCGGACGGCCTGACCAAGGCCGCGGCCCTGGCCGGCGGTTCCCCCACGGCGACGGCCGGCGGGGCCGGGTCAGCCGATGCCGAAGGCTCCGGCGGGCGGCTCGGGTGAGGGGACCGCGTCCTCGTCCCGGACGGGTTCGGCGGCGCCGGTGAACTCCCGCAGTGCGGGGCCGTGTTCCACGCGCGCGGGGAAGGCGTCGGCGGCCGTCCGCCGGGCGAGGGCGGCCGTGTCGAGGGGGCGGTGGGAGGCCACGAGCACGGCGTTGCCGAAGCGGCGGCCGCGCAGCACACCGGGTTCGGCGATGAGAGCCAGCTCCTCGAACACCGCGGAGAACGTGGCGAGCTGGGAGCGCAGGAAGCCGAAGGGCGCGGCGTCGGCGAGGTTGGCCAGATAGACACCGTCGGCGCGCAGCACCCGCTCGGCGGCGCGCGCGTACGCCAGCGTGGTCAGGTGCGCCGGTACGCGTGAGCCGCCGAAGACGTCCGCGATCAGGATGTCCGCGGAGTCGGGCACCGCCGCTTCGAGCCAGGCCCGGGCGTCGGCGCCGTGCAGGGCGACATCGGCGCCCTCGGGCACCGGCAGGTACTCGCCGACCATGGAGAGCAGTGCGCGGTCGGCGTCCACCACGTCCTGCCGGGAACCGGGCCGTGTCGCGGCGACGTAGCGGGGCAGGGTGAGCGCCCCGCCGCCGAGGTGCAGGACGTCCAGCGCACGGCCGGGCGCCGCCACCGTGTCCAGCACGTGCCCGAGTCGGCGCGTGTACTCGAACTCCAGGTGTGTCGGCTCGTCGAGATCGACGTAGGACTGCGGTGCGCCGTCCACCGTCAGCAGCCACGCCCGTTCCCGGTCGATGTCGGGCATCAGCTTCGCGGTGCCGTGATCCACGGCACGCGTCACGGGTATGGGCTCGTCCACGCGTCCATTGTGCCGTGGCGACCGGCGACGGAGGCACGCGCCCGTGGGAGGGCGCGGTATTCGGCCCGGCGGGTCGTGTGCCGGGACGTCCGGGAGCCGTTCGGCTCAGGCCCGCCAGACCTCGGCGATCCGTGCTGCGCCGGGGCCTGCGCTCGTCCGGCCTCGGCCGCCGCGGCTCTGGCTGCGGGGTCCACAGGGTTGCGTCCGAAGGACCGCCGCGCGGCGCTCGGGGAGACGACGGCGACCTGTGCGCCGTCCTCGGTCAGCCTGCGGCCCTGTTCGGCGGCGGACACCAGGGGGCCGCCGCCCCTCGCGATCGGGGCGAGCACGACGACGCGGCCGTACCCGGCGGCGAGGTGGGCGTTGGCGGCCGGTGAGTGGGTGCCGCCGTCCATCCAGCGCCGTCCGTCGACGGTGACCGGCGGCCACGCCCCGGGCACCGCACAGCTCACGGCCATGGCTTCCGCGAGCGGCACTCCGCTGTCCTTGTCGAAGACGCGCAGCTCGCCGGTCGCCGTGTCGACGGCGGGCATCCGCAGCGCCCGCTCGGGCCGGTCGTGCGAGACGAGCCGGCTCTCGATCGCGGAGCGCCGGGCCGCCTCGTCGGCGGTGCCCGCCGCGAGCGCCATCCTGCCGATCTTCCGGCCGCACTCCTCGGGGGTGCGGGAGGTGAGCGTCGCCCAGGCGTACCGCAGGTAGGCACTCGCGGGCAGGCGTGCCGCGACCTCGCCGCTCCGGGGGCCGAGTCGGCGCCGGTTCAGCTCCAGCGGGGTGAGTGCTCCGGAGGCCGGCTGGGCGCCGACGGACGCGCCCGCCGGCGTACCGATCACCACGTCGGCGTCGCTCAGGTCGACGCCTTCCTCCGCGAGGCCGTGAAGCATTCCGGCGAGCCGGCCGATCCCCCCGCTGCCCCCGCCGCCGAGCACAAGTGCCTTGTCCGCTACGGCGCTTCTCCCCCTCGACGACACTGCCACGACAGCGTCCGCGATCAGTCTCGCGCACGGCACCCACGGCGCGACGAGCGGGTGTCCGCCCTTCTCAGGGGCGGACACCCGCCGTCCCGGCGGCGGTCAGCCGACCGAGGTCACCGTGCCCGCGCCGACCGTCCGGCCGCCCTCACGGATCGCGAAGCCGAGGCCGGGCTCCAGCGGCACGTCGCGGCCGAGGTCCACCGTCATGGTGACGGTGTCGCCGGGCCGGGCCACCGCCGTCGCGCCGAGGTCGACGTCGCCGACCACGTCCGCCGTGCGGATGTAGAACTGCGGCCGGTACCCGGTGGAGACGGGGGTCGTGCGCCCGCCCTCGCGTGCCGACAGCACGTACACCTGCGCCGTGAAGCGCCGGCTGGGCACGACGCTCCCGGGCGCGGCGACGATGTGCCCGCGCCGGACCGCGTCGCGGGGCACCCCGCGCAGCAGCAGCGCGACGTTGTCGCCGGCCTGGGCCTCCTCCATGGGCTTGCCGAAGGTCTCCAGGCCGGTGACCACCGTGTCGACCGCCGCGCCGAGCACGTCGACACGGTCTCCGACACGGATCGTTCCGCGCTCCACGGCACCGGTGACGACCGTGCCGCGGCCGGTGATGGTGAGCACGTTCTCGACCGGCAGCAGGAACGGCGCGTCGAGGTACCGCTCGGGCATCGGCACATAGGTGTCCACCGCGTCGAGCAGGGCGTCGATCGCCGCCGTCCATCGCGGGTCCCCCTCCAGGGCCTTGAGGCCGGAGACCCGTACCACGGGTACGGAGTCGCCCCCGTAGCCGTGCGCGGAGAGCAGTTCGCGGACCTCCAGCTCCACCAGGTCGGTGAGCTCCTCGTCGCCCGCGTCGGCCTTGTTGAGGGCGACGACGATGTGGTCGACGCCCACCTGACGGGCGAGCAGCACGTGCTCGGCGGTCTGCGGCATGATCCCGTCCAGCGCGGAGACGACGAGGATCGCCCCGTCGAGCTGGGCCGCGCCCGTGACCATGTTCTTGACGTAGTCGGCGTGGCCCGGCATGTCCACGTGGGCGTAGTGCCGGGTGTCGGTCTCGTACTCGACGTGCGCGATGTTGATGGTGATGCCGCGCGCGGCCTCCTCCGGCGCCCGGTCGATCCGGTCGAACGGTACGAAGGTGCCGGAGCCGCGCTCGGCGAGCACCTTGGTGATGGCGGCGGTCAGGGTGGTCTTGCCGTGGTCGACGTGCCCCATGGTGCCGATGTTCAGGTGCGGTTTGGTGCGCACGTAAGCCGTCTTGGGCATGGCTGTACCTCGAAGCCTCTTCAGTGTCAGCGGAACTGAGTGATGGCCCCGGCGCGAACGGCCGGGACGGGGACCCCAAGGACTCGCCGACCCTCCCCCTGCGGGGTCCGCCGGACGATCCGGGAAGGGTCAGCTTCGGGCGCCGTCTACGGCTGCCACGACGATCGGGACGGCAGCCTTCGGCGCATCCGCGACTGCGGATGCTGCCAGGAGGAAGGCGTACCGGAACATGGGGAGATCATCTCCGACGCGTCCGTCCGCGTCGAATGGTTTTCGGTGCCGGGGTGACGGGCGGTACGGCTGGTGCCCCGGCGGGTGTCAGGGGCCGATGTTCTTGAGCGCCTCGCGCACGGACAGCGGAGCGAGACTGCCTCGCTCGCGGGCGACGAAGTCCCGTACCGCCCCGGGGTCCGTCTTCGCGTACTCGCGCAGACTCCAGCCGATCGCCTTGCGGATGAAGAAGTCGGGGTGCCCGGCCCGGCGGGCGCAGTACGCGAAGAGTCGCGCGGTGTCGGTGGCCTCCTTGTAGCGCAACTGGTGGAGCAGCGCCGTACGCGCGACCCACAGGTCGTCGTCCTCGATCCAGGCGTCCATGTCGGCCTTCAACTCCGGGTCGGCGGCGACCAGTCCGCCCACCACGTGCGCGGCGAGCGCGTCGACGGTGTCCCACCACGGGACGGTGCTGACGAGCTGCCGGGCCACCGGCAGGAATCCCGACGACAGCCGCTTGACGTGACGGCGCAGGAAGTCGACGGCGAAGTAGTGGTATTCGCGTTCCGGCAGCTCCCAGCAGCGCAGGGCGAGCGCGGTGCAGTCCGATTCGTCGGGGCGTGCCGTGCCCGCCAGCACGGTCCGCGACAGGACGCGGCGGCCTGGCGTCGTCAGACCGAGGAAGGGGGCGACGTCCTTCATGTACACGCGCATCGACGCGGCCCGGTCGGGGTCGGCCGCCGCGGAGTAGGTGGCGGTGAGGCGCGGCAGCACGGCGTCCGCGAAAGCGCTGCTCGGCGGCGCGAACCGTGCACCTGACGTTCCGGAAGCTGTGACGCCCATGAGACGAACCATACGGCGATCACACACATTCGTCGGTTAGTGTCACCGGATGCTCGATGCCACCACCCGCTCTGGGGGCACCGCCACGGCCACTCCCCGGCCCGCCGCCACGGAGCTCGCCCTCACCACTGAATCCACCGCAGCCACGCCCGCGGCACTGATCGCCGGGCGTACCCGGCCGGCCGGCCGGTGCGGCAGAGTGCTGCTGTCGCCCTGGTCGCGCTTCTCGCTCCTCGTGGCGCTGCTCGCGGCGGCCGCGTCGACCGTTCTGCTGTTCGAACCACAGCGTCTGCTGGCCGACGGCTGGCCACCTCACCTCGGCGGCGCGGCGGCTGCCGCCGCGTTCGCCGTGGCGTACGGGCTGTGCACGGTCGCCTTCGTGCCCCGTCCGCTGCTCAATCTCGCGGCGGGCGCCCTCTTCGGCTCCCAACTGGGCCTGGGCACGGCGCTCGCAGGCACGGTCCTGGGTGCCGGGGTCGCCTTCGGGCTGGGCCGGGTGCTCGGGCAGGACGCGCTGCGTCCGCTGCTGCGCGGGCGCTGGCTGAAGGCCGCGGACGGTCAGCTGAGCAGACACGGGTTCCGCTCGATGATGGTGGCCCGGCTGTTCCCCGGGGTGCCGTTCTGGGCCGCCAACTACTGCGCGGCCGTCTCCCGCATGGGCTGGCTGCCTTTCCTGCTCGCCACCGCCCTCGGTTCGATCCCGAACACGGCCGCCTACGCCGTCGCCGGCGCGCGGGCCTCGACGCCGACATCGCCCGCGTTCCTGATCGCCATGGGCTGCATCGCGGTGCCGGGTCTCGTGGGCGCGGTGGTGGCGTGGCGCAAGCGGCACCATCTGCGCGCCACCTGACCGCACGACCGTACGCGGGCGTTCGCGTCCGCCCGCGCGGCAGCCGGGCCACGGCGGTGCCTGCCGCGTACGGGCAGTTCGCACCGGCCGGGCGGGAGCAGCTCAGGCGGCCTGCCGAGGCCCGCAGCGCACTACAGCGCTTCGATCACCATCGCGTTCGCGAGACCGCCCGCCTCGCACATCGTCTGGAGCCCGTAGCGGGCACCGCGGGTCCTCATCGCGTGGACGAGCGTGGTCGTCAGACGCGTACCGCTCGCGCCGAGCGGGTGGCCGAGTGCGATGGCGCCGCCGTGCACGTTGACCTTGGACAGGTCGGCGCCCGTCTCCTGCTGCCAGGCGAGGACGACGGCCGCGAAGGCCTCGTTCACCTCGAAGAGGTCGATGTCGCCGAGGGACAGTCCGGCCGAGCGCAGCACCTTCTCGGTGGCCGGGATGACGCCGGTGAGCATCAGCAGGGGGTCCGAGCCGGTGACGGCGAAGCTGTGCAGCCGGGCGAGGGGGCGCAGGCCGAGGCGGGCCGCGGTCTCGCTCGACATGATGAGCACGGCCGACGCGCCGTCGTTGACGGGGCTCGCGTTGCCCGCGGTGACGGCCCAGTCGATCTGCGGGAAGCGCTCGCCGAAAGCGGGGTCGTAGTACGCGGGCTTCAGCCCGGCGAGTATCTCGGTGGTGCTGCCCGGCCGGACGGACTCGTCGCGTGTCACGCCCTCCAGGGGGGCGACCTCCGCGTCGAACAGTCCGCCGTCCCAGGCCGCGCCCGCCTTCTGGTGCGAGCCCACCGCGAAGGCGTCCATCTGCTCGCGCGAAATGCCCCACTTGGCGGCGATGAGTTCGGCGCTGATGCCCTGGGGGACCAGGCCCTCCGGGAAGCGTGCGGCGACTCCGGGCCCGAAGGGGTCCTTGCCCGCCGGCACGTTGGACCACATCGGGACACGGCTCATCGACTCCACACCGCAGGCCACGGCGATGTCGTACGCGCCCGACATGACGCCCTGCGCGGCGAAGTGCACGGCCTGCTGCGACGAGCCGCACTGGCGGTCCACGGTGGTCGCGGGCACGGTCTCGGGGAATCCGGCGGAGAGCACGGCGTACCGGGTGGTGTTCATGGCCTGCTCGCCGACCTGGTCGACGGTGCCTCCGATGACGTCGTCGATGAGCGCCGGGTCGACTCCCGAGCGTTCGACGAGGGTCCGCAGTGTGTGGGCGAGGAGCTCCACCGGGTGGATGTGGGCGAGGGAGCCGTTGGGCTTGCCCTTGCCGACGGGAGTGCGTACGGCTTCGACGATGACGGCGTCACGCATGTTCGATCTCCAGACTCACTGAGTTCGTTTTCCAAACCCGCTAAGTGACTCAAGAGTAGCTTAGTGGGTTGGACAATCCAACCCACCCGGTAGACTGATGCCATGAAGGACGCGCGCCCCTGCTCGATCGCCGACACCCTGGCCCTGGTCGGCGAGAAGTACTCCCTGCTCGTACTGCGCGAGGTGTCATTGGGCGCCCGGCGGTTCGACCAGCTGGTCCGCAACATCGGCGCCCCGCGCGACGTGCTGACGGCACGCCTCAAGCGCCTCGTCGACGCCGGCGTCCTGGAGAAGGTCGAGTACAGCGACCGCCCCAAGCGGTACGAGTACCGGCCCACGCCGTCCGGCCTGGAGCTGGTGCCGGTCCTGATGACGCTGATGGCCTGGGGCGACCGCCATCTGCACGCGGACGGTGACCGCCCCATGGTGATCGAGCACGTCTGCGGCCACGAACTGGTCCCCCAGGTCGTGTGCGCCGAGTGCCGCGAGGATGTGCACCAGCACGACCTGACGGCCCACCCGCAGGCGCCGGGCTGGACGGTGACGGGGCCCGCGGTGGCTTAGGTCCCACCACTGCTCCGCGGAGCCGGCAGGGGCCGGGGGAGTCAGCGCTCGCCTGACCGCTTCGGCCCGTCCGGGCGGCCCGCCACCTGCCGGCCTAGTGGGTCCCCTTGTAGACGTCGAGCCACCCGCACATGCCGAACCGGCCTTGCGCTGAAGGCTGTTCGGCCCGGACGGCGGCGTCGGCGAGGTGCGACGCGTCGCCGCGCTCCAGCCGGTCGAGCTGGTCCCCCGTCGCCGCGGCCGCCGCCTCGGCACCCCGCCGCCACCGCTCGCGCCACTCCGCGAGGCGGGGTCGCACCAGCCGCGCCGCGGCCCGGTGGAAGGCGGCGAGCGGCTCGGGCCCGTCCGCGTCGCGCAGCGCCCGGTAGCCGTCGAGGGCCAGGTCCCGCCGGGCACGGGCGAAGCGGGCCTGCTCCTCCTCCGACGCGTCCACCGGGATCACCGTGGCCGCCGCGTACGTCTCGGGATCGGTCAGGTGCTCCGGGGGCAGTGTGAGGACCGCGTCGCCCGCCTCCGGCAGGCCGCTGTTCTGCATGAGGACCGTGATGCGCAGGTCGCCCTCGTCGACCAGCCGGTGGATCGTGCCGGGAGTGAACCACGCGACGGTGCCGGGCGCGAGCGGCGTGACCTCGTAGCCGGAGGTGGTGAGCGTCTGCACCGCCCCACGCCCTCCGGTGACGACGTACGCCTCCGAACACGTCAGGTGCACATGGGGAGTTCCCCCGCGAACGCCGTCGGCGGCGGGCCAGTCGTACACGCGGAGGTGCGAGACGGCGACGGCTCCGGGCAGCCCCGTGAAGCCGGCGGTCGCGGCGCTCACCAGGGGTGCTCTTCCAGGTACTTGGCCGCCTCGGCGGGCCCCCAGACACCGTCCGCCACCACCACCCGGTAGCGCCGGGTGAGGGTGTCCCCGGGCGCGAGCTCCAGTTCGTCGAAGAAGGCGAGCGAGGGGGCGACGGCCGCGAAGGGCTCGTTGCGGACGAACCAGTGGGCCGGATGCCCGCCGCGGGCCCCGGCGTGATCGTTCTCCGGGGCGTGCGCGAAGACGAGCGTGGCGTGCCCGTCGGCACCGTCGTGCTCCCCCGAGTACGCGATCCAGGGTGCCTGCCGCCCCATCAGCGCGGGCCCTTCGGCGTCAGGACCGACGATCCGCCCGCCGCGGAAGGCGCGCGGCCCGCGCCAGAACAGGCCGGTGTAGCCCGCCATCTCCCGCCCGGCGGTGGTCGGACTGCCGAAGCGCAGCGGCTCGGTGCGGCGATTGGTGACCGCGGTGGTCCAGGTCAGGGCCCAGGAGCCCGTCTCCGGGTCGATGTCGTGCACCTCTATGCGCCGCTCCTCGTCGGCCCACAGCTCGCCGTCGTACGGATGCCATGTGAGGCGCTCCGCGATCACCGCGCGGCCCCCGCCCGAAGCCACCTCGTCGAACGCAACGTGCGCCATCGACCCGACGCGCTCCGGGAGTTCGCGATAGCCCTGCCCGTGGACGTAGGTGTTGCCGCCCCACAGGTTCTGGCCGGAGAGGTGCGAGGCCGTCATCTGCAGGCCCTTGTGCCAACGGTGGTCGTTGGGCCGGTAGTCCGTGACGACGTCACCGGCCAGCGTCCGCAGCGGATGCAGGTACGGCTTCGGGGCCTCCCAGGCGGCCTCGGGCCGGTAGACGTAACTCAGCAGCTCGACCCCCGTGGTGGCGTCACTGATCGTGATGCGGTCGCCGTGCGCATGGACGACGCGCGGGCCGTCGGCCGGTGCTCCGGTCATGCCGATACCTCCTGCCCGACGCCGGGCGTGGTCTCCCCTGTCGTCCCGCCTGTTCCGGACGGATCCGGCGCCTCGCGCGGGCCCGGGGCCGCGTGCGCGCCGGGCGCGGCCGGTGCCCAGCCCGGGGCGCCGCCGTGCAGGGCCGTGTAGTAGGGGTCGCCCGGGCCGATCTCCCCGGCCCGGACGGTCGTGTCCGTGAACGCGGACTTGTACAGCGCGCTGATCAGTTCCAGGCTGGTCCGCCCGTCGGCACCGCTGCTGCGCGGCCGTTCACCGGCGCGCATGCTCGCGACCAGGAGCCGCAACTGCGCGAGGTGCGAGCTGGGCACGTCCTCACCGAAGTCCCGCCAGCGCGCCGCCTCCGTCTCCGGTACGTCCGGCGCCGGCGTGATGCGCCAGTTGTCGTTCCGGTGTCCGTACAGGTGGGTGAGCTCCACGGTGGCCCGTTCGCAGTCGACACGGATGCGGCTCACCTCGTCCGGACTCAGCACGCTGTTCACGACGGTGGCCAGCGCCCCGCTCTCGAACCGCACGAGGGCGGTCGAGACGTCCTCGGTCTCGATGTCGTGCACCAGGCGTCCGGCCATGGCACGCACCTCGGTCCACGGCCCCAGCAGATCGAGCAGCAGATCCATCTGGTGGATGCCGTGCCCCATCGCGGGACCGCCGCCCTCCGTGGCCCAGCGTCCGCGCCAGGGCACGGCGTAGTAGTCGGCGTTGCGGTACCAGGTGGTCTGGCAGTGCGCGACGAGGGGCCGCCCGAGGGCGCCCTCGGAGATCAGCCGCCTGACGTGCCGGGCGCCGGATCCGAACCGGTGCTGGAAGACGATCGAGGCGTACGGACCGTGGCCCTCGCTCTCCGCCGCCTCGACGGCGTCGAAGTCGGCGAGTGTCGGGACGGGCGGCTTCTCGCACCACACCCAGGCACCGGCGCGCAGCGCCGCGACGGTCTGCTCACGGTGCAGGGTCGGCGGGGTGCACACGGCGACCAGGTCGGGTCGCTGTTCCTCCAGCATCCGGTCCAGATCGGTGTAGGCGTGCGGGATCCCCGCCGCGGCGCAGAAGTCCCGCACGGCCTCCTCGGCGATGTCGACCGCGGCGACGACTTCCGTCTCGCCCTCCTCGGCGAGCCGGGCGAGCGCGGGGTGGTGGCTCCCGCGCGCTATGGCGCCCGCGCCGACGACGGCCGCCCTGATGCGGCGGCCCGCGAAGGGGTCGACCGCCGGGCGGCCCGGGAAGGTCTCGGTTGCGATGCGGGGTGTGGGCATGGACCTGATCAGCACTCCATCGGACGCGACGCCGGACGTTGGCCAACGCTTGTCGGCAGCGGGTGGAGCCAGGCCGGAGCAAGCGCTTTCCCTCGTGCCGCAACGTATGCGGCACCGCGGCGGCCGGTCAACACCTCGACCGAGCACCGGACAAGACCCGCACAGCCGCGGCCGAAGCCCGCCGACGGCCCCTCGCGCCCGCCGCTGCGAAGCCCCTGTGGCCGGTCTGTCACCCGCGGGCGCTACGCTGCCCTCATCGCCCGTGATCACCACACAAGCGTCACGGCGCGCCCATCGCCCCTTCCACGATCAGCACTTGGACCACGTAACTTCATGTCTTGGTTTGAATCCCTCATCCTCGGACTCGTCCAGGGGCTGACCGAATTCCTTCCCGTCTCCTCCAGCGCGCATCTGCGGCTGACGGCGGCCTTCGCCGGCTGGAAGGACCCGGGCGCGGCGTTCACCGCGATCACCCAGCTCGGCACGGAAGCGGCGGTGCTGATCTACTTCCGCAAGGACGTCGGCCGCATCCTCTCGGCCTGGTCCCGCTCGCTCACGAACAAGGCGATGCGCCGGGACCACGACGCACAGATGGGCTGGCTGGTGATCGTCGGCTCGATCCCGATCGGCGTGCTCGGCGTGACGTTGAAGGACCAGATCGAGGGACCGTTCCGCGATCTCCGCGTCACCGCCACGATGTTGATCGTGGTGGGTGTGGTCATAGGCGTCGCCGACCGGCTCGCCGCACGCGACGAAACGGGCGGCAGGCACCGGGCGGCCAAGCAGCGCAAGACACTTCAGGACCTGAACGCCAAGGACGGTCTGCTGTACGGCGTCTGCCAGGCGATGGCCCTGGTCCCCGGCGTCTCCCGGTCCGGCGCGACCATCAGCGGCGGCCTGTTCATGGGCTACACCCGGGAGGCGGCGGCCCGTTACTCCTTCCTCCTCGCGATGCCGGCCGTGCTCGCCTCCGGCACCTTCGAGCTCAAGGACGCCACCGAGGGCGGCCATGTCTCCTGGGGCCCGACGATCTTCGCGACGGTCATCGCCTTCACCGTCGGCTACGCCGTCATCGCCTGGTTCATGAAGTTCATCTCGCACAAGAGCTTCATGCCGTTCGTCTGGTACCGGATCGCGCTCGGCATCGTCATCATCGCGCTGGTGACGACGGGCGCGCTGAGCCCGCACGCGGCCGAGTCCGCGGGCTGAGCCGACGGCCCGCCGCGCAGCCGGGACGCCGTCCCGTGGGTGATGACGTACGGTTCACCGCCCCGCAGCACGGCTCCCGACCGTCGGCCGTGACGAAGCGCATACGGGATGAGTAGCGGTCCGGTAGCGCAGTGTCAGTCCTTGCCCCTAGGCTTGTGCGCATGTCCCCCGATTCCACACCCTCTGGTTCCGTGCGGTCTGCGGCCGCGTTAAACGAGCAGATCCGCGCCCTGTGGACCCGCGCAGGCGGTTCCCTGTCCGCCCAGGAGCGCGCGGAGTACGAGCTGCTCGTCGTGCGGTGGGCGGAGGCGATCCGGGGCGAGGTCGTCGAAGCCGCCTGACCGGCCCGGGCACAGCCGGCCGCACACCGCCCGCGGAGCCCTGGACGCGACCGGGGCACTCTGCCGGAGCCCACGCCCCATGAGCCCCTCCGAGGGCCGCCCGCGTGGAGGCGTCCTCCGAAGACGGTCCGCCCCTCCCGACACCGCTCGTGGAATCCGGGCCGGCCGCTGCCGACCGTCCCTCGTCCGGGGCCCTGGTGGCCCGGAACACGACGGCCCAGCACCCTCTGACCGGCAGCTCGACGCCGGGCCGGACCGCATCCGCGGTTCGGCGGCCCCGCGCCCGTCGTCCGCGCCCGTCACCTTCCTCCGGACACCCGGAGCACCGCGCCTGTCGTGTACGACGCCTCGGGGGACATCAACCACGCGATGGCGGCGGCGATTTCGTCGGCCTCGCCCACGCGGCGCAGCGGGATCGACGCGGCGGCCCGGTCGGCGCGGCCGGGGTCCCCCATCGTCGCGTGCATCTCCGTGTCGATCATCCCGGGCGCGACCGCGTTGACGCGGATGCCGTCGGGACCCAGCTCCTTGGCCAGCCCCGTCGTCAGCGCGTCGACGGCCGCCTTGGTGGCCGCGTAGTGCACGAACTCTCCGGGGCTGCCCAACGTGGCGGCGGCCGAGGACACGTTGACGATGACACCGCTCCCCCAGGCGGCCATCGTGCGGGCGGCGCGGCGCGAACAGAGCAGCGTGCCCAGCAGGTTGACCTCCACCACCCTGCGCAGATCGGCGGCGTCGGCGTCCGCGAGTCTGCCCAGCGGACCGGTCACCCCGGCGTTGTTCACCAGGCCCGTGACCGGCCCGAGCCGCTCCGCCGCCGTCTCGAAGAGCCGGTCCACGTCGTCCTCGTCGGACGTGTCCACGCGGGCGGTCACACAACGCGCTCCGGCCGCGCGAACGGCGGTCGCGGTCCACTCGGCGGCCTCGCCGTCACTGACGTATCCCACCACCACGTCGTGCCCGTCCGCCGCGAGGCGCCTGCACGTGGCGGCTCCGATCCCCCGACTGCCACCCGTGACGATCGTGACCGGACGTGTCATAAGAGCCTCCTGGCGCCAGGAATCGGTCACCTTCGACCGCATGCGGATCACCTACGATCCCAGACGGGCGGACGCCCCTGCCGGGACGGGAGCGTCCCGGCGCCGGGGCGAGCGGCCCCCTCCGGCGGGCCCCGGCGGCACCGGCCGCGGCCAGGGGTCACCGCGCGACCTCGAAGCGGCCACCGAATGTCGCCGCACGCCCCTTGGCGTGGCACGCCCCGTGGCCAACACTGAGCCGATGACGCAGCGTGTGGAGCTCGCCGCCGTGATGGACAGGCTCGCCGTGGACGGACTCGTCACCGAGTACGCCGTGGCCGTGGACGACGGCGACTGGGAGGCGTACCGAGGGTTGTTCACGGCGGACGGACGCGCGGACTACCGCTCGGCGGGCGGCATCGAGGGAGACGCGGCGCACATCGCGGAGTGGCTCGCCCGGAGCATGCAGTTGTTCCCCATGCGCCAGCACCTGATCGTGAACCGCCGGGTTCGGTTCGGGATCCTCGATCAGGACACCGGCGACACGGCCCGGGTGCAGGCGGACTACATCAATCCCATGCGGTTCGCGACACCGGACGGCACCTCGTCGGGACAGGACGGAGGTTCCACCGCGCCCGACTTCGTGTGCGGCGGCCGGTACGCCTTCGGTCTGGTGCGTACGGACGACGGCTGGCGGCTGCGGGAGGTGGTCGTCCAGGAGAAGTGGCGGCGCACCCCGGCGCCGGCGTCCTCGTGAACCCCTGAGGTCCCCCCGTGGCCTCCCGGGCCCCGGCCCCCACCGGCCGCTGAACTCCTGACGGCACCGACGGCCTGCAGAGTCCCCGACGTCCGTCGCGGCTTCCCGAACACCTGAGGTCACCGCGGGAACACGGCCCGTTCGAGGCCCTCTGTCGGAGATCGCCGAGGGCGCGCACACTGGAAGGACCACCTGGGGAGGGAGGCGCCGTATGCAGAGGCCGGACGGTGGGCCCGGTCGGTTCGGGCTGTGGCTCGGCTCTCCATGGCGGCGCGGGGTCCTCGCCGCACTGGCGGGCGCCCTGCCCGTGTTCGCCTTCCCCGCCCCGTCCTGGTGGTGGTTCGCATACGTCGCCCTGGTGCCGTGGATCCTGCTGGTCCGCTCGGCACCGACCGGGAAGCGGGCCGCCTACGACGGCTGGCTCGGCGGGCTCGGCTTCATGCTGGCCGTGCACCACTGGCTGCTGCCCAGCCTGCACGTGTTCACGGTGCTGATAGCGGCGCTGCTCGGGCTGCTGTGGGCCCCCTGGGCCCGGCTCGTGCGGCGGTTCCTGGCGGGGACACCCTCCGCGGGCCATGTCGCCGCCGCGCTGATCGTGCTGCCCTCGGGCTGGCTGATGGTCGAACTCGCCCGCTCCTGGCAGGGATTGGGCGGCCCGTGGGGTCTGCTCGGGTCGAGCCAGTGGGAAGTGGCGCCCGCGCTGCGGCTCGCCTCGGTCGGCGGTGTGTGGCTGCTCAGCTTCCTGGTGGTGGCGGTCAACGTCGCCGTCGCCGTCCTGATCGCGGTGCGCCGGTCCCGTGTGCCCGCCGTGGCCGGGCTGGTGGCGACCGCGGCCGTGACGTCGGCGGCGTGGGTGTGGTCACCGCGCCCGGACGTCGACGGCGGGGTCAGGATCGCGGTCGTGCAGCCGGGCGTCGTGGACGGCATCGGGAGCGGATCCGAGCGGTTCGCACGTGAGGAGGCCCTCACCCGCACGCTCGCCGGGAAGGACGTCGACCTCGTCGTGTGGGGCGAGAGCAGTGTGGGCTTCGACCTGGCGGACCGTCCCGACCTCGCGGACCGGATCGCCGCGCTGTCCCGGCTGACGGGCGCCGACATCCTGGTCAACGTCGACGCCCGCCGCTCCGATCGGCCGGGCATCTACAAGAGCTCGGTCCTGGTGGGCCCGCAGGGTCCGACCGGTGACCGCTACGACAAGATGCGGCTCGTCCCGTTCGGCGAGTACGTGCCCGCGCGTTCCCTGCTCGGCTGGGCGACCTCGGTGGGCAAGGCCGCGGGCGAGGACCGCCGGCGCGGCAGCGAGCAGGTGGTGATGAACGTGGGGCACGGGCTGCGCGTCGGCCCGATGGTCTGCTTCGAGTCCGCGTTCCCCGACATGAGCCGGCACCTCGCCCAGGACGGCGCCGGGGTGCTCCTCGCGCAGTCGTCGACGTCGACGTTCCAGCACAGCTGGGCGCCCGAGCAGCATGCCTCGCTGGCCGCGCTGCGGGCCGCCGAGACGGGACGCCCGATGGTGCACGCGACCCTGACAGGCGTCTCCGCGGTCTACGGCCCGAGCGGCGAGCGCATCGGCTCCTGGCTCGGCACGGGCTCGCACGCGGCGACGGTGTACGAGGTCCCGCTGGCCCGCGGGGTCACGCCGTACGTCCGGTTCGGCGACTGGCCGGTGTACGGGGCCCTGCTGGTGCTGGCGGCGCTGTGCGCGACGGAGGGCGTCCGCGCGGTCAGGCTGCGGCGATCCGTTCCTCGACCTCACGTACCACTCGCTCGCACAGTTCGTGGGTGGCCAGCGCGTCACGGGCGCTGAGCACCTTGCCGGCGTGTACGGCGTCGAGGAAGGCGAGGACCACCTGCTCGATGCCGCGTTGCCGGGCCACGGGGACCCAGTCCCCGCGCCGCCGCACGGTGGGCTGGCCCTTGTGGTCGATCACCTCGGCGAGGTTGACCACCTGGCGCTTGGTGTCCTGGCCCGAGACCTCGAGGATCTCCTCGTTCGATCCGCTGAGGCGGTTCATCACGCCCAGGGCGGTGAATCCGTCGCCGGCGAGTTGCAGCACGACGTGGTGCAGCAGCCCGTCCGCGACCCGGGCCCGCACGGTGACGTCGTCGACCGGCCCCGGCGCCAGGAACCGCAGCGTGTCCACGACGTGGATGAAGTCGTCGAGGACCATCGTGCGCGGCTCCTCGGGCAGTCCTATGCGGTTCTTCTGCATCAGGATCAGCTCCCGCGGGTGGTCGGCGCACTGCGCGTACCCGGGTGCGTAGCGCCGGTTGAAGCCGACGGCGAGGCTGACGTTGCGCTCCTCCGCCAGCCGGACCAGCCGCTCCGAGTCGGCGAGCCGGTACGCGAGGGGCTTGTCGACGTACGTCGGTACGCCGGCCTCCAGCAGTCGCGTGACGATCTCCGGGTGCGCGACGGTGGCGGCGTGCACGAACGCCGCGTCGAGGCCCTGTGCCAGCAGGTCCGCCAGGTCGGTGTGGCGCTGCTCCTGCGGCAGGTGCAGGCCGTCGGCCACCCGGTGGAGCGTCTCGGGCGTGCGCGTGTGCAGGTGCAGTTCGACCCCCGGCTGCGCTCCGAGCACCGGCAGGTAGGCCTTCTGCGCGATGTCGCCGAGTCCTATGCAGCCGACCTTCACTGAGCTCTCCTCGCGTTCAGGTGCCGGCTCCGGTGACCGGCTCGGGCCCGGCCGGACGGGTGGCCGGCGCGGCCTCGACGGAAGCATACGGCGGCTGCGGCGGTCGCCAGTCGGCGATGCCGTCGAAGCCCCGCAGCAGGAGCGCGGGCCCGGCCTTGGACAGCGCCGCGAGAGCCGCGTTGCGTACGGCGATGCCGGCGCGGCTGGTCATCATGTCGACCCGTGCCACCTGGACGGCCTTGCGGGCGACGGCGGCGGTGCGCGGCGCCCGTACCGCGGAGTACGCGGCGAGGTCGACGGCGTCCGGGCCGGCGTGATGGGCGAGGACGATCGCGTCCTCGATGGCCTGGTTGCCGCCCTGCCCGAGGGTCGGCGGCATCGCGTGCGCTGCGTCGCCGAGGAGGACCGTCCGGCCGCGGTGGAAGGCCGGCAGCGGTTCGGCGATGTGGTGGACGTCGTGACGCAGCACGTGCGCGGGATCGGCGGCGGCGATCAGGTCGGGGATCGGGTGGTGCCAGTCGCCGAACCGGCGCAGGAGTTCCTGCCTCTCGTCGGCGGCGCGCTGCCCGGCGGGGGCGAGAGCGGCGCCGTACGCGTAGATCCTGCCGTCCTTGAGTGGTTGGGTGCCCCAGATGCGGCCCCTCCCCCAGGTCTCGTGGGCGTCGAAGGCCTGGCGCGGTGCCGGGCTCACGATCCGCCAGGTGGTGAAGCCGGAGTAGACGGGCCCGGGATGCGCGGGGAAGAGCACCCGCCGCACACCGGAGTGGATGCCGTCGGCGCCGACGACCAGTTCGGCCTCCAGGCCGCCGTCCGCGGTGGCGACCAGGGCGGGGCGTGCGGTGTCGCCCGGGTCGGCGAGCATCGCCTCGGCGGCCGTCCGGACGGTGTCCGCGGGGAGCCGGGCGACGAGCCGTGCGACGAGCTCGGCGCGGTGCACGACCACGAGCGGGCCGCCGAAGCGCTCGGCGAGGGCGGAGGCGCTCGTGCGGGACACCCAGCGCCCTTGCGGGGTGCGCATTCCGCCGTCACCCTGCCAGGCGGCGAGTCCCCTGATCTCGTCCCCCATGCCGATCACGTCGAGCGCGCGGAGGGCGTTGGGTGCCAGGGAGATGCCCGCGCCGACCGGCGTGAGCGAGCGGGAGCGCTCCAGGACGGTGACCTGCCAGCCGCGCAGGCGCAGGGCCACGGCCGCGGTGAGGCCGCCGATGCCGCCTCCGACGACGACGACGCGGGGCCGGCCGGGCGGTTCCGTCGTGGCGTCCTTGGTGGCGGCCCGGGCGTCGGTGGGCTGCGCCACGGTTCGTGCCGCCACGGTTCCTGCCGCCACCGGCCGTGCCGGAACCTCGGGCATCTCGGTCATGGCTCCTCCTGACCCTCAGGGGTCACCACCCGACTGCGGTGACCGCGCACACCAGGCCACTACACCTGTAGTTAGCCGACCTCTCGACCGTACTACAGATGTAGTGATCCCGATAGATTGGCCCCATGCCCGTACGCAACACCGGCGCCGATCGCGCCGAACTGATCGCCGACACCGCGCTGGACCTGCTCGCCGAGCGCGGGATGCGCGGTCTGACCCACCGCGCGGTCGACGAGGCCGCCGGGCTCCCTCAGGGCTCGACCTCGAACCAGGCACGCACCCGGCTGGCCCTGCTGGAGGCCGCCGTACGGCGGCTCGCCGAGCGTGAGGCGCAGGTGCTCACGCCCGACGAGATGCCGGACCCGCGTGGCGGGCCCGATGCCCTGGCCGACGGACTCGCTCTCGCCCTGCACCGCTACCTGACCCGTCATCGTCAACTGCTCGTCGCCCGCTACGAGCTGGCGCTGGAGGCGACCCGACGCCCCGAGCTGCGGGAGTTCTTCGACGTGACCGGCCGGCGCTTCCGGGACCCGCTGATCGCGCTGGTCACGGCCGCCGGGTCGAGCGCCCCGGACCGGCACGTGCTGTCCCTGGTCGCCTGGTGCGACGGGATGATGTTCTCGTGCGTGGCCGGCTCGTTCCACGACGCGGTGCCGGGGATCGAGGAGCTGCGCGCGAGCTTCCGCGAACTGTTGCGGGGAATGCTGGCACCCTGATCCCGGGCCGCCCGGCGAGCCGTGCGCAGACGGTCGGTTTTCCGGCGGCCACGGCCATCGGAGGAACGGAAGGATCACCCATGTGGGGCAACCTGCGCTTGTCCGCTCCCCAAATCGGCCGGGACACAGCAGAGTTGCGCGAGTGCATCGAACGACGACCACCGCAACGCTCCTGGTCGCCGCGGCCGTCACCGCCCTCTCGGGCTGTGTGACGGTCCAGCGGCCGCCCTCCCCCGGCCCGCCGCCCGCGCCGCCCCGGCCCGCCGCGCCGCGTCCGGACGGAAAGGGCGAACCGCAGATCGTACAAGCACCCGCGAAGGAGGCGCTGGAGCTCATCGGGCCGTCCCGGAAGCCTTCGAAGCGTGCCCCGGCACCTCACCGGGCCAGTCCCCCGCCGGCCGCCACGGCACCGGCGGCTCCGCCGCACCGTGACCGGCCGGCCCCTCAGCCCGCGCCGCACCGGCCCGACACGCACCCCGTCGAGCCGCCCGTCCCGACCGGCCTGCCACGAGGCTCGGACGTGTGCGCCCTGGGCAGGAAGTACGGCGGCTGGAGGGCGGACAGCCCGGAGGCGATCATCTGCAAGAAGGCGTACGGCCCCTGAGGGATCGCGGTCGGTGCCGTGCCCGTCCCGAGGCGGGCACGGTGTCATCGGTCGCTGTGGACAGGCCGGCCGAACCGGAGGCCGTGCGCGTCCCAGGGGCCTCCGGAGCGGGGTCGGACCCTTGCTAGGGACGCTTTCTCGGCGGTCCCAGCGTCTCGCCTCCCGGACCGCCGAGACGGTCCGGGAGGCTGTCTCCGTCCGGGATGCCGCCGTGGGCGAGTCTCGTCTCCAGGCGGGCGATCGCCGCGCGGATCCCGTCGCCGTAGCTGTCGTCACCGAGGGCGCCGACCGCGCCGCGTGCTCTGCGCAGGTGGCTGCGGGCGACCTCGCCGTGGCCGAGCTTCACATAGTCGGCGGCGAGATTCAGGTGGAGGGACGGGTAGAAGGCGCGAACCGCGAGCGACTGGTGATGCTCCGCGAGGCGCCCCTCGCTCAGCTCCTCGGCCGCCGACAACGCGCGCAGGTCCCAGGCGAGTTCGTCCGAGGGGTCGTCCTGGGTGTCGGCCATGTAGTGCGCCAGCGTGCAGCGGTGCAGGGGGTCGCCGTCCTCGCCGATCTCCGCCCACAGGTCCAGGAAGCGGCCCCGAGCCTCCTCGCGGTCCCCGCCGTGGTGCAGCATGACGACCTGTCCGATCCGGGTCATCATGGCGTCCGGCGCCGCCTGCTCCTGTTGCTCCGCCACCGCGTCCTCCAGGCTCGTCACTGTCCCTACGACGCTAGCCGGAGCCACTGTCGATCGGGCTCAGGCGCCCCCGTACGCCGCTGGGCCAGGCCGGTGACGGGCGGGGATGCGAACCCCCGGACGAGACCGCGGGAGGACGGCGACGGCCGACGCCGGTCACGGCGGCCGGCCCCGGTCACGGGGGCCGACCGCAGGTCCCCCGTCAGCCCAGGTCGGGAATCCGCCAGTCGATCGGCTCGTGCCCCTGACGGGCCACCGCCTCGTTGATCTGCGTGAACGGACGCGAGCCGAAGAACTTCTTCGCGGACAGCGGCGAGGGGTGCGCCCCCTTGACCACCACGTGCCGCTCCTCGTCGATCAGCGGGAGCTTCTTCTGCGCGTAGTTGCCCCACAGCACGAAGACGGCCGGGTCGGGCCGGTCGGCCACGGCCCGGATCACCGCGTCGGTGAACTTCTCCCAGCCCTTGCCCTTGTGCGAGTTGGCCTCGCCGGAGCGCACGGTCAGCACCGCGTTCAGCAGCAGCACTCCCTGCTGGGCCCACGGCATCAGATAGCCGTTGTCCGGGATCGGGGTGCCCAGCTCCTCCTTCATCTCCTTGTAGATGTTGCGGAGGGAGGGCGGGGTCTTCACACCCGGGCGGACCGAGAAGCACAGGCCGTGTCCCTGGCCCTCGCCGTGGTAGGGGTCCTGGCCGAGCACGAGGACCTTCACCCGCTCGTACGGTGTCGCGTCCAGCGCGGCGAAGACCTCCTCACGCGGAGGGTAGACAGGACCCTTGGCGCGCTCCTCCTCGACGAACTCCGTGAGTTCCTTGAAGTAGGGCTGCTGCAGCTCCTCGCCCAGGACGCCGCGCCAGGACTCGGGCAGCATGGCGATATCGGTCACGTCAACTTCCTCCGATGTGCGGTCACTTCCAGACCACAGAACCTACCGTCGCCCACTGACAATCGGCTCCGGGCCCCGCACCCCGACCGGCTCCCCCTACCAGCTCGTCTTGCGGTGCAGTTCCCACATCATCATGATCGTCGACGGGTCCAGGGCCCGCTCACCGCCCGAGATGTCCTCGCTCGCGGCCACGTACTGCTTGCCCTGCCACAGCGGCAGCAGCCGGGCGTCGTCGACGAGGATCTGCTGCGCCTCCTCGAACTCCTTCACCACGGCGGCGCGGTCGCTCTGCCGACGGGAATCGGGCAGCAGCTGGTTGGTGATCCGCGGCGACGGATAGGGCGTACCGAGCGCGTTCTGCGTGCCGACGAAGGGCGCGATGAAGTTCTCGGCGTCCGGGAAGTCGGGGAACCAGCCGCGCCCGAACACGGGGTACTCGCCCTTGCGGTAGCCCGCCTCGTACGTCTTCCAGGGGCGGCTCTTGAGCGTGATGCTGAACAGCCCGGAGCCGTCGAGCTGGGCCTTCAGCTCCCGGAACTCCGGTGCGGTCTCGGAGCCGTAGCGGTCGGTGGTGAACCAGAGGGTCAGCGGCACGCGCTCGGTGATGCCCGCGTCCTTGAGGATCTTCTGCGCCTTGGTCCTGCTGGGGTTCCCGTAGCTGTCGAAGAAGCCCGTGGAGTGCCCGATCAGGCCGGCCGGGACCATGGAGTACAGGGGTTCGACGGTGTCCTTGTAGACCTTGTGCGCGATGGCGGGCCGGTCGACGACCTGGGCGACGGCCTTGCGGACGGCGAGCTTCTTCGCCCATGGGTCCTTGGGGTTGAAGACCAGGTAACTGATCTCGGTGCCCGCGCCCTCGATGAGCTGGATGCCGTGCTGGGAGTCGCGGCTCTGGAGCTGGACGATGTCCGAGGAGGCGAGTCCCCGGTAGGTCACGTCGATCTTCTTGTCCCGCAGGGCCTCGACCATCTGGGACGAGTCCTGGAAGTAGCGGATGGTGACCGAGTCGTTCTTGCGGTCGGCGAAGCCGACGTAGTGGTCGTTCCTGACGAGTTCGGCCTTCTTGCCCTCCTCGTAGGACTGGAGGGTGTACGGCCCGGACCCGAAGACCTTGCCGTCCTTGCGCAGGGCGTCGGCGGGGTAGTCGTCGGGGTCGACGATCGACATGGCGGGCGTGGCCAGCACGAACGGGAAGGTGGCGTCGGACTTCTTGAGGTGGAAGACGATCTCGCGGTCGCTCAGGGCCTGGACCCGGCCCAGGTTCCCGAGCAGGCCCGCGGGACCGCCGGGCACGTCGATGGTCCTGATCCGTTCGATGGAGTGCTTGACGGCGTGCGCGTCGAGCGGGTCGCCGTCGGAGAACTTCATGTTCGGGCGGAGCTCGCAGCGGTACGTCCGCTTGGAGGCGTCCGTGAACCCGCAGCTCTTCGCCGCGTCGGGCTGGGGCGTCACCGCGCCGTTCGGGTAACTGAGCAGCGTCTGGTAGATGTTGCGGAACAGCTCCCAGGAGCCGTCCCAGGAGGCGGCCGGGTCCAGTGTGCTCGGAGCGCTGGTGGTGCCCACCACGATCGGACCCTTGTCGTCGGACGATCCCGAGGAGAGAACGCCACACCCGGCCACCAGGGTTATGGACGTGATCGCCGCCAGCTGCCGCAGACGTCGGTTCCGGTTGAACACGCGCACACTCCTCGATCTGCCGTACCAAGGGTCGGCAGACCATACCGCAGCGCCCCGCCGGTGGAACACGTTCACGGCAGGGCACTTGATCAGCACGAATGTGACTACGTTGTCAGGCTTCTGTGATGCCGCGGGCGGTCCGGATATCGAACGTGCCGCCTCTCGACAACGTCGCTGTTTTTGTCAACTCCCCACAAAATGCGGAGCGCTGCGGTCCGGCACGGAGCTCACGCTCCGGGTGCACCGGCGGGCCCGGCCGCCCGGAACGTGCCTCTCGAAGGAGCGATGCGGCGCTCCGCGGAACCGACGTCGGGTTCCGCGGAGCGGGGCGTCCACTGCGCCGGGCGTCACTCGACCCCGGCGCCCGGCGTCACTCGACGCCGGCGTTGAGGAAGATGCCGCCGTCGACGACCAGCGTCTGCCCGGTGACCCAGTCCGACTGCTGTGAGGTGAGGAACGCGGCGGCGCCCCCGATGTCGGAGGGCACCCCGAGCCGGCCGAGCGGGTAGGCCGCGGCGGCCTCGGCCTCACGGCCCTCGTACAGAGCGGCGGCGAACTTGGTCTTGACCACGGCGGGCGCGATGGCGTTGACCCGCACCTTGGGCGCGAACTCGTGCGCGAGCTGCACCGTCAGGTTGATCATGGCGGCCTTGCTGACGCCGTAGGCGCCGATGAACGGCGAGGGGGCGAGGCCGGCGACCGAGGCGATGTTCACGATCGCCCCGCCGTTCTCGCTCTGCCAGGCCTTCCAGGTCTGCTGCGCGAAGCCCAGCGCCGAGATCACGTTGGTCTCGAAGACCTTGCGCGCCACATTGAGGTCGAGTTCGGCCATCGGCCCGAAGACCGGGTTCGTACCGGCGTTGTTGACCAGGTAGTCGACGCGGCCGAAGGCCTCCATCGTGCGTTCGACGGCGAGGGCCTGGTGCGCCTCGTCGTGGGCCTTTCCGGCGACGCCGATGACGCGGTCGGAGCCGAGCGCCTCGACGGCCTCCTTCAGGGCCTCCTCGTTGCGGCCGGTGATGCAGACCCGGTCACCGCGGGCGACCAGGGCCTCCGCGACGCCGTAGCCGATGCCGCGGCTCGCGCCCGTGATCAGCGCGACCTTGCCCGAGAGTTCGGGAAGAGCAGTCATGTCCTTGTCCCCCGGCCTCAGTTGAGCGGTCCGCCGGCCACGTACAGCACCTGGCCGGAGACGAATCCGGCGGCCTCGCCGGTGAAGAAGGCGATGGCGTTGGCGATGTCGTCGGGGTTGCCGACTCGCTGCACGGGGATCTGGGTGGCGGCGGCGGCCTGGAAGTCCTCGAAGCCCATGCCGACGCGGGCGGCGGTGGCGGCGGTCATGTCGGTCACGATGAAGCCGGGCGCGACGGCGTTCGCGGTGACACCGAACTTGCCGAGTTCGATGGCGAGGGTCTTGGTGAAGCCCTGGAGACCGGCCTTGGCGGCGGAGTAGTTGACCTGGCCGCGGTTGCCCAGGGCCGAGGACGAGGAGAGGTTCACGATCCGGCCGAACTTCGCGTCGACCATGTGCTTCTGGCAGGCCTTGGCCATCAGGAAGGCGCCGCGCAGGTGCACGTTCATGACCGTGTCCCAGTCGGTGGCGCTCATCTTGAACAGCAGGTTGTCGCGGAGCACGCCCGCGTTGTTGACGAGGATCGTCGGCGCGCCGAGCTCCTCGGCGATGCGCGCGACGGCGGCCTCGACCTGAGCCTCGTCAGAGACGTCGCAGCCCACCGCGATGGCCTTGCCACCGGCGGCGGTGATCTTCTCCACGGTGTCCTTGCACGCGGCCTCGTCGAGGTCGATCACCGCGACGGCACGGCCCTCGGCGGCCAGTCGTACGGCGGTGGCGGCACCGATGCCGCGCGCGGCACCGGTGACTACGGCGACCCGCTGCTCAGTGGTGGACATTGCTGGTTCTCCTCGCCCTTGGAAAGCCTGTCGGAAAGCCCGTCCCGGCAACCTTGGCATCTTCTCGGCGCCTCGGCGGTGCGGAATGGCCTGCGGCTCACGGTACGCCCCACGGGTGAGCGACCGCTTAGTACCTTCAGCAGACGTGACGCTAGAAGCCCTGGCACTCGGTGTCAACGGCACACCGCGCGCATGTGATCCATTACCTGACCAGCAGCTGGAGCAACCGTTCCGTCTCGGCCTCCGGATCGGCGGTCAGGCCGGTGTGCACGGGGCCCGGCTGGACGACCGTCGAGCGCGGCGCGATGAGCCAGCGAAAGCGCCGCCCGGCGTCGTCCCGTGCCGCCTGACCTGCCGCTTTCCCCCCTGCACAGACACCCTCGACGGCCCGCAGGGCGGCGCGCACGCCCACCACGTCCGCCTCCGGGTCGAGCGCCCGCAGCTTGGACTCGTCCAGATGCGTCCGAACGGCGACGAAGGACTTGGCACGGCAGTACACCAGCACGCCCGCGTTGAAGCACTCGCCGCGTTCGACCCGCGGCACCACGCGCAGCAGCGCGTACTCGAAGACGTCCCGCTCGCTCACGCGTCCCCCTTGCCGGCCCCGACGGCCTCGATGCCCTTGATCCGCTCGTGGATGACGGCGGCCCGTGCCAGAAGCGGCTGCGCGTAGGCGTGCCGCAGCGCGTCGGCCGAGTCGAAGCCCGGCTCGTGGGCGAGCCACGCGTCCGGGATCTCGGCGGTCACCTCGGCGAGCAGCTCCTCCGTGACCAGCGGTGCCAGCTCGGCTGCGGCCGAGGCGACGTCCGGACCGAAGGGCGCGAGCGCGTGCTCGGAGACGTCGTACGGCTTGGCCGCGGACGCCTGCGCGCCGGGCCAGTGGTGGTGCCAGATCATGGTGGCGCCGTGGTCGATGAGCCACAGGTCTCCGTCCCACACCAGCATGTTGGGGTTGCGCCAGGAACGGTCCACGTTGTTGACCAGCGCGTCGAACCAGACGATCCGCCCCGCCTCCTCGGCGCTCACGTCGAAGGCGAGCGAGTCGAAGCCGATCGCACGGGAGAGGAAGTCCATCCCGAGGTTCAGCCCGCCGCTGGACTTGAGCAGCCCCTGGACCTCCTGGTCCGGTTCGCCGAGTCCCATGACCGGGTCGAGGTCGATCGTCACCAGGCCCGGCACCCTGAATCCGAGCCGGCGGGCGAGTTCACCGCAGACGACCTCGGCGACGAGCGTCTTGCGCCCCTGCCCGGCACCGGTGAACTTCATGACGTACGTCCCCAGGTCGTCCGCCTCGACGAGCCCCGGCAACGAGCCGCCCTCACGCAGGGGCGTGATGTAGCGGGTCGCGATGACTTCCTTGAGCATCGCCCCAGGTTACTGGGGTGGCCGGAGGGCGAGGACGCGACCCGTGGATGTCCTCGCGCCCGGCGGCCGAGGGTCCGGCGGTCCGCACCGGCCGGGCCGCCGCCTGTCGGCCCGCTGTCGATCCTGTCGGCGCGCTGTCGATCCGGTCAAGAAGTCGCCAACCCCCTGAACAGGGCACACGCCCGAACCGTACTTGTCTACGGATCACCATCACGTCCGTTGAAGGGAAAGTCGGCATGACCAGCGAATCGCTTCACCCCGTCCCGGCACCGGCCCGGCGCACCGTCGTGGCGGCGGTCGGCGCGGCGGGGCTCGCCGTCGCGCTGACCGCGTGCGGGGACGACAAGAAGTCGTCCGGTTCCAGCGAGGTGAACGGGGGCGGCTCGGGCGGCGGCGACAACGCGGCGGCCGGAAACGCCGGTGGCACGGTGCTCGCCAAGACCAGCGACATCCCGGAGGGCGGCGGCAAGGTCTTCGCGGACCAGGGCGTCGTCGTGACCCAGCCGACGGCGGGCACGTTCATGGCGTTCTCGTCCAAGTGCACGCACCAGGGCTGTGCCGTGAAGGGCATAGCGAACGGCGTCATCAACTGCCCCTGCCACGGCAGCCAGTTCTCCGCCGCCGACGGCAGCGTGAAGAAGGGGCCCGCCACGACCGCGCTGGCCGCCGCGACGATCACCGTCGAGGGCGACTCCATCAAGCTCGCGTGAGCCCCCTGGGCTTCGGCGGCGGCCTCAACGGCGCGGACGCTTGAAGCAGGCCAGCACATCGTCGGTCGTCGCGATGGTGGCGACGAGGGCGAGCGTGTTGCGGATCATCGCGGGGGTGTAGTCGGAGGGCACCCCCGCGATGGCGTCCGCCGGCACGACAGCGGTGTAGCCGAGGTTCACGGCGTCGAACACGGCGTTGGGGATGGCCACATTGGCCGAGACACCGGTCACCACGAGGGTGCGGCAGCCCAGGTTGCGCAGCAGCGGGTCCACGTCGGTGCCCGCGAGGGGGGACAGTCCGTGCAGTCGGCGTACGACGAGGTCCTCCTCGGCGACCACGACGGGCGCCGCGATGCGGACGGCCGTCGTGCCGGTGAGCTGCTGGACGGGCAGCCGGGCCGCGGCACGGAAGAGGCGGGCGTTGTGGTTGGCGCCCCGGCCGTCCGGGCGCCGTTCGGCTACGGCGTGGACGACCTGCACTCCGCTCTCGTGAGCCGCGGCCACCAGCCGGGCCACGTTGACGAGCGCCCCCGACGACCGTGCCTCCTTGGCGAGTTCGGGCAGTGCGCTGTCCTGGCCCACCACACCCTGCTGGCACTCGACGGTGAGCAGCACCGTGGTGGCGGGGTCGAGGAGTTCACTGAGCTGTTCGTGCGACGGCATGGCTCCCCCTGGTCGTCGAGGTCGGGGCGGGCGAGCGTAACGACCATTGCGTGGGGACGGAAGACGGCCCATGCTTTTCTGACGTGATGTCAGAGGATCTCTGTCGGCAGCGAAGCGGGCCGACGCGGAAGAAGAGGAGACCGCATGGCCGTCACTCAGCGCAGGGGCCGGAAGATCATGATGACCCCCGGCGAACTGGACGAGTTCCTCACCACCGAACGGACCTGCCGGGTCGCGACCGTGTCGAAGGACGGCGCGCCGCATGTCAGCGCCCTCTGGTTCGCCTGGGACGGCACATCACTGTGGCTGTACTCGGTGGTGCGCAGCAAGCGGTGGGCGGAGCTGCGCCGCGACCCCCGGGTGGCCGTGGTGATCGACTCCGGTGAGCAGTACGGGGAGCTGCGCGGGGTCGAACTGTCCGGCACGGTGGAGTTCGTGGGCGAGATACCCCGCGTCGGGGACCTGTGCGCCGAACTCGACGTCCCGGAGACGCTGTTCGCCCGCAAGAACTTCGGCCTGGAAGAGATGCCGCACGACGGCAGGCACGCGTGGATGCGGCTGACTCCGGAGGCCATCGCCTCGTGGGACTTCCGCAAACTCCCCTTGCTCTAGCGGGCGTCGACCGGCCGGCCCGACCGACGGCGCCGAACGGGCCGTTCGCCCCGGGGTTCTTGAGGCGCTCACCGGGAGCGGCGACCGTCGCAGGCCTCGGGGCCCCGGACCACCCGCCCGCCCGGGACGCCGGGTCCGTCCCCCCGGGGTCCTCGCCCCGTCGCCCGGAAGTGATGCCGCGGCGCGGCGGGCGGGCCGTTGCGCCGGACCCGCCCGCGGGGCTCACCTGACGGCCTCCCCCGCTCCGCGCAATGCACGGACCGCCGCCCTGATCGACGGCCGGCGGTCGGCGTCGGCCCGCCACACGACGTACACGTGCCGCCGCACGCGCTGCCGCACGGGCACCGTGACCACACCCTCGGGCATCGGGTACCGCCCGAGGAGCGGCGCCACGCAGACGCCGAGCCCCGCGGCGACCATGGCCAGTTGCGTGTGCGTCTCGGCCGCACGATGGCCGATGTGCGGCTCGACGCCCTTGGAGCGGAGCGTGAACATCAGCCACTCGTGACAGAACTCGCCTTCGTTCCACGTGATCCACTCGTCCTCGGCGAAGTCGGCGAGGTCCACCTCCGCGCGGTCCGCGAGCCGATGCCCGACCGGCATCGCCACGTCGGCGGGGTCGTCCAGGATCGACGCCTTGACGAGGCCGCCCGGCAGCGGCATCGGCTTGTTGTACCAGTCGAGCACGACGGCCAGATCCAGGTCGCCGCGGATCACTCCGGCCACCCCGGCCTCCGGCTCCAGCTCGCAGGAGCGCACCCGGAGGCCCGGATGGTCCGCGCGGAGCGTGGCGAGCGCGGTGGGGAACAGCCCGCGTGCGGCGGTGGGGAACGCCGAGAGCCGCAGTTCGCCCACGACCTGACCGCGCTGCGCCTCCAGGTCCGACTGCGCCAGCTCCACCTGGGACAGGATGCGGGCGGCGTGGTCGGCGAGCAGCCGACCGGCGTCGGTGAGGCGGATTCCGCGGCCGTTCTTCGCGAGCAGTTGCTGCCCCACCTCGCGCTCCAGCTTCGCCATCTGCTGGGACACGGCCGACGTCGTGACGTGCAGCCCCTCGGCCGCTCCGCTCACCGAGCCGTGCCGTGCGAGGGCGTCGAGGGTGCGAAGGCGCTCCAGGTTCAACATCTAAGCAATGCTACGAGATACCGCTCCGAAAATCTCGCTTGTGCTAAGAGATCGTCGTACCCCATGGTGGTGTGCATGAGCACCGTCACCAGCGCCCGCGCCCTCTCCCCCGCCGCGGCCGGGCCCCGTCGCCGCGCCGCCCTCGACTGGCGGGTGCGCTTCGGCGTTCTCGCCCTGATCTGGGGGTTCAGCTTTCTGTTGATCAAGGTGGGCACGGAGGGGTACGCGCCGTTCCAGGTCACCTTCGGGCGGCTGTTGTTCGGCACGGCGGTGCTCGCCGCGGCGATGGCGGTGAAGCGCGAGCGGCTGCCGCGCGGGGTGCGGACCTGGGGGCACCTGGCGGTCGCGGCCCTCCTGCTGAACGCGCTCCCGTTCTCGCTCTTCGCCTACGCGGAGCTGACCGTCCCGTCCACGCTCGCGGGCATCTGCAACGCGACCTCGCCGCTGTGGGGCATGGCCCTGTCGCTGGTCGCCCTCTCGGAGGACCGGCCGACCCGGAGCAGGGTGGCCGGGCTCGGCATCGGCTTCATCGGCGTCCTGACGGTCCTCGGTGTCTGGCAGGGCTTCCACGGCCTGGACGCCACGGGCACGGCGCTGGCCCTGCTGGCCTCCCTGAGCTATCCGGTCGGATGGATCTACGTCCGCCGCACGCTGGCCGGCACCGGTCACTCCCACCTGTCGATGACGGGCGCCCAGCTCCTCCTGGCCACCGCCCAACTGGCCGTCGTGACGCCGCTGTTCACCACCCTGCCGAGCCACTTCCCGGTCGTCCCGCTGCTCGCCGTCGTCGCCCTGGGAGCCCTCGGCACGGGCCTGGCCATGCTCATCCAGTACGGCATCGTCGCCGAGGTCGGCCCGACGACCGCGCAGATGGTCACCTACTTCATCCCGGTGATAGCCACTGCGGCGGGCGTCGCCATCCTCGGCGAATCGCTGTCCTGGTCGACTCCGGTCGGCGCCGTGGTCGTCATCGCGGGCGCGGCGCTCACCCAGGCCAGGCCGCGCCCCTGATCGGCCCGGGGCCGCCGACACCGGCCGGCGCCGCGTCGGCGACCCCGGCCGACATCACGTCACACGTAGCGGCGGGCCGGTGCGGGGCCGACGGCGGACGCAACGGCATCCGCGAGCGGTTCCATGTCGTCCGCAGTCAGCGTCGACACGGTGATCCGGATGCCGGGCGTCGCGCTCATCCGGAAGCGCGCACCGGGTGCGACCGCCCAGCCGGCGTGCAACAGCCGCGCGACCGCCCCGGTCTCGTCCGGCACGGGGATCCACACGTTCATCCCGCTGCGCCCGTAGGCCTCCACTCCGCGTTTGCCCAGGGCGTCGATCAGCGCGTCCCGCCGCCGCCCGTACTCCGCTGCCACAGCCGCCGCGTCCACGGCGCCGGAGGTCCACAGATGGACGACCGCCTTCTGGAGCAGGCGGCTCACCCAGCCCGGCCCGAGACGCTGGCGCCCGTGCACCCGGTCGACGGTGACGGGGTCGCCGGTGAGGACCGCGAGTCGCAGGTCCGGGCCGTACGCCTTGGCGACGGAACGGACGAAGGCCCAGCTGTGCGTCACGCCCGCGAGGGGATGGAGCGGCTGATCCACGATGCGGTGCCCGTGGTCGTCCTCGATGAGCAGGGTCTGCGGACGCTCCTCCAGAACGGCGCGCAGGGCACGCGCCCGCGCGGCGCTCACCACGGCTCCGGTCGGATTCTGCGCCCGGTCCGTGACGATCAGCGCCCGCGCTCCGGCCTCCAGGGCGCGGCGCACGTCGTCGGGGAGCGGCCCCTCGTCGTCGACGCCGACGCCGACCGTGCGCAGTCCGAGCGCCGGGGCCAGGTCGAGCAGGCTGCCCCAGCCGGGGTCCTCGACGGCCACGGTGTCTCCGGGCTTGAGATGAGCCGTCAGCACACGCTCGATGGCGTCGAGCGATCCGGAGGTGACGACGACGGGTCCGCCGGGGACGCCGTCCTCGTCCAGGTCGGCGCGGGCGATCCGCTCCAGCTCCGGTTCGACGGCGGCCTCCCCGTACCTCACGGGCTCACGGTCCGTCAGCCCCGCCGCCACGGCGAACGCCTCGGCGAGACCGGGCAGCAGTGCGGGGTCGGGGTTGCCGTCCGCCACGTCCCGTACGCCGTCCGGCACCTCGACCCGGATGTGCTCACGCCCCGTGGTGGCGGGCTTGAACCGGACCCTGCTGCCGCGGCGGCCCGCGGTCTCGATGACCCCGCGCTCGCGCAGCGTCCGATAGGCGGCCGCGACGGTGTTCGGGTTCACTCCGAGCTGCTCTGCCAACTCCCGCATCGGCGGCAGCAGTTGACCGGGTTCGAGGTCTCCGGAGCCGACCGCGCTCTCGACGCCGGCGGCAATCTCGGCTGCACGACGCCCTGTGATCCGATACTCTCCTAGCACAAATCAAATTATGCTCTAGTGCAATGGAGTACGCAATGCCGGAGACGAGCACCCAGCCAGGGACACCGCGGGCCACCGCCTACACCCCGACCGAACGCACCGTCCCCACCCGCTCCAAGGAACGCGCGGCGTACGACCGCGAGCTCGTGCACGCGATACTCGACGAGGGGTACGTCTGCCATCTCGGCTTCGTGCGCGACGGCGCCCCCGTCGTCCTGCCCACGCTCTACGGCCGTGTCGGCGACCGCCTCTACGTGCACGGCTCGACGGGATCGCGCCCGCTGCGCATGACCGGCCAGGCCGACCCGGGCCTGCCCGTCTGCCTGACGGTCACCCATGTCGACGGGCTGGTCCTGGCCCGCTCGGCCTTCCACCACTCGATCAACTACCGCTCGGTGGTGGTGCACGGCATCGCCCACCAGGTGACCGACCCGGACGAGAAGCGTGCGGCTCTGGACGCCCTGGTGGACCACGTCGTCCCCGGTCGCTCGCTCGACTCGCGCCCCGCCAACGGCAAGGAACTCGCGGCCACCGCCGTGATCCGGCTCGATCTCGACGAGGTGTCCGCGAAGCTGCGCACCGGCGGCCCGAACGACGAGCCCGAGGACCTCGCGCTTCCCCACTGGACCGGAGTCCTGCCACTGGCCAAGGGGTTCGACGCCCCGGTACCGGCCGACGACCTGGCTCCCGGCATCGGCCTTCCGGACTACCTCGCCACCTTGTGAGACCGCCGGGACTCACCCCCACGGGGTGGGGGTGACGGGTGCGAGCCCGTCACCCCCCGAGATACGCCGGTCCTCGATCGGACAAGGTCCGACGGGCGCCGGACGTCGTCAGGCCGTCGGCCCGCCGCCGACGGCACCGGTACCGGACGCGGCCGGGGTGGCATCGGCGCCGGACCCGGCCATGACCGCCCCGTCGCCGGACCCGGCCACGACGGAGTCCCGGCACCCCACGGCATCCGCCGTGGCCTCGCCGGACCCGGCGGCGACAAGTCGGTCGTCGGACGCGGCGGCGACAGGCCCGTCGTCGGACCTGCGCCGGTCGGTCGCCACGGCGCGCGTCTCCGCGACCGCGAGGCCGGTGACCGACCCCAGCATCAGCAAGGTGCCCACCAGCGTCGCCGCCGTGAGCCGCTCGCCGAGCAGTCCGACCGCGAGCGCCGCCGCGCTCACCGGCTCCAGCAGCATGATCACGGACACGGTCGCCGAACGGACCACGGCCGCGCCCGCGAAGAACAGGGCGTAGGCCAGCGCCGTGGGGATGGCCGCGATGTATCCCAGCAGCGCCAGTACGTGCACCGGCTGCGCGGCGTGCGGGACCAGGCCCTCGGCCAGTCCGAGCGGCAGCAGGCAGGCCGCGGTGACGGCGAACGTCCACACCGTCGTACCGGCTCCGTCGACACGGCCGTCGCGCCCCCACCATCGGGTGAGCAGCGTCATCACGGAGTACCCGGCCGCGGACAGCACCGCGAGCGCGACACCCCAGGGGCGCACCGTTGCGCCCCCGCCGCCCAGCACCAGCACCCCGAGCCCGGTGAGCGCCCCGGCGACGGCGGCGATCCCACCGCGTCCGAGCCGCTCCCCCATGGTCAGGCGCGCGCCGAGCGCGATGAGCACCGGCCCGGCCCCCAGGGTGACGACGGTCGCCACGGCGAGGCCGGTCGCCTCGACGGCGGCGAAGTAGGCGGTCTGGAAGACGGCGAGCCCCAGGCCGGTGGTCCCGATGCGCAGGGCCTTGCTGCGCAGCGGTTCCCGCACGGCGGGCCGGACCCGTCGGCGGGACCGCACGCGCGCGGCGAGCGGCAGTACGAGCCCGCCCGCGCAGCGCCAGAAGGAGAGGGCGATCGGCCCCATGTCACTGGACCGGTAGACCAGTGACGCGGCCGCGCCCGCGGTGCCCCAGGCGGCACCGGCGACGATCAGATAGAGGAGGCCTCGCCCGATGGGCAGGCCGGAAGCAGTGTGCGACACGTGTTCTCTCCGCAGATTCGCAGAAGTTCGGGAAGGGACCACGTCGCAGCCGGCGCACGGGACACCGGGCGCGGGCGCGCGTCACGGAGCACAGGGCTCGGGGACACGCGACACGGCGCACGGGACACGGGGCACAGGGCTCAGCACGAAACTCGGGACACGAAACTCGGGACACGAGACTCGGTGGAAGGCTCGGGACGCGAGGCTCGGAGCACCGGCTCACGAAAGGTCCTCGGACTTCTTCCGCGGGCAGCACCGTCCCGCCCGGCACGTGGCCGGGCGTGGATCCGGAAGGGCCCGCCTCAGGCGGCCGGGGGCGGGAGAACGAGCGTCAAAGGCATGACCTGCACTTTAGGCGACCATTCCCGGAGTGGACAACTCCCTTTCGGCGTCGCTCCCGCCACTGGCGACCGGCCCGTCCGAGGGCTTCGCGGGCGCCGACGACTGCGCGATGAACGCACCGAGGAGCACCACCGCACCGCCGACGATCTGCGGTGCCGAGAGGTGCTCCCCCAACAGGACCCAGGCCAGGACGGTCGCGATCACCGCTTCGAGACAGGCGACGACGCCCGCGACCTGCGGGGAGAGCCTGCGCACCGAGAGCACTCCGGTGACGTAGGCGACGACGGTTGCGATCAGCACGATCCAGCCGAGGAGCAGCGCGGCGAGCACGGAGGTCCCGTTCATGTCGGCGCTGCCGCCGAGCACGGACCAGTCCATGGTCCACGGACGCGCGACGGCGGTCAGTACGAGGGTGCCGACGAGGAGCCCGTAGGCGATCACGCCGAGCGGGTCCGGCGCCTCGTCGCCGGCGTCGCTGCCCTGGTCGGACAGGACGAAGTAGCCGACCTGGCAGCAGGCTGCCCCCAGTGCGAGCAGCAGTCCGAAGGCGTCGAAGCTCAGCCCCGACCAGACCTCGACCACGCAGGCGAGTCCGCCGACTGCGAGCACCACTCCGAGGGCCGCGGCCCGCGTCACGGGGCGACGCTGCACGAAGCGGACCCAGCCGAGCACGAGCGCGGGCGCCAGGTACTCGACGAGCAGTGCGACGCCGACCGGGATGCGGGAGATCGCCGCGAAGTAGCAGGCCTGCACACCGGCCACACCGAGCAGCCCGAAACCGGCGAGCAGCGCCGGGCGGCTCCGCAGGAGCGACCGGTGGCGCACCGCCACCGGCAGCATCACCAGCGCGGCGCCCGCGACCCGCAGCCACACCACATGGAGCGGGTCGAGACCCGCTTCGATCAGCGGCTTGGCCGCGACACCCGATCCGCCGAAGGCGACCGCCGACACGAGCGCGAGGCCGAGGCCGACGCTCTTCACACGGTTGCCCTGACTCCCCTGAGACGTATGCACCGCCACATGATGACAGGCGATGACATGAGCGTCACCCTCGTTGACACCTGTCTCGACGGCTGGACTCCGGCCTGGCCCGCGGGAGGCCGCGGGCACCAGCCCGACGGCCGTCGCGGACGCGAGGTCGAGCGGGGGCTCAGGGGGCACATCGTGCGGTTGCCGCGGGCACACGGCCGACCGGGGACTGCGGGCACCAGCCCGACGCGGCGGTCGCCGCGCGCGAACCGGATGAAGGCTCAGGGCCAGAACAAACGGCCGCTCGCGGACGCGAGGTCGATCGCACAGCCGACCGCTCCGGTTCAGCGCCCGCCGTCGACCCGGCCCACGTGTCCCTTGCAGCCGGCCTCGACGCGCACCAGCAGTGCGGGGGTGTCGACGCCGGCGCGCCCGAGGACCTCGACGGCCCGCGACTGGGGGTCGGCGACGAGCGTCGCGAGCAGGTCGAGACCGCGGGCCTGTCCGTCGCCGCGCAGCACGGCACGCTCGTGCGCCAGCTCCATGACCCCGGCCGCCACCGGGGACCAGCCCGCCTGGGTGACGACCGGTACGGCGCCGGACTCCTCGACGGAGCTCCGCCAGCGCAGCCCGTAACCGATGCTGCGCTGCACCAGGTAGCCGAGGAGCCGGGCGACCTGACCGGCGCTTTCGAAGGCGGCGCGGACCTCGGGATCGGACTCCAGCAGCGAGTGCAGCAGATGCGCGGTGTCGATCTGCCGGTCCCCGTCCCGTAGCGCCCGCCTGCGCGCACCCGAGACCACCGAGGCCAGCTCGGCACTGAGCCCGGCATCGAGTTCTGTTCGGTTCGGGCCGCTCTCGGCGGCGGACTGCTGGGGAATACGGGATGGCACAACCCCTACCCCATCAGTCCCCCGAAGCAGGGACATCCTCGGCGGGCAGCATCTTCGCGTCCGACACAGGTTGGGCATCCATGGGGATGTTCTCCTCCTTGCGGATGACTTCGGGCCGATTTCCCCCTGGGGCGCGCGCCGCCTTGCGTTGCACGCCGCCCTCGGCCGCTCCACCTCCGCGCCCCTCGAAACACGGCGAGGGCAGCCGGCCCTGCCCGGGGCGGGCGGACCACCCTCCACAATTTCTGACAGTTCATCAGTATTGAATGTTCCGGGGCCTGCGGCTACGTTCCGCGACACCGTAGCTGCGCCGGGCGCAGCGCCCGACACGAAGGGGTGGTCGCATGGCCGAAGTCAGCGCGGAAGCACGCATCGAGGCGCCCGCCGAGAAGATCTGGGCCCAGCTCACGGACTGGCCCGCGTACGGCGAATGGAACGCGACCCACACCAGCTTCCCCAAGGGCGGACCCGAGACCCTCGAAGTGGGCGGCACCTTCGAGGAGAACATGAAGCTCATGGGCTTCCCCGCCGAGGTCACCTGGACCATCGACGCACTGGAGCCGGGGCACCTCCTGGCGATCCGCGGCAAGGGCCCGATGGCCGTGAACGTCGCGACGCGCTACACGCTCACCCCCGACGGCGGGGCGACGACGGTGCGGATCGACGGGGAGTTCACCGGCGCCGCGGTCTCGCTCATGGCGGGCAAGCTCAAGGACTCGGCGACGGCCGCGCTGAACGAGTCGCTGCGCAAGCTCGGCGGCCTGGTCGCCTGAGCCTCCGGGCGGCCCGGCTCGCTCGGACACGGCACACAAGGACAGGCCCCCCGGGGAATCGCGCCCCGGGCGCGGGCCGACACGGACGGCGCCCCGCTCAGTCGCTTCCGCGGGGCGCCGTCCGTTGTCACAGCGTGTGCCGTCAGTCCTCGTCGGCGAGGATCAGGTACAGCTTCTTGCGGGCTTCGTTGATGACCACCAGCGCCTTGTCGCGCTGCTCCTTGCTGCCGGTCTTCCAGACCTGGCCGAAGGCCTCCATGAGGCCGAAGCCGGCCTGCCGGATCTCGTGCAGCGTCTCCCAGTCGACCCCACGCCCGGCCTCTTCCCACGGCGCGTCGGGTCCCTCGTCCGCCGCGGCGCGGCCGGACTCGGTGAGCGAGAACAGCTTCTTGCCACCCTCGGCCGCACTGATGATCAGCCCCTCGTCCTCCAGCAACTGAAGGGTCGGGTAGACCGAACCGGGGCTGGGCTTCCACGCCCCGCCGCTGCGCTCGGCGATCTCCTGGATCATCTCGTAACCGTGCATGGGCCGGTCCTTGAGCAGGGCCAGGATCGACGCGCGTACGTCTCCGCGTCGCGCCCTGCCGCGCGGTCCGCCCCGACCGCCACGCCCGCCCCAGGGACCGGGGCCGAAGCCCGGTCCGCCGAAGCCGGGGCCGCCAGGACCGCCCGGCCCGAAGGGCCCGAAGGCCCTGCGCCGCCCTTCGAAGCCGCCCCGACCCCGATGTCCGGGGCCGCCGTGGTGTCCATGTCCGTGTTCGTATCCGAAGTCTTCTTCACGGGAACGCATCGCCATCACTCCATTCCATCGTTGATCGATCGCGATGCCTCAACGATATATCGGAATAGTTCGGCTGACAATGCTCCGAGTCCAGATCCTCGCGATTGGCCTTGTTCCACCGCGCCGGCCTGCGGCTAGCGTCGGGCCATGCGGATTCGAATCGTCGACGCCTTCACCGACCGCCCCTTCGCCGGCAACCCGGCCGGGGTCGTCCTCCTCGACTCCTTCCCCGACGACGCCTGGCTCCAGAACGTCGCTCTCGAGGTCAACCACGCCGAGACGGCGTTCGCCCACCGGCTGCCCGAGGGGGGCGAGGCCGACTGGGCGCTGCGCTGGTTCACGCCCGCCACCGAGGTCGCCATGTGCGGGCACGCGACGCTGGCGACCGCGCACGTCCTGCACAGCACGGGCACGCACCGGGGGCCGGTCCGGTTCGCGACGCTCAGTGGCGTCCTCGTCGCGACACCACAGGAGGACGGTTCGATCACCCTGGACTTCCCGACCGCGCCGCTCACACCGGTCGACGTACCCGACGGCGTCGCCGAGGCGCTGGGCGCCGAGCCGCTCGCGGCCTGCGACACCGGTCCGCAGGTCGGCGACCTGGTGGTCGAACTCGCCGACGAGAAGACGGTCCTGGGTCTCGCCCCCGACCACAAGGGACTCTCCCGCCACTCCCGGCGCGGCATCATCGCGACCGCCCGCGCCGAGGACGCCTCGCGCGGCTACGACTTCGTCTCGCGCTGCTTCTTCCCGAACGTCGGCATCGACGAGGACCCTGTCACCGGCAGCGCCCACACGGCCCTCGCCCCGTACTGGTCCGAGCGCCTGGGCCGGCCCGACCTCACCGGCCTCCAGGCCTCCCGCCGCTCCGGCCTCGTCCGCACCGGGCTGCGCGGTGACCGCACGCTCCTGACCGGACGCGCGGTCACGGTCATCGAGGGCGAGCTGCTGGCCTGACGGCGCGGCTCACGGCGCAGGCTCACGACGCGGCGAGAAGGGGCGTACGGACCTGACGTACGCCCCGAACCGCCGGCCGAACCGGGCGCTTTCGCCCGGAGCACGTCGCCGGCAGCGCGGGCGTCAGGCCTGCGCCCCGCACCGCCCGGCCGCGCTCACGCCGTCGGCAGCCACCCCACCTTCCCGGCCAGCAGCGCGTATCCGACGAAGGCACCGATGTCGAGCAGCGAGTGGGCCACCACCAGCGGGCCGACCCGTCCCCAGCGCCGGTACAGGTAGACGAAGACGACGCCCATCACCATGTTTCCGATGAACCCGCCGATGCCCTGGTAGAGGTGGTACGAGCCGCGCAGCACCGCGCTCGCCACCAGCGCGGTTCCCGGCGTCCAGCCCAACTGCCCCAGCCTGCGCAGCAGATAGCCGACGACGATGACCTCCTCCAGCACGGCGTTCTGCACGGCCGAAAGGATCAGCACCGGGTACTTCCACCACACGTCGGGCAGCGCCTCCGGCACCACCGTGAGGTTGAAGCCGAGCGCACGGGCCGCCAGGTAGAAGGCGATGCCCGTACTGCCGATCACCGCCGCGACGCCCGCCCCGCGGCCGAGGTCCGGCCACGGGCGCGTGCGGTCGAAGCCGATGACGCGCAGCCCCGTGCCCTCCCGCAGCAGGAAGTGCGCGACGAGCGCCACCGGTACCAGGGCCGACGCGATCCCGAAGAGCTGCCAGGCCAGATCGAGCCACGGCCGGCCCGGCGCGGCCGAGGCGTTGAGGGTGGCCGCCTGGTCCTTCAGACCCCCCGGTTTGGTGACTGATCCGACAAAGCTGATCAGCGCGGACACCCCACTCGCACCGAGCGAAAGCCCCAGAACGAGCAGCGTCTCGTCGCGCAGAATCCGCCGTGTCAGCCCCTCCTTCGGAAATGAATCGGCCACCGACCCCGCCTCCACCTGCACTCCCGCCTCCAGTTGAGTAATCCCGCCGCATCCCCATCTTGACCCCGCTAGGGTCTCGAAAGAAGTTACGAAGATCGTGCGCGACAGGCCGTCCAGGGGACGGACACCGTACGGGGCGTACCTCCCCTTTCCCCTCCTAACGGCCGTTTCGCGGCTCCGGGCTCAACAGGGAGGGCACCACCGTCATGGGACGTCACAGCTTGCCCGACGAGTACGGGGCGGGTGCCGCCGACCCCCGCCCACGCGCGCGCCGCCGCAACGTGGCCATCGCGACGGTGCTGGTCCTCACGGTCGCCGCGGGCACGGCGGCCGCGGTCCGTGGCGGCCTGCTCTCGTTCGGCGGGTCCTGCCAGGACGACGCCGTGCATCTGGAGGTGGCCGCCTCGCCGGACGTGGCGCCCGCCCTGCGGGCCGTCGCCGGGTACGCCCGCAAGAACAACATCACCTCCGACGGCCGCTGCCTCGACGTCGGCGTGAACGCACGCGAGTCGTACAAGGTCGCGGATGCGCTGCGGGCGGGCCGGAAGTCCGGCGTCCAGGCTTGGGTGCCGGACTCGGACGTGTGGGTGCAGCGCGTCGCCGCGGACAGCTCCGCGACGCAGGTGACCAACGCGGGCAACATCGCCTCCACACCCGTCGGCGTCGCCATGGTCCCGTCCGCTGCGAAGTCGCTGGGATGGCCCCGGAAGACGTACACCTGGACCGAGTTGACCGGGGCCGCGATGCAGGACGACCGGCTGAAACTGGGCGCGGCCGATCCGGCGCGCAGCGCGACGGGTCTGCTGGCGCTGACACAGCTCAGCAGTGCCGCGGCGGGTGCCGAGAACGGCGACACCCAGGCGGCCGCCATGGCGAAGGCCCTCTCGCAGCGCACCTCGGACAGCGACAGCCAGGTCCTGGACACGCTCCCGCGTGACTCCTCGGGCACCGAGCAGGGCAATCCGAAGCGCAATCAGGCGCTGATCCTGTCCGAACAAGCGGCGTTCGCGCACAACGCCGCGGCGGACGGCGGCGAGACGCTCGACCTCTTCTACCCCAAGGACGGGGCACCCCGGCTGGACTATCCGTTCGCCCTCGTCGACGCGCCGGAGCTGAGCACCGACGAGAGCCGCGCCGCCCTGCGGTTCATGACCTTGCTGGGCGAGCCGGAACCGCAGCGCATCCTCGCCGAGCACGGGTTCCGCACGGACTCGGAGACCCCCTCCGACGCCCTGGTCGGCAAAGCGGGCGGCAGCCCCGAGCAGCCGTACGCGCAGGCCTCGGCGGAACCCGCGTCGGCGAAGGCGCTCCAAGAGGCACTCGGCATGTGGACGATCACGGTGCAGAGCGCCCGGATCACGACCGTGGTCGACGCGTCCGCCTCCATGTCCGAGCCCGTCCCCGGGACCGACCAGTCCCGGATGGACGTCACCAGGGCCTCCCTGCTGCAGGCCCTCGCCACCTTCACCCCGGAGGACGAGATCGGACTGTGGAAGTTCTCCACCCGTCTCGACGGCGACCGCGACTACCGCGTGCTCGTGCCGACGGAGCGGCTCGGCGACCGCAAGGGCGCCGACACCCAGCGGGACCGGCTCTCGGCCGCCTTCAGCGCCCTCGAACCCGTCCCCGGCGGGGCGACCGGGCTCTACGACACCACGCTCGCCGCGTACAAGGCGGCCGTCTCCGCCTACGCCAAGGGGAAGTTCAACGCCCTGGTCCTCCTGACGGACGGCGTCAACCAGGACCCCGGAAGCATCTCGCGCTCCAGCCTCGTCGACCAGTTGCAACGGCTCACCGACCCGCAGCGGCCGATGCCGCTGATCGCGATCGCGGTGGGCCCCGACGCCGACGGGCAGGAGATGGAGCAGATCGCCAAGGCGACCGGCGGCTCGGGCCATCTGGTCGACGACCCGTCGCAGATCCACTCGGTGATCCTGAAGGCGATCGTGGCGGCGGGCAGCCGAAGCTGACCCGCCCCCTCGGCCGGCCGGCCGATCAGCCGAGCGGTACCGGTTCGGGCAGCCCGACCGGCCAGGTGTGCACCGGCTCGCCGAGATGCATCAGCTCGCCGTAGCGCCGTGTGGTCGCGGCCAGCGCGGCCTCCCGGCTGAGTCCCTTCTCCAGGGCCCGGTGGAAGGTGGCCGCCTGCCACGTCGCTCCGTTGGCGCGCAGCCGGCAGCGGTCCTCGATCACGCCCAGATAGAGGTCGCGGTCCGCGGGTTCGACACCCCAGGCGTCCAGCCCGGCGGCGGCCAGCGGCAGCAGCTCGTCACGGACCAGGTTGACCGCGTCCACCTGGGTCGTCCCGCCGTACCGGCCCCGTCGCGGCCACTCCAGACGGGCGTCGATGCCGTGCCGGCAGGCGGCGTCGAAGTTCACGGCCGCCGACTCGAAGGACAGCCGCGTCCACACGGGCCGCGACTCCTCGGCGAGCGCGCGGACGAGCCCGTAGTAGAAGGCCGCGTTGGCGATCACGTCGACCACGGTGGGGCCGGCGGGCAGGACCCGGTTCTCGACGCGCAGGTGAGGGACGCCGTCGGCGATGCCGTACACGGGCCTGTTCCAGCGGTACACCGTGCCGTTGTGCAGCACGAGTTCGGCGAGCTTGGGGGTGCCGCCGCCGTCCAGGACGGCCAGCGGGTCCTCGTCGTCGCAGATCGGCAGCAGCGGCGGGAAGAAGCGCAGGTTCTCCTCGAACAGCTCGTACGCCGAGGAGATCCACCGCTCGCCGAACCAGGTGCGCGGCCTGACCCCCTGGGCCTGCAACTCGGGCGGCCGGGTGTCCGTGGACTGCTGGAAGAGCGGGGGCCTCGACTCACGCCACAGCTCGTGGCCGAACAGGAAGGGCGAGTTGGCCCCCACGGCGACCTGCGCGGCGGCCACCGCCTGCGCGGCGTTCCACACGTCCGCGAACCGGCCCGGGGTGACCTGGAGATGCAGTTGCACCGAGGTGCAGGCGGCTTCGGGCGCGATGGAACGCGACCTGCACACCAGGCGCTCGATGCCGTCGATGTCCAGGGCGAAGTCCTCTCCCCGGGCGGCCACGATCTGATCGTTGAGCAGCGTGTAACGGTCGACGTCCGACAGATTCGCAAGGACCAGGTGGCGCTGGCCGAGCGTCGGCAGAATGCCGATCATCACGATTCCGGCATCGACCTCTCCCGCTTTTCGGTGCGCGTACGCGAGTGAGGTGCGCAGCTCCTCGGCGAGCCGGTCGAATACCCGGTCACCGAGCCGGTGTGGGGCTATGTTGACTTCCAGGTTGAACATGGCGAGTTCTGTTTGGAAATCGCGGCTCGCAATGCGATCGAGTACTTGCGCATTCATCATTCTCGGCATGCCGTCCGGTCCTGCGAGATTCAACTCGATCTCCAGGCCCATCAGGTTCTTGGGGCGATCGAACCTCTTCTCCTCCAGCAGTCGCTCCAGCACCGTCAGACACTGACGGAGCTTGTCGCGATGGCGCTGGCGATCGGACAGGTCGAACGGCCCTGCCACGACCTTCTCCCCCATCGAAGTGTCCCTCCTCGGATGGGCGGCCGATGCTCCGGCCCCTGGCGTCCCGGGTCACGTGGGATGATGCCCCGGCATCGCCATTCATAACGCCCCGGACGAGCCCACGGACCGCTAGGCTGGAGTCCGGGCCCCGGGCACATTCACGAGGCATGCGGCAATGTGCAAGTTACGGCCCGACATGATCTCGTGAAAAACGCCGACGAGAATCGGCCGACCGCTTCGGCGAAGCCTTCCGAGGTCATCGCGCCGCCCCCGCGCCGAATCGGGATGAACCTCCTCGTCTCATCGACCGAATAGCGCCTTGTTCTTCATATTCGGGACGGCTAGACGAAACACCGTCTGAACACGTGTCGTATAAACTCCGCAAACGAGGCAGAGAATTGGCGCTCGCGGTCGTGGAACCTGTCGGCAGATCCAGACCCCACGCCCCTCTGACCCCGAGAGCTGACAGCGCCGTCCGCCCCCGCCCTCGTGCTGCCATGCCTGTCGAATGAGAGGCGACCCACCATGCCGCTGCATGTCCCCCCGGCTCCCGCGCCCGCCCTTCGCACCGTCCTCACGGCACTCGGTTCCCCCACCGCAGTCCGCGAGGCCCGCACCCCGTCCCTGCGTCTGGCCCAGGGACCCGTCACACCCGAACTCCCGCTGCCCGTCCACGTCCTGGACCGGACCACTCCCGAGGGTGCGCCGGCCACCCGGCTCGCCGGCTGGCGCTTCCTGATCCGCAGCGGCGATCGCGCAGTGGCCGCGGCCGACACCATGCTGACACCCGACGGCTGGGCGTTCTCCCGCTTCTTCGAGGGCCCGTACATCACCGCGACCGAACGCGCCGTGCGTCAGGCCGAGTCCATGCAGCAGCCGTACCAGGCACGCCTGCTGTCCGTGCCCGAGCTGTACATGCTCACGCTCTGGCTGCACGGCGACTGCACCGCGGACGCCGCCACCGGGCTCCCCGCCGCCACCGACCTCCTCGTCCCGCTGGCCCCCGCGCCGCCCGGCATCGCCGCACACCGCCCGCACAGCGTCGCCGAGCTGCTGCCGGTGCTCACCCACCGGCTCACTCCCGCACCGCTGCTCATCACACCCGCGTAGGACCGCGACCGCCCCGCCCGCACGGGCGGACACCCTCGTGAACCTCGCACGACAGGCACCGGCTCCCGTGCCCCGCCGCCGCTCCGCCGGCCGCGGGGCACGCCGCTGCGCACCGCTCGTCCCAAACCGCCTCGCGAGCACGCTCGTCGGTGCTCCACGGCGCTCGTACGAGGCAGGACACGCCCCGCGCCCCGACCGGACTAGCCCTATTCGACCACCCCGAACCACCCGAAGAGACAGTGCAGTTGGGATGAACCGTCCGCACGGGTGATGCGTCATCAACCTGTAAGAAGCGGTGCCGCGAAATCCCTGCGGATTGACGTCCGTAGAGCAACACTGGTTTCCAGACCACACACCAACGGGGGGCGGCCATGAACTCATCGAGCCGCGGGACAGACACCACAGCCATCACTCACATCTCGACCCAGCGAAAGATCCCATCCATGTGCCAGCACCAGCCACCGTGTCCGTCAGCCGAGTCAGCCGACCGGGAGTCCGCCCGCCTCGTGGCGCACCACCCGGAGCAGGGATGGAGCCTGCTGTGCAACGGCGTTCTGCTCTTCGAGGACACCGGTGAGCTCCTGCCCGACGGTCAGATCATCGCCCCGCACCGCCCGCTGGGCAGCGCACAGGTGATGACGGCCGCCTGAGGCAACCACGGGTCGCAGGCACGCGGCCCGGAGACACGAGGGGCCGGCCCGGAGACGTACTCTCCGAACCGGCCCCGACGCATGTCCGTGGGTGACTACTCCTCGTAGCCGCCCGCGTCCGCCGTGTCGATCAGTCCTCGTAGGCGTCGAGCGGTGGGCAGGAGCAGACGAGGTTCCGGTCGCCGTACGCCTGGTCGATGCGGCGCACCGGCGGCCAGTACTTGTCCGCGGCCGAGACACCGGCCGGGAAGACGGCCTCCTCGCGCGAGTACGCGTGGTTCCACTCGCCCCCGAGCGCGGCGGCGGTGTGCGGGGCACCCCGCAGCGGGTTGTCGTCGACCGCCCACTCTCCCGAGCCGACCTTGTCGATCTCCGCGCGAATCGCGATCATCGCGTCGCAGAACCGGTCGAGCTCGCCCAGGTCCTCGGACTCGGTCGGCTCGATCATCAGCGTCCCGGCCACCGGGAACGACATCGTCGGCGCGTGGAAGCCGTAGTCGATCAGACGCTTCGCGATGTCGTCGACGCTCACGCCGGTCGCCTTGGTCAGCGGGCGCAGGTCGATGATGCACTCGTGCGCGACGAGCCCGCCCGGACCGGTGTAGAGCACCGGGTAGTGCGGCTCCAGCCGCTTGGCGATGTAGTTCGCGGACAGCACGGCCACCTGCGTGGCGCGCTTGAGACCCTCACCGCCCATGAGCCGGACGTAGGCCCAGGAGATCGGCAGGATGCCCGCGGAGCCCCACGGAGCGGCCGAGATCGGGCCCACACCGGTCTCCGGACCGGCCGCGGGCTGCAGGGGGTGGTTGGGCAGGTACGGCGCCAGGTGCGCGCGCACGCCGACCGGGCCGACGCCCGGGCCGCCGCCGCCGTGCGGGATGCAGAACGTCTTGTGCAGGTTGAGGTGCGAGACATCACCGCCGAAGTGCCCCGGCTTGGCCAGACCCACCAGCGCGTTGAGGTTGGCACCGTCGACGTAGACCTGACCGCCGGCCTCGTGGACCTGCGCGCAGATGTCGGCGACGTGCTCCTCGAACACTCCGTGCGTCGAGGGGTAGGTGATCATCAGTACGGCGAGTTCGTCGCGGTACTGCTCGATCTTGGCACGCAGGTCCTCGACGTCGACCTCGCCGTCGTCCGCGGTCTTGACGACCACGACCTTCATGCCGGCCATCACGGCGCTCGCGGCGTTGGTGCCGTGCGCGGAGGACGGGATGAGGCAGACGGTGCGCTGCTCGTCGCCGTTGGCCCGGTGATAGCCGCGCACGGCCAGCAGACCGGCCAGCTCGCCCTGCGAACCTGCGTTGGGCTGGAGCGAGACCTTGTCGTACCCGGTGACCTCGGCGAGCCGCTCCTCGAGCTCCGTGATCAGAGTGAGGTAGCCCTGTGCCTGCTCGGCCGGGACGAACGGGTGCAGCTGGCCGAACTCGGGCCAGGTGACCGGCTCCATCTCCGTGGTCGCGTTGAGCTTCATCGTGCAGGAGCCCAGCGGGATCATGCCGCGGTCGAGCGCGTAGTCGCGGTCGGACAGCTTGCGCAGGTAGCGCAGCATCGCGGTCTCGGAGCGGTGCTGGTGGAACACCGGGTGGGTGAGGTAGTCGTCGGTGCGCAGCAACGCGGCCGGCAGGGTGTCCTCGGCCGTGGCGTCCAGCGCCTCGACGTCGCCCTCGACACCGAACGCGGTCCACACGGCGCCGAGCTCGCGGCGCGTGGTGGTCTCGTCACAGGAGATCGACACGTGGTCGGCGTCCGCCTGGTGGAGGTTGACGCCGTGCTCGCGGGCGGCGGCGACGATCTCCGCGGCCCGGCCCGGGACCCGCACGGTCAGCGTGTCGAAGTACGCACCGTGCACGACCTCGACCCCGCCCGCCGTCAGACCCGCGGCGAGCACGGTGGCGTACCGGTGGGTACGTCGCGCGATGGTCCGCAGACCGTCCGGACCGTGGTAGACGGCGTACATGCCGGCCATCACGGCGAGCAGCACCTGAGCGGTGCAGATGTTGCTGGTGGCCTTCTCCCGGCGGATGTGCTGCTCACGCGTCTGCAGGGCGAGGCGGTACGCCTTGTGTCCGTCGGCGTCCACGGACACTCCGACCAGGCGACCGGGCAGGCTGCGGGCGAACTTCTCCTGGACCGCCATGTAGCCGGCGTGCGGACCGCCGAAGCCCATCGGCACACCGAAGCGCTGCGTCGTGCCGACGGCGATGTCGGCGCCGAGGTCGCCCGGCGAGGTGAGCAGGGTCAGGGCGAGGAGGTCGGCGGCCACGGTGACCACGGCGCCGAGCTCGTGGGCCTGGTCGACGACCGCCTTGATGTCGCGTACGGCACCGGAGGCGCCGGGGTACTGGAGCAGCACGCCGTTGATGTCGCGCTCGGCGATCTCGGCCGGGATGCCCTCGCTGAGGTCGGCGACGACGACCTCGACGCCGGTCGGCTCCGCGCGGGTCTCTATGACGGCGACGGTCTGCGGCAGGGCGTCCGCGTCGACCAGGAAGAGGCCCTTCTTGTTCTTGCCCATGCGCCGGGACAGCGCCATCGCCTCGGCGGCGGCGGTGCCCTCGTCGAGCAGCGAGGCGCCCGAGGTCGGCAGCCCGGTCAGCTCGGCGACCACGGTCTGGAAGTTGAGGAGTGCCTCCAGGCGGCCCTGCGAGATCTCCGGCTGGTACGGCGTGTACGCGGTGTACCAGGCCGGGTTCTCCATGACATTGCGCAGGATCACTGGCGGCGTGAAGGTGCCGTAGTAACCGAGGCCGATCATCGAACCGAGCACCTCGTTGCGGTCCGCGAGGGAACGCAGCTCGGCGAGGACCTCCGCCTCGGTACGCGCGCCGGGAAGCTCCAGCGCCTCGGCATTCTTGATCACGTCCGGCACCGCGGCGGCCGTCAGATCGTCGAGCGACCCGTATCCGACGTGGGCGAGCATCTTGGCCCTGGCTTCGAGGTCGGGCCCGATGTGGCGCTGCTCGAAGGGGATTCCCTGCTCGAGCTCGGAGAGCGGAATGCGGTGGGCGGTCATTGCGGAGGCCTCCTGGTCTGACGCGACCTTCGAGGGGCACCCCGGCACGGGTACCCCGACGGCCTCCCCCTCTGTCATCTCAACCTGAGAGCTTCACCGGCCCGTCCGACGTGCCGGTTTTCACCGTCGGTGAGAGCGGAAGCCATTGGCAACCGCCCTGCTTTCCAGAGTGACCTCGTCCGTGCGGTACGTGAGCCTGAGAGATTCCGGGGAGGATTTGCTCCTTCGGCGCCTCCGATGAAGTCTGGAGGACTCTCCCGCACGGGGTCAGCAGCCGCTGTCAGCCTACCAGCGAGGACAAGACACGATCCTTCGAGTGGCCGCCTGCCTGAATCTGCTCTTTTGTAGTGCTTACGGATGAGTTGCGACCAAGTGGAGGGCCCGTGCAGACCGACATCGATCCGCGCAACCTGATCGGCCGCAAGGCGTTCGACCGCAATGGCACCAAGATCGGCACGATCGACGAGGTGTACCTCGACGACGCGACCGGCGTACCGGAGTGGGCGGCCATACGCACAGGCCTCTTCAGCAGGGACGCTTTCGTGCCCCTTGAGCCCAGTGAACTCGTGGAAGGGGCCCTGCGCATCCCCTTCGACCGGGCTCTGATCAAGGACGCTCCCGACTTCGGCGTGGGCCGGCACCTCTCGCCCGAGCAGGAGCTCCAGCTCTACCACCACTACGGACTCGACGTGGCGGCCCCCTCCCCGCCTCCGCCGGACCGTGACTTCGGCAAGATCGCGGGCTCGGACGAGCCCTGACCCGGATGCTCCAACGCGTCCGGGGAAACCACCGGAACGACCAGGGGCAGCGGATCGGCCGGCTCCAGCTCGGGGTCGTCGGTCCGGAACGTCTTGACCCGCCCCGGCGCGGAGTAGGGCGTCTCGAACCGCACCGTGACCCGCCCCAGGCCGCTGCCCTGGACCCAGCCGTGCCCGTGCTCGGCATGCCGCACGTCGTGCCCGGCGGGCCACCGGCGCTCGGCGGGCGCCTCCGATGACGCCCCGGAGTCGCGCGAGCCCTCGTCGGCGGGGTGCTCCTGGCCGGGGGGCTCCTCCGCCGCGGCATGGGCCTGCGCCTGCGCGAACAGGTCCTCCTGCGTGTAGTCCGCGAGCCCTGAGACTCCGACCCCCAGCAGCCGCACCCCACCGGTCGTGTCCACGGCCTCCAGGAGCCGCGCGGCGGCCTCCCGCACGACCGCCGGATCGTCCGTGGGCCCCCGCAGCGTCTCGGACCGGGTGAGCGTCGAGAAGTCGTACCTCCGCACCTTCAGGACGATGGTCCGCCCCGACAGTCCCGCCCCGCGCAACCGCTGCACGCACCGGTCGGCGAGCCGCTGCACCTCCAGACCGACCCGCGTGCGGTCGTGGATGTCCACGTCATAGGTGTCCTCGACCGAGACGGACTTCGTCTCCCGCTCGGCGACCACGGGCCGCTCGTCGTGCGCCAGCGCCATCGCGTACAGCGCGTGTCCGTGCGCCTTCCCCAGCAGCCGTACGAGCTCGTCCTCGCCGGCCTCGGCGATCTCCTCGACCGTGGTGATCCCCGCACGCCGCAGATGGTCCCCGGTCGCGGGACCCACGCCGGGCAGCGTCCGCACCGACATCGGCCCCAGCAGCGCCCGCTCGGTGCCGGGCTCTATCAGGACCAGTCCGTCGGGCTTGGCCTGCTCCGAGGCGATCTTCGCGAGCATCTTGGACGCGGCGAGGCCCACCGATCCCGTGAGTCCCGTGACGGCACGGATGTCCGCGCGCAGCTTCACCCCGGCGAGCCGTGCCGAGCCCTCGTCCCAGGCCGCGCCCCCCGCCTCCAGGTCCACGAAGGCCTCGTCCAGGCTCAGCGGCTCCACCAGGGGCGACAGGGCCCGCAGCAGCGCCATCACCTGCTCGCTGACCTCCTTGTAGAGGCTGAAGCGGGGCACGAGATACGCGGCGTTGGGTGCCAGGCGCCGGGCCTGGGCCATGGGCATCGCCGAGTGGACACCGAAGACCCGGGCCTCGTACGACGCGGTGGCGACGACACCGCGCGGTCCGAGCCCGCCCACGACGACCGCTTTTCCGCGCAGGCTCGGCTTGGACGCCTGTTCCGCCGAGGCGAAGAAGGCATCCATGTCGAGATGCAGGATCGTGGGCGCGGTTCTCACATGTCCGATGCTGCACCACGCCACTGACAATGCCCCTGCGCGGCCCGCCGCCCACAGGACGGCCCGCGAAGCAGCACGCCCCTCGCGGCGACCGCCCAGAAGGTCACACAGCCCGGTTGCGCCGCCGTGCCAGCTCGTCCGCGGGGTTGTGCCCGACGAGCGTCTCGCCGGTGTCCACACGCTCTCCGTGCAGCTGCGACAGGGCGCCCTCGACGTCCCGCCACACCACTCCCACGGCGATCCCGAAGACCCCCTGGCCGCCCTGGAGCAGCGCGTGGACTTCGTCGGGCGAGGTGCACTCGTAGACGGTCGCGCCGTCGCTCATCAGCGTCATCCGCTCCAGGTCCCGGAAGCCGCGCTCCCTGAGGTGCTGGACCGTGGTGCGGATGTTCTGCAGCGAGACACCTGTGTCGAGGAAGCGCTTGACGATCTTCAGGACGACGACGTCACGGAAGCTGTAGAGCCGCTGCGTCCCGGATCCGTAGGCGGGCCGCACGCTCGGCTCGACGAGCCCGGTCCTCGCCCAGTAGTCCAGTTGCCGGTAGGTGATGCCCGCGGCGGCACATGCCGTGGGACCGCGGTAGCCGATCTCCTGGGAAACGGCCCCTCCCTCGTCCGGCACCGCCGCCGGCCGCATCGGAGCGTGCTCGTCCGTGCTGCCGTGGTCGGGGTACCCCCTGCTCGAGCGGAGCCGAGCGCTGGTGGGAGGGTACGGACCGCTCTCCCCCAGACCGTGTCCGGGGGCACCCCCAGCCGTACCGTCGCCGCTGTTTCTCACGCCGACCTCCGTCCTTGACCTGCCTTCTCGACGGTAGGCAGTCACCACGGGTGCGTCAACGATCGCCACACTCGGCACGCCGAGTGATAATCACCCTAAGAGTGGTTTCTCGTGCCCCACCGCGGGGAAAGGCTAGCCGAATGCTCGCGGTCCGGGCCGCGGCGCACCACACTCGCCGCGGGCAATTGCCGCCGGAACCGGCGCGCCTGCGCGCGCACCGCCGATGGGCGGTGGCGGGGCCTCACTGGCTGTTGGTGCCGAAGTCCTCGGGCGAGATCTGGTCGAGGAACTCGCGGAACTTCTCCACCTCGTCCTCCTGCTCGTCCGGGATCGCGATGCCGGCGTCGTCGAGCACGCCGTCGCTGCCGTAGATCGGCGTTCCGGTGCGCAGCGCCAGAGCTATGGCGTCGGACGGCCGTGCGCTGACCTCGACCCCGCTGGCGAAGACCAGCTCCGCGTAGAAGACGCCCTCACGCAGGTCCGTGATGCGTACCTCGGTGAGCTCCTGACCCACGGCCTCCAGCACGTCCTTGAACAGGTCGTGGGTCAGCGGTCGTGCGGGGGCCATGCCCTGCTGGGCGAAGGCGATCGCGGTCGCCTCCCCCGGTCCGATCCAGATGGGGAGGTACCGGTCGCCTCCCACTTCACGCAGAAGCACGATCGGTTGGTTGGAGGGCATTTCGACCCGGACACCTACGACATCGAGCTCGTTCACACAGCAACCCTAGGCCGTGCCCGGGACGTTTGGGTAGTCGGGCACAGAACGGGTGGACGATCCGGAGCCCCGGCCGGCGCCCCGGTTCAGGGCAGGCGTACGCCCAGCGCGGTCTGCACGAGCGCCGCGTGCAGCTTCACCGTGAGCCCCGCCAGCTCCTTGGTACGGGCCTCCGCGTGCGCCCGCGTCTGCGGGTTGCGATGGCGCCGCAGCGGGGCCACCACCTGGTCCACGAGCCCTGCGTCACGTTCCGCGGCGGCCTTCATCGCGCGCAGGTGGCGTGGCTCGATCCCGAACCGGCCCAGCTCGACGACGAGCGTCGCGACGGTCACCGCCTCGGCGTCGTACACGTCGTCCGCCAGCGGTGCGATCAGTCCGTACGACTCCCACTCCGCCAGGTCCCGCTCGTCGATCTCCGCGGCGGCCAGCAGCTCGGCACGGCCCACACGGGCCGCCGTGGGCGCGTCGGGCTCGCCCAGGAAGTCGCCCAGGGGTTCGCCGTCCCCCGCGTCGCGCTGACGGCCCACGGACGGCAGACGCACGGGCTCACCGCGTTCCAGGGCCTCCAGGTGCTCGCGGATCACCTTGAGGGGCAGATAGTGGTCCCGCTGCATCCTCAGGACATGACCGAGGCGCTCGACGTCGTGGGCACTGAACTTGCGGTACCCCGAGGGGGTCCGCCGCGGCTCGACGAGCCCCTCCGACTCCAGGAACCTGATCTTGGAGATGGTGACTTCGGGGAACTCGTCGCGCAGTGCGTTCAGCACCACGCCGATGCTCATCAGCCCACTCTCCGTGGCGGCGGTACCGCTGCCGGCACCGCCGCTCGGTGTTTGAAGCATGGACCTTCCCTGGGGTCCCCCCTGACGGAGTCTGGGGGAGGGTCAGATGGCCCGCTGGCTCGCGTAGAAGACCAGCCGGTACTTGCCGATCTGCACCTCGTCGCCGTTCGCCAGAGCGACCTGGTCGATCCGCTCGCGGTTGACGTACGTGCCGTTCAGGCTGCCGACGTCGGCCACCGTGAACGAGCCGTCCGCCGCGCGACGGAACTCCACGTGACGACGCGACACCGTCACGTCGTCCAGGAAGATGTCGCTCTGCGGATGACGCCCCGCCGTGGTCAGCTCGCCGTCCAGCAGGAAGCGGCTGCCCGAGTTCGGACCGCGGCGCACCACCAGGAGCGCCGAGCCGAGCGGCAGCGCGTCGACGGCCGCCTGCGCCTCCGGGGAGAGCATCGGCGACGGCGTCTGACCCGTCACCTCGGCGTCGTAGGCCTCGATGCCGGAGATGGAGATCGTGGACGTCGTCTCGGACGGACGCTCGGCGCCGCCCCGCAGCGGCGCACCGCAGTTGGAACAGAACCGGCTGTTCTCGGCGTTGCGGTTACCGCACCTCGTACACACCAGGGCCATGGACGGATCCTCCTGCCGCGGCTGCCCACCGGGGGCATGGGACGCATACGGGCCGGAGGCAAACCCTCCACCCGCACTTGAGGTTGACGGATCCCCGAAACCTATGCGGCCGGACTGGGCAGGGTCAACAGACGGCGCGCCCTGACCACCGGAAATGTCACCACCCGGACCAGCGACCTGGTCACGGAACAGCGGGCGGTCGCCGCCGTGGGCCTCCGCGTCTCCCTGGCGCGGTGCACGGTGCCGGGCGGTGGCGTTGTCACCGCTGCCCTCTCGCGCGCTCTTGCCGAACAACTTCGCAAACAACTTCACGGGCGATTCCCCTTGACCGAAACAGACCCGCCCGTGGGGCAGGACGAACCCTGATTGAACACACCGGTCGACCCGGACATCCTCACAACGTCCGTATCCACCAGACAGTTTCCACCACGCACCACCCAATCGGTGCGCCGACCCCCCGCAACCTCATGCCCTCGCCGGACGACCCTCATGCGACCCCGGCTCACTGGGAGGACGACCGAGCGTAGTCAGGCCGCTTCGCCGGTCGCAAGGCGTCCACCACGATCTTGGTCGCACGGTCCACCGTCACGGTGGCCTGCTCCTTCTCCAGTGTCTGCACCACACCTCCGGGGATGTTCAGCGCCGGCTCCAGGTCCTGCGGCTTGCCGATGACCTTGAAACGATAGGGCTGGGCGATCTTGTTCCCGTCGACCTTCACTCCGCCGCCGGAATCGCTCAGGAAGGTGTTGGCGACCACACGTACGCCGTTCACCTGGATCGCCTCCGCGCCGGCCGCGCGCAGCTCTTGGACCGCGTCGAGCAGCATGTCCGCCTTGACCGTCCCTTTCGCGTCGTCGATCGTCACGGTGATGCCGGGCCCCTGCGCCGCCACGGTGCCCGCCAGAATGCCGAGTTGCTTCTCCTTCTCGACCGTCTGCTTGCGGGCCTCCTCGGCCTGGTTCGAGCTGTTCTTCAGCTCGGTGCGCTGATCCTCGAGACCCTGCTTCTCGTCCTCAAGACGCTGAGTTCGGTTGTCGAGTTCATCGAGGATGCGTACGAGATCTTCCTGACGTGCTCCGCGCAGGGCGCTGCCGCTGTCGCTGTTGGAGGCGACCTGGACGGCAAGACCGAATCCAAGGCCGAACAGCAGCAGGGCGACGATGAGTTGGGCACGCGAGACACGCGGCGGCCACAGTCCGTCGACCAGACGCTGACGTCCGGTCATCGAAGGCCCTGCGTCCTCTTCATCCTGATGTGAACCGGAATTTCCGGAACGAGCCGCGGCGGGTACTTCTTGCGGAAGTTCCTTGCGCAGCCGGTTCTCCGGAGCACCGGGCGGCTGGACGTTGCGCGGGGGCTCGGAGCTCCTGGACGGCTGCGGGCCCTCGAAGGGCCGGACGGACTGCGGCGGCCGCGCCGACTGCGACTGCTGCGACGGACGCGACTGCTGGGCTGGGCGGGACTGCTGCGCCGGGCCCGGCCGCTGCTCAGGGCGCGGCTGCTGCGCGGGACCCGGCTGCTGCATGCCCTGAGCCGGCCGACCCGGGTGCGCGGGCCGGCCACCCTGTCCCGGCTGCACCGGGCGCCCGGGCTGAGCGCCCTGAGGGGGGCGGACCGGCTGCGACTGCCTCGGACCCTGACCCGGCCCTCCCGGCTGCTGCGGCTGGGCGCCCTGCGTCGGTCGCGCGGAGTACGGCGGCCGAGCGCCCTGCGTCGGTCGCGCGGAGTACGGCGGCCGAGCGCCCTGCGTCGGTTCCGCGGGCTGCGGCGGCTCGGCGTCCTCGGGCAGCCGGAAGTGCTGGGAAGGCCGAACAGGATGCGTCGGCTGAGGAGGCCGGGGCGATTGGGGTGTCCGGGGCTGCTGGGGTGTCCGGGGCTGCTGGGGAGCCTGAGGCGGCGTGGGGCTCTCTGCCGGCCTCCGGTCCTCCGCGCGCCCCTCGTTCCCGGAGGAAGCCTGGTTCTCGGAGGAAGCGGAGTCCTGGGCAGGCCTCCGCCCCTCGGCAGACCTGGGGTCCGCGGCAGAGGAGGTGTCCGCGGCGGGCCTGCGCTCCTCGGCAGACCGGGGGTTGGCGGCGGACCTGCGCTCCTCGGCCGGTGTCCGGCCCTCGACGGGCCGCTCGCTCTCGGAGGGCCTCGGGTTCCCCGGAGCCTGGGGGTCCTCGGAGGTCTGGGGGTTCTCGTCCTCGTTGCTCATCGGCCTCACGCCCGGAACACGTGCCGACGGATCGCCGCGGCGTTGGAGAAGATGCGGATTCCGAGGACGACCACGACACCCGTGGAGAGCTGCGCGCCGACACCCAACTTGTCGCCCAGGAAGACGATCAGCGCGGCCACGACCACGTTCGACAGGAACGACACCACGAAGACCTTGTCGTCGAAGATCCCGTCGAGCATCGCCCGCAGACCGCCGAACACGGCGTCTAGCGCCGCCACGACGGCGATCGGGAGGTAAGGCTCGACGACCGCCGGAACCTCGGGCCGGACCAACAGTCCAGCCACGACTCCCACGACGAGGCCCAGTACGGCGATCACGATGTGCCCTTCTCTGTGCTCGGCTCTGCTGTACGTACGATCACACTCGGTGCGGCGGACAACCGGATGTCGTCCTCGACGGAAATGCCGGTCCGGATGCCGTAGTTCTCCTGCAGCGCATGCAGATACAACCCGTCGGCGCTGTTCTGGAACCTGGTGCTGAGGCGCTTGCCGTCCCCCACCGCGAGCACCGTGTACGGCGGCACCAGCGGCTTGTTGTCGACCAGTATCGCGTCTCCCGCGGCACGGATCGCCGACAGGGCTGTCAGACGCTGTCCGTTGATGGCGATGGCCTCCGCGCCCGACTCCCACAGGCCGTTGACGATGCGCTGCATGTCACGGTCGCGGACGCGCCCGGTGTCGGAGAACCCGGAGGTCTCCCGCGGGTTCCCGCCGCCCCCCGTACTGGCTTCCTTGGCGTCGTTCACGACGAGCTTCACGCCGGGGCCGTGCACATCGGTCGCGCCCGACAGGATGCTCACCAGGTCGGCCTGGTCACCGCCGCTCTTCTTGAGCGCCTCACGCTGCCGGGCGTTCACGTCGGCCCGCAGGGAGTCGACGGTGCTCTCCAGCTTGTCCGCGGTCTTGGTCTCGCGTTCGACCCGGTCGATGAGCTCCTGACGTTCCTTGGCGACGACCGGGGCGGCTATGCGCGCGTTCGCCGCGCCCACGGTGACCACGAGGGCCGCGAGGACGAGGCCGGCGGCGAGCCCCAGCTTCGCCCGGACCGTCTTCGGCATGCCGCCGGCGCCCTCGGCCTGCTTGCGGGCGGCCGCCTCGGCGTATCCGTCGTCGAGGCTGTGGTCCATGACGTTGGTGAGCAGCGACATGGAGGCGTCCGGGCGCGAGGGGCGTGGAGCGCTGCTCCGAACGGGGGGCTGCTGCGGCATGCCGCACATCGTCGCACGTCGCGGGTGCTACCTCCGAATGGCCCCACCGACGTGCCGGACAGGCACCCTTGGGGGCACTTGTCCGGCACGCACGCGTGCTACCGGCCGGCGCTGTCCACGACCGCCGCCCACTCGTCGAGCAGAGCCTCCGCGGAGGCGTCGTCCGGGCCCTCGGCCCACAGATGGGTGACGGCCTCGGCGGGGTCCGGGAGCACCATCACCCAGCGCCCGTCGGTCTCCACGACCCGCACGCCGTCGGTGGTGTCCACGAACCGGTCTCCGGCCTCCTCCACGACACGGCGCATCACGAGGCCCTTGACGGCCCAGGGAGTCGCCAGGTCACGCTTGAGGACGTGCGCCCGCGGAATCCGCGCGTCGATCTGGCTGAGGGTGAGCTGGGTCCGTGCCACGAGCCCGATGAGCCGCACGAAGGCGGCCGCGCCGTCGAACACGCTGCTGAACTCGGGGATGATGAAGCCGCCGCGTCCGTCGCCGCCGAAGATCGTCGACTCTTCGCCGCCGACGCGTGTCAGGTCGTCGGGCGACGTGGTCGTCCACTCCACCTGCGTGCCGTGGTACGCGGCCACCTGCTCGGCGATCCGCGTGGTCGTCACCGGGAGCGCCACCCGCCCGCTGCGCCGTTCCGCGGCGACCAGGTCGAGCAGGACCAGCAGGGCGCGGTCGTCCTCGACGATCCGCCCCTTCTCGTCGACGAGGGAGAGCCGCTCGCCCACCGGGTCGAAGCGCACCCCGAAGGCGGCGCGGGCCGACGCGACGATCTCGCCGAGGCGTACCAGCCCGGCCCGCCGGGTGTCCGCCGTCTCCGTGGGCCTGGACTCGTCGAGACCGGGGTTGATGGTCAGCGAGTCGACCCCGAGCTTGCCGAGGAGGCTGGGCAGCACCAGCCCGGCGCTGCCGTTCGAGGCGTCCACGACGACCTTCAACCCGGATTCCGCGATCCCGGTGGTGTCGACGTTCCTCAGCAGTGATCCGGTGTACGAGTCGAAGACGCTGGCCGGGAAGTGCAGGTCGCCGATCTCACCGGGGAACGCACGCCGGTACTCCTGTCGTGCGAAGACCCGGTCCAGCTTGCGTTGTCCGCCCTGCGACAGGTCTGCGCCCTGTCCGTCGAAGAACATGATGTCGACGGAGTCCGGCACCCCCGGTGTGGTGCGGATCATGATGCCGCCGGCACTGCCCCTGGCGGTCTGCTGCCGGGCCACCGGCAGCGGCACGTTCTCCAGGTCGCGTACGTCGATGGCGCTGGCCTGGAGTGCGGAGATCACCGCTCGTTTCAGTGCTCGCGCGCCGCGGGAGTGGTCACGGGCCGTCGTGACCGTGGAGCCCTTCTTCAGGGTCGTCGCGTAGGCGCCGGCGAGCCGCACGGCGAGTTCCGGAGTGATCTCCACGTTCAGGATTCCGGTGACCCCTCGGGCGCCGAAGAGATGCGCCTGGCCCCGGGACTCCCAGATCACCGAGGTGTTGACGAAGGCGCCGGCCTCGATGGTCTTGAACGGGTAGACGCGGACGTTGCCCTGGATGATCGATTCTTCGCCTACGAGGCACTCGTCGCCGATGACGGCGCCGTCCTCGATCCGCGCGGCCCGCATGATGTCGGTGTTCTTGCCGACGACGCAGCCGCGCAGGTTGCTGTGCTGACCGATGTACACGTTGTCGTGCACGACGGCCCGGTGGAGGAAGGCTCCGCTCTTGACGACGACGTTGGAGCCGACCACGGTGTGTTCGCGGATTTCGGCGTTCGCTTCGACCTTGGCGTAGTCACCGATGTAGAGCGGTCCCCGCAGTACGGCGTCGGGGTGCACCTCCGCGCCCTCGGCGACCCATACTCCGGGGGAGATCTCGAAGCCGTCGAGTTCGACCTCGACCTTGCCTTCCAGGACGTCGGCCTGCGCCTTCACGTAGCTCTCGTGGGTGCCGACGTCCTCCCAGTAGCCCTCGGCGATATAGCCGTAGATGGGCTTGCCTTCCTTCATCAGCTGCGGGAAGACGTCACCGGACCAGTCGACCGGCACATCGGCCTCGACGTAGTCGAAGACTTCGGGCTCCATGACGTAGATGCCCGTGTTCACGGTGTCGGAGAAGACCTGGCCCCAGGTCGGCTTCTCCAGGAAGCGCTCGACCTTGCCCTCTTCGTCCACGATGGTGATGCCGAATTCCAGCGGATTCGGTACGCGCGTCAGGCAGACCGTGACGAGCGCGCCCTTTTCCTTGTGGAAATTGATGAGCTCCGTGAGATCGAAGTCGGTCAGCGCGTCACCGGAGATCACGAGGAAAGCGTCGTCCTTCAGCGCCTCTTCGGCGTTCTTGACGCTCCCGGCAGTACCGAGTGGCTTCTCCTCATTGGCATAAGTGAGCTCCATGCCGAGCTCTTCGCCGTCGCCGAAGTAGTTCTTGACGAGTGATGCCAGGAACTGAACGGTAACGACGGTCTCGCTGAGCCCATGCCTTTTCAGCAGCCTGAGCACATGCTCCATGATCGGGCGATTCGCCACAGGCAGGAGCGGCTTGGGCATACTCGAGGTCATGGGGCGAAGGCGTGTGCCCTCGCCTCCGGCCATCACGACGGCCTTCATGTCGGAAGCGTCCTCCTTGAAGAGACGACGGTCTAGCCGACTTCACCCGTCCAGATTGTCCCGCAGATTTCGAGCGCGGGCCATCGGAGCGTCTTCGCTACCGAGTCGGGCCGAGCTCAATCGGCCATGGCGTCCGCCCTGACAAGCCGGCGGACCTGTACCACGTAGAGGACTCCTGCCCACCAGTACAGGGTTGTACCCCATCCTGCGAACGCCCATCCGAAAACGGCGGCGAGTGACGCGATCCATCCGCTTCCATCACTCAGCAACAGCAACGGGAAGGCGTACATCAGGTTGAACGTGGCCGCCTTGCCGAGGAAGTTCACCTGCGGCGGCGGATAGCCGTGCCGGCGGAGGATGCCCACCATCACCAGGAGAACCAGCTCACGTGCCAGAAGTGCGGCCGTCAACCAGAGTGGGAGAATCTCGCGCCAGGTGAGACCGACGAGGGTGGACAGAATGTACAGCCTGTCGGCGGCGGGATCGAGCAGCCGGCCGAGACTGCTGATCTGGTTCCAGCGACGTGCGAGCTTGCCGTCGAGATAGTCGCTGATACCGCTCAGCATGAGCACGAGCAGCGCCCAGCCGTCGCTCTTGGGGCCGCCGAACTCCGGCCTGAGGATCAGCCACAGGAAGACGGGTACGCCGACCAGGCGTGCCATGCTGAGGATGTTCGGGATGGTGAGGACCCGGTCCGTCTGGACACGGGTCTCCTGGACCTCCACCCGGGGGCCTCCTGTGGGAAAAATGAGCCGATGATGCCCCCTGACCATACCCGCAGCCTTCGAGCAGCGGTGCGGAGGGGGGTGGAGCGCCACCGACGGAGGCACTCCACAACGCAAAAAAGCTCCGGCTCTCGGGCTTTGTGCCCAAGAGCCGGAGCTCCAATATTAGTTCGGCGGCGTCCTACTCTCCCACAGGGTCCCCCCTGCAGTACCATCGGCGCTGTAAGGCTTAGCTTCCGGGTTCGGAATGTAACC
>NZ_JBVHMN010000011.1:0-154849 GCF_055558435.1 Streptomyces sp. NPDC025784
TCGCCCTCGGACCGGCCGCTCTCCGACCGCGGGAAGAACTCGTACCAGGACCCGTACAGGGCGCGCTCACGCTCCACCAGCAGCGGCAACGGCTCGGACGACGAGACGAGTTCGCGCAGTGGACGGCGGGCCAGGACCGCGTCCACCTCCGGGGTGAGGGCGGCGGCGAGGCGGGCCGCGGCGGGGCGGTCCACGTCGCGCAACGCGTCGGCGGCGCGCAGCAGCGTGTCCCGGCGGCCCTTGCTCTTCGGCACCTGGGCGGCGGCCCGCTCGTACAGTCGCGCGCCCTCCTCCAGGACCAGTTCCGTGTCCATCCCGGCCGGGATCTTGATGCCCGCGTGGTGGCGCCAGGTGGTGACGGGGTCGCTCCACGCCTCGACCGTGTAGGTCCAGCGGCCCTCCTGCCCGGCGGTCACGGTGGCGCCCCAGCGGTCGGTGCCGGGGGCCAGTTCGCGCATCGGGGCCCAGGGGCCGGCGCGTCCGTCCGGATCGCGCAGGACGACGTTGGCGGCGACCGCGTCGTGGCCCTCACGGAAGACCGTGGCCGAGATCTCGAACGCCTCTCCGACGACCGCCTTCGCGGGCCGTCGTCCCTGGTGGACGAGCGGCCGGACGTCGAGGACGGGGATGCGCCCGACGGTCGGTCCGGACGCGTAGGCCGCCCTGTCGCCGGCGACGGCCGGCCCCGCCGCGAGGACGGCGCCGCGGGCGGAGGCCTTCTCCGTGGTGCGGGAAGTGCCCTCGGCGGGGGCGGAGGGTTTCTCCGTGGTGCGGGAAGTGCCCTCGGCGGGGGCGGAGGCCTTCTCCGTGGTGCGGGAAGTGCCCTCGGCGGGGGCGGAGGGTTTCTCCGTGGTGCGGGAAGTGCCCTCGGCGGGGACGGAGGGTTTCTCCGCGACGGGCGAACCGTCCTCGGCCGCGGTGGCGGGTTTCTCCGTGGTGCGGGAACCGGCGCCGGGCCTGCCTGGTCCGGATGCGCCGGGAGTGCTCGTCGGGGGTGGCGACGTCTGGTGCGTTGCGGGCATGACCGCTCCTGTCCGCGTCAACGTGGGTGGGCGGATGAGGGTGTGGGGAGGTGGGGCCTGCGGGGTGTACCGGAGGAGCCTTCCCACCCTATGCGGGTGCGCATTCCGGCACTTTGTTAACTACTCACGCGTATGTCTACGCACAAGACCGGCCTCGTCCAGTGCGGGCGAGGCCGGTCCCGTACGGCCGTGTCACCGGGGTCCTGTCATGGTCCTACCAGGCTCGATCGACGTGCAGGAGTTTGTTCGGTGAACCGAGACCGGCGCCCGAAATCCTTCCCGGAACGGCCTGTTTCACCAGTGCTTTGGTTACTTGCGCCGGAGTGGCCTTCTTGTGGCCGGCCAGGTACAGGGCCGCCGCGCCCGCGACGTGCGGGCTCGCCATGGACGTGCCGGAGAAGGTCGCCGTGCCCGTGTCGCTCGCGTACGAGGCCGAGGTGATCGCCACGCCCGGGGCGAACAGGTCCAGCGCGGAACCGGTGTTCGAGAAACCGGCCCGTGCGTCGTTGCGGTCGCTCGCGCCGACCGTGAGGGCCTGGCAGACCCGGGCAGGGGAGTACAGACCGGCCGGGAGCCCGTCGTTGCCCGCCGCGACCGCGTAGGTGACGCCGGAGGCGATGGAGTTGCGTACGGCGGTGTCCAGTTGGGCGTTCGCGTACCCGCCCAGACTGAGATTGGCGACGGCCGGTTTCTTCGCGTGCCGGGTCACCCAGTCGATGCCGGCGATCACCTGCGCGGTGGTGCCCGCCCCGGCGTTGTCGAGGACGCGGACCGCGACGACCTTCGCCTTCTTGGCGACGCCGTACTTGGTGCCCACGACGGTTCCGGCGACGTGCGTGCCGTGGCCGTTGCCGTCCTTCGCCGTGCGGTCGTTGTCCACGAAGTCCCAGCCGTAGCTCGCCCGGCCGCCGAAGTCCTTGTGCGTGATCCGGATACCCGTGTCGATGACGTACGCCGTCACGCCGGCGCCCGCCGACTCGGGCCAGGTGTAGCTCTTGTCGAGCGGCAGGTTCCGCTGGTCGATCCGGTCCAGGCCCCACGAGGGCGGGTTCTTCTGGACGTGGTCGAGCGCCACGCGGGTGTCCTGCACGACCGAGGCGACGCGGGAGTCCGCCGCGAGCCGCCGGGCCTGCTCCTCGCCCACCCGCACGGCGAAACCGTTGAGGGCCGTGCCGTAGGTGTGGCTGATTCTCGCTCCGTACTTCGCGGCGATGTCCTTTCCCGCCGACGACGGAGCCTTCGTTCCCCCCTTGAGCGTCACGATGTAGCTGCCGCTGACGGAGCCGGGTGCGCCGGCCCCGAGTATCCGGCCCTGCGGGGCGGCGTGCGCGGGTGGGGCGATGGCCGAAAGCACCGCGGCCGTCGTGACCGCGGTGAGACCCGCCGCCCAGCGCAGACGCCTCATTCTCGTCCGTGCCATGGCTTGAGTTCCCCTCCTCAACTCGGCGTACGGAGGCCGGACCGGCCGGTGTGGGCCAGGCCCGGCCGTACGCCACGTGGCGAGCCTCTCGTGCGGTGTGAAGCGCCACAAGGCCGCCCAGGCGGGCGGAATCGGCCATATCGGCCGTGAAGTGCACGTGAAGGTTGCGGCGAGTTTCCGCCTGTGTCACGCAGTACGCCCGTTCGGGGGGCGGCCGTCGAGGCGCCGTAGAGGTGGCGGCGCCGTGGCCGGTACCGTCGTGAGTGGTCTTCCGAGGGACCACTCGGCACCACCCGTAATTGAGGTACCCCGACCGCGATCGACCGGCCCGCGCCAGCGGCGCCGGTCCAGGCGCAAAGAGGTGCAGCCTGTGAAGGCGATCCGCAGATTCACCGTACGTCCCGTACTTCCCGAAGCCCTTCACCCGCTCAGTGACCTGGCGCGCAATCTCCGCTGGTCCTGGCATGCCGAGACCCGTGACCTGTTCCAGTCCGTCGACCCGGAGCGCTGGGCGGCCTCCGGCGGCGACCCCGTACGCCTGCTCGGCAGCGTGCCGCCGGCCCGGCTGGCGCAGCTCACCCAGGACGAGGGCTTCCTGAACCGGCTCGCGACGGTCGCCGACGACCTGCGCGAGTATGTGACCGGCGACCGCTGGTACCAGCAGCAGGTCTCCGAACTCCCCTCCGCCATCGCCTATTTCTCGCCCGAGTTCGGCATCACCGCCGCGCTGCCGCAGTACTCCGGCGGCCTCGGCATCCTCGCCGGCGACCATCTCAAGGCGGCCAGCGACCTGGGCGTCCCGCTGATCGGGGTGGGACTGCTCTACCGGCACGGCTACTTCCGCCAGTCCCTGTCCCGCGACGGCTGGCAGCAGGAGCACTATCCGGTCCTCGACCCGAACGAACTGCCCCTGGTGCCGCTGCGCGAACCCGACGGCACCCTCGCCCAGGTCTCCCTGGCCCTGCCCGGCGGCCGGGCGCTGCGGGCCCGTATCTGGCTGGCACAGGTGGGCCGTGTTCCCCTCCTGATGCTCGACTCCGACGTCGAGGAGAACGACTTCGGCGAGCGCGGCGTGACCGACCGGCTGTACGGCGGCGGCAGCGAACACCGTCTGCTCCAGGAGATGCTCCTCGGCATAGGGGGCGTGCGCGCGGTACGGACGTACTGCCGGCTCACCGGCCACGCCCCGCCCGAGGTGTTCCACACGAACGAGGGCCACGCGGGCTTCCTCGGCCTGGAGCGGATCGCCGAACTCGCCGACGGCGGACTCGACTTCGATGCCGCCCTCGAGGCGGTCAGGGCGGGCACCGTCTTCACCACCCACACCCCCGTCCCGGCGGGGATCGACCGCTTCGACCGCGAGCTGGTGGCCCACCACTTCGGTCCCGACGCCGAACTCCCGCGCATCGACGTCGAACGCGTCCTGGGCCTCGGCATGGAGACCTATCCGGGAGGCGAGCCGAACCTCTTCAACATGGCCGTGATGGGGCTGCGGCTCGGGCAGCGTGCGAACGGCGTCTCCCTGCTGCACGGCCAGGTCAGCCGGGAGATGTTCGCGGGCCTGTGGCCGGGCTTCGACCCCGAGGAGGTCCCGATCACCTCCGTCACCAACGGCGTGCACGCACCGACATGGGTGGCGCCCGAGGTGTTCCGGCTGGGCGCCCGTCAGATCGGCGGCAGGCGCACCGAGGACGCGCTGACCGTCGGCGGCTCGGACCGCTGGGACGCGGTGGCCGAGATCGAGGACCAGGAGATCTGGGACCTGCGGCGGGTCCTGCGGGAGCAGCTGGTCGTGGAGGTGCGCGAGCGCCTCCACGCGTCCTGGCGCCAGCGCGGCGCGGGCACGGCCGAACTCGGCTGGATCGACGGTGTACTGGACCCGGACGTCCTGACGATCGGCTTCGCGCGCCGCGTCCCGTCGTACAAGCGGCTGACCCTGATGCTGCGCGACCGCGACCGTCTCATGGACCTCCTTCTGCACCCCGAACGTCCGGTGCAGATCGTCGTCGCGGGAAAGGCCCACCCCGCGGACGACGGCGGCAAACGCCTGGTCCAGGAGCTGGTCCGGTTCGCCGACGACCCGCGGGTGCGCCACCGGATCGTCTTCCTCCCGGACTACGGCATGGCGATGGCGCAGAAGCTGTACCCCGGCTGCGACATCTGGCTGAACAACCCGCTGCGTCCCCTGGAGGCCTGCGGCACGAGCGGTATGAAGGCGGCCCTCAACGGCTGCCTCAACCTGTCCGTCCTGGACGGCTGGTGGGACGAGTGGTTCCAGCCCGACTTCGGCTGGGCGATCCCGACCGCGGACGGCACGGCGACCGACGACGACCGCCGGGACGACCTGGAGGCCGCGGCCCTCTACGACCTCCTCGAACAGCGCGTGGCACCCCGCTTCTACGAGCGCGGCCGGGACGGGCTGCCCGACCGCTGGATCGAGATGGTCCGCAGGACGCTGACCCACCTCGGGCCGAAGGTGCTCGCCGGCCGGATGGTGCGCGAGTACGTGGAGCGGCTGTACACGCCGGCGGCGCGCGCGCACCGTGCGCTCACCCCGGACACCGCCCGCGAGCTGGCGGACTGGAAGTCCCGCGTCCGGTCCGCCTGGCCGCAGGTCACCGTCGACCACGTGGAGGCCTCGGCCGCCACCACGACCGCCGAACTGGGCACCACGCTCTCGCTGCGCGTCCGCGTCGGACTCGGTGATCTCGCACCCGACGACGTCGAGGTCCAGGCCGTGGCCGGCCGCGTCGACACGGACGACCGCATCGCGGACGCGGTGTGCGTGCCGCTGAAACCCGCGGGCGGGCCGGACCTGGACGGGCGCTGGCTCTACGAGGGGCCGCTGTCCCTGGACCGCACGGGTCCCTTCGGCTATACGGTCCGCATCCTGCCCGCGCACCGGCTGCTCGCGTCCAGTGCGGAACTGGGCCTGGTGACGGTGCCCTCCGAGGAGACCGGGGAGGGAGCGGGTCTGCTCATGCGGTGAGTATCGGGGGCTTCACTCGTCCAGACCCGCGCACAGGCGGCGCAGTACCGTGCCGCACCTCTGGGCGTAGGCGTGCTGGAGCCCCCGCGTCGCCGGTCCGCCCGCGCGGGCGTACCACTTGGCCGGACGGCTGAAGGCGGTGATCGTCAGCCAGACGGTCCCGTCGCCGGTGCGGTCGACGACGAAAGCCTCCTCGCCGCACTCGGGATGGCCGGACAGCGTGCCGTAGGCCCAGGCGGTGCGCCGGTGCTCCTCGGCCGTCCAGACCACACGGCAGGGGGCCTTGATGGGGCCGAGACCGACGGTCACGTCGACGCCGGGAGCCGCCTTGTCCGCGTCGGAGGTGATGGCGACGCCGAGGGCGCGGTGCATCTCCCAGGTCATCAGGGCGTCGGAGGCGCGGCGGAAGACGGCCTCGCCCTCGCCTATCCGGGCGCGCACGTGCAGTCGGCGGAAGCCCGGCGGGCAGCGGTCCTCGCGGGTCGCGCCCACGTCCTCGTACGTGTAGGGCATGGGGGACAGAGTAAGGCGGCACCCGGAGCAGCCCTCGCTCCGGGTGCCGCCTCGTCCAGCGGGCCGCGCGGCCCGCGCCGCGGACTAGTTCACGTTGACCGCGGACCAGGCCGCGGCGACCGTCTTGTACTCCGTGCTGGTGGAGCCGTACAGGGCCGACGCCGCGGAGAGCGTGGCGGTGCGGGCACCCGAGTACTTGGTCGTCGACGTCATGTAGGTCGTCAGCGCCTTGTACCAGATCTGCAGCGCCTTGGCCCGGCCGATACCGGTGACCGTGGTGCCGTTGGACGTCGGGGAGTTGTAGCTGACCCCGTTGATCGTCTTGGCGCCGCTGCCCTCCGAGAGGAGGTAGAAGAAGTGGTTCGCGACACCCGACGAGTAGTGCACGTCGAGGTTGCCGACACCGGACGACCAGGAGTCGGCGGAGCCGCCGTCCTTGCTGGGCTTGTCCATGTAGCGCAGCGGGGTGCCGTCGCCGTTGATGTCGATCTTCTCGCCGATGAGGTAGTCGCCCACGTCGGAGGAGTTCGCCGCGTAGAACTCGACGCCGGTGCCGAAGATGTCGGAGGTCGCCTCGTTCAGGCCGCCGGACTCACCGCTGTAGTTGAGGCCCGCGGTGTTGGAGGTGACACCGTGGCTCATCTCGTGGCCGGCCACGTCCAGCGAGGTCAGCGGGTGGGTGTTCCCGGAGCCGTCGCCGTACGTCATGCAGAAGCAGCTGTCGTCCCAGAACGCGTTCACGTACGAGTTGCCGTAGTGCACGCGCGAGTACGCTCCCACGCCGTTGTTCTTGATGCCGGAGCGCCCGAAGGTGCTCTTGTAGAAGTCCCAGGTCTCCTGGGCTCCGTAGGCGGCGTCCGCGGCGGCCGTCTGGTCCGTGCTGGAGCTGGACGCGGTGCCGGTGCCCCACACGTCGTCGGCGTCCGTGAACAGCGTTCCGGTGCCCGACGTGCCGTGCTTGAGGTTGTACGTCTTGTGCCCGCCGCGCGTGCCGTCGGTCAGCTGGTACGTCGAGCCCGACTTCGTGGTGGTGAGCGTGACGGTGCCCGAGTAGAGGCTCTTGCCGGTACCGGTCTCGATGCCCTGGTACTCGTAGAGCTTCTTGCCGGTGGCGGCGTCGGTGATGACGTGCAGCTCGTTGGGGGTGCCGTCGTCCTGGAGGCCGCCGACGACGGTCTCGTAGGCGAGGACGGGCTTGCCGGTGGCGGCCCAGATCACCTTGCGGGGCGCCCGGTCGGCCGCGGTCTTCTCCGAACCCGCGGCCTCGGCGGCGGTGAGCGCCTGCTTCTCGGCCTTCGCGGTGGTGACCGCCGGCTTGAGCGAGGCGACCTTGATGGCCGCCTTGGTGGCCTTCGTCACGCCCTCGGCCTTGCCGGACTTCGACTGGTGGACGACCAGGTCGCCGCCGAGGACCGGAAGTCCGTCGTAGGTGCGCTCGTAGCGGGTGTGGACGGTGCCGTCGGCGTCCTTGACGACGTCTCTGACGACCAGCTTCTCCTTGGCGCCGAGGCCTATCTCCTGGGCCGTCTCCGCCTTGGCGGCGTCGGCCTTCTGGATCAGGGCGGTCCGCGTGGGGGCGGAGAGCTGGACGGGGGCGCCGGCGAGGGTGGTCGCGCCGGCAGGGGTCGCCGCGTTCTGGGCGGCGGCACCGGTGGTCATACCGGTGGCGAGCAGAGCTCCGGCCGCGACGGCGGTGGCGATGGCCAGAGTGGTGCGCTTGTGACGCGCGTAGAGGGGGGTCACGCAAGCTCCTTCTGTGGGGGCGCCCGGACGGCTTTGGGGTGGCCGGACGGGCGATGTGAAGTTGCGGTGCGGGTGAGCCGTGCGGTGGAAGCGTGCCATCTGGGGCGCGTACATGTCAGGAGGCCCTAAAGACCTTGGCCGAAAGTCGACCATTGGGTGAACGCTTCGGTGCTCCGGAGCGGAGTCGATCTTCTTCAAAGGGGGGTCAAACCAAACCCCCGGACGAGCAAAGAGGGCGCCGCCCCGGGGAGTTGAACCTCCGGGACGGCGCCCTGTCCTGTGCGTCACCGCGACGCGCTCCGGGGGAGCGCGGTGCGGTCTACGGGAACGTCAGCTTCCAGCTGTTGATGTAGCCGGTGTCCTGCGCCGCCTGGTCCTGGACCTTCAACTTCCAGGTACCGTTGGCGACTTCGGAGGACGCGTTGACCGTGTAGGTCGCGTTCACGTTGTCCGCCGAGTCGGACGAGCTGAAGTTCTTCAGGCGGTACGTCGACCCGTCCGGGGCCACCAGGTCGATGACGAGGTCACCGCGCCAGGTGTGCACGATGTCGACGCTCACCGCGAGGTTCGACGGCGCGTTGCCGGTACGGCCGGTGACCGTGATCGACGACGTGACCGCCGCGCCGTTGTCCGGAATCGATACGTCGGCGGTGTTCTCGAACGACGTACCGCCGCCGCCACCGCCCGGACGCGAGCCCACGTTCACGGCCGCCCAGGCGTTCTGCACGGCCGTGTACTCGGCGCTCGTCGTGCCGTACAGCTCGCCCGCCGCCGCGAGCGTGCCGGTTCGGGCCGCCGCGTAGTTGGTGGTCGAGGTGAACTTCGTGGTGAGCGCCCGGTACCAGATCTGCAGCGCCTTGTCGCGGCCGATGCCGGTGACCGGAAGACCGTCCGACGTCGGCGAGTTGTAGCTGACGCCGTTGATGACCTTGGCGCCGCTGCCCTCGCTCAGCAGGTAGAAGAAGTGGTTCGCGACACCCGACGAGTAGTGCACGTCGACGTTGCCGACGCCGGAGTACCAGGAGTCCTTGGAGGCGCCGTCCTTGCTCGGCTTGTCCATGTAGCGCAGCGGGGTGCCGTCGCCGTTGATGTCGATCTTCTCGCCGATGAGGTAGTCGCCCACGTCGGTCGAGTTGTTGGCGTAGAACTCGACGCCGGTGCCGAAGATGTCGGAGGTCGCCTCGTTCAGGCCGCCGGACTCGCCGCTGTAGTTGAGGCCCGCGGTGTTGGAGGTGACGCCGTGGCTCATCTCGTGGCCGGCCACATCCAGCGAGGTCAGCGGGTCCGCGTTGCCGGAGCCGTCGCCGTAGGTCATGCAGAAGCAGCCGTCGTCCCAGAACGCGTTGACGTACGCGTTGCCGTAGTGGACGCGCGAGTACGCTCCCACGCCGTTGTTCTTGATGCCGGAGCGCCCGAAGGTGTTCTTGTAGAAGTCCCAGGTCTCCGCGGCACCGTAGTGCGCGTCGGCGCCGGCCGTCGCGGCGTTCGACGTGGTGCCGTTGCCCCAGGTGTCGTTCGTCTGCGAGAACAGCGTGCCGGTGCCGGAGGTGCCGCGGTTCAGGTTGTACGTCTTGTGGTTGCCGCGCGCACCGTCGTTCAGCGTGTAGGTGGAACCCGACTGGGTGGTCGTCAGGGTCACCTGGCCGCTGTACTGGGTGTTGCCGATACCGTTCTTGATGCCCTGGTACTCGTAGAGCTTCTTGCCGGTGGCGGCGTCGGTGATGACGTGCAGTTCGTTGGGGGTGCCGTCGTCCTGGAGGCCGCCGACGACGGTCTCGTAGGCGAGGACGGGCTTGCCGGTGGCGGCCCAGATCACCTTGCGGGGCGCCCGGTCGGCGTCGGTCTTCTTCGACCCGGCGGCCTTGGCGGCGGACAGCGCCTGCTTTTCCGCCGCGGCCGCGGCGACGGCCGGCTCGACCGTGGCGACCTTGATGGTGGCCTTGGTCGCCTTGTAGACGTGCCCGGTCTTCCCGGACTTGGCGGTGTCGACCACCAGGTCGCCGCCGAGGACCGGAAGCCCGTCGTACGTCCGCTCGTAGCGGGTGTGGACGGTGCCGTCGTGGTCCTTGATGACGTCACGGGCGACGAGGCGCTCCTTGGCGCCGAGGCCGAGGTCCTTGGCCGTGTCCGCCTTGGCCGAGTCGGCGTCGCGTATCAGCTCGGCGCGCTGCGAGGGCGTGAGCTTCATGGCGACGGCGCCCGGGTTGACCTTGCCCGAGGGCGCCTTGGCCGGTGCGGCGCTCGCGGCGCCGGACTGGACGGCAGCGGCCAGCAGGGCGGAGACGCCCACGAGGGCGACGCCGGCGACACGGCGCTTGGTGATGTGGGAGGTGCGTCTGTGGGAGGAACTGCTACTCAACACTGACTCCTTCTGCGTGGCCGCGGGTCGCGCGGCCAGGGGAGACCGGACGATGGGTGACCCGTCCGGGCAGAACAGGGCTGTACGCGGAACCAGGTGCATGGGGTCGTGCGAGCGCTTCACGACGATGCGAGCTGTGGGGTTGCTGTGAAGCGGTCGTGGGAAGAGTGGCAGGAGATCGCACCTTCTGTCAGGAGCGCGTCAGGAACTTGGCCAGAAATGGTTCGTTGTCCGGGATGTCATGTTCGGTATACGGACTCGTCGCCGGGTGGACGCACAAGGCCGGACCGGCGCCGCTCCCCGTGCCACGAGTGCCACAGCGCCGCGTACGTCCCCTCGGCCGCCACCAGCTCGTCGTGCGTGCCGAGTTCGGTGAGCCGGCCGGCCTCCATCACCGCCACCCGGTCGGCGTCGTGCGCGGTGTGCAGCCGGTGCGCGATGGCGATGACCGTGCGCCCTTCGAGCACGGCGGCCAGCGCGCGCTCCGTGTGACGGGCGGTCGCCGGGTCCAGCAGCGCCGTGGCCTCGTCGAGGATCAGCGTGTGCGGGTCGGCCAGCACGACACGGGCCAGGGCGAGCTGCTGGGCACGAGAGCCGTCCACCCGGTGGGCCTCGGGACCCAGCTCGGTGTCCAGCCCGGCCGCCAGCTCCGCGGCCCAGTCGTCCGCGCCCACCGCGGCCAGGGCGCCCCACAACTCGGCATCCGTGGCCCCGGGTTCGGCGATCAGCAGGTTGTCGCGCACCGTGCCGAGGAACACGTGGTGCTCCTGGGTGACGAGCACGACCTGCCGGCGCAGCTGCTCGGGGTCGAGTCCCACGACCGGTACGCGCCCGACGGTCACCGTGCCGCTGCCCGGCGCGTCGACGCCCGCCAGCAGCCTGCTCAGCGTGGTCTTGCCGGCGCCCGAGGGCCCGACCACGGCCAGCCGCTCCCCGGGGCGCACGGTCAGGTCGACCCCGCGCAGCACCTCGCCCCCGCGGTCGTACGCGTAGTGCACCCCGGTGACGTCGATCCGGTCGTCCACCGGCGACGGCGATCCGGCCGGCACCGCCCGCGGGGCCGCGCCGAGCCCCTCCACCCGGGCGAACGAGGCACTGCTGGCCTGGAGTTGCTCGACCCGCATCAGGATCTGGTCGAGCGGCTCGGCGAGCTGGCGCAGATACAGCGTGGCGGCGACGACCGCGCCGAGGCTCGTCGCGCCCCGCGCGAGCAGCGCACCGCCCACCAGCAGCACCGCGACCACGGGAACGACGTACGACACCTCGACGGCGGGGAAGAACACACTGCGCAGGAACAGCGTCCGCATCCGCCTGCGGCGGGACGTCTCCAGTGCCTGCCGGCTCGCGTCGATCCGCCGCCGCTCCAGACCGAAGGCCTCCACCGTGCGGGCACCGGACGCGGTGGCCGCGAGGATCTCGGCGACCTCGGACGTGGCCGCGCCCTCGGCGAGATAGGCGCTCCGCGCCCGGCGCAGATACCAGCGCAGAGCGAACCAGATGCCGGCCAGACCGAACACCCCGCAGCCGCCGAGCAGCGGGTCGATGAAGAAGACCGCGCCGAGGATGAACGCGGCCTGTGCCGAGGAGATCAGCAGTTCGGGTCCCGCGTCGCGCAGGGTGTTGCCCACCACGGTGACGTCGGCGGTGCCGCGCGCGGTCAGGTCCCCGGCTCCCGCGCGCTCCACGACCGAGGCGGGCAGCGACAGCGCCCGCTCCACGAACTCCTCCCGCACCCTGGCCAGCGTCCGCTCCCCGAAGCGGTGCCCCACGAACCGGGCCCATCTGGCCAGCAGCAGCTGGGCCAGCGAGCACAGCAGGATGACGCACGCGAGCCGGTCCACGACTCCCACGCCGTGCCCGGCCCGCACCTCGTCGATGATCCGACCGAGCAGCCAGGGGCCGACCAGACCGGCCGCCGCCGCCAGCGCGTTGAGGCCGAGGACGGCGGCGAAGGCCCGGCCGTCCGCCCGGATCAGCCGCACCGACGCCCGGCGGACGTCGCCGGGCTCGGCGATGGGCAGCTGCGTACTCATCGCACGGCCCCCTCGGCGTCCACCACGGTCCCCCCGTCGTCCACCACGGCCCCCGTGGCCGAATCCGTACCCGTATCGCTGTTGTCCTCGCTGCCCGAGTCCCTGCCCGAGCCGGCGCCGGTGCTCATACCGGTCGTGGCACCCACGTCCGTGCCGGTACCGGTGCTCGCGCCCGGCGGTACCAGGTCCGCGTCCCGTGCCACCAGCGCCCGGTACCCCGGCTCACCGTCCATGAGGTCGCGATGGCTGCCGCTCGCCGCGACCTTCCCGTCGACCAGGTACAGCACGGTGTCCGCCTGGTCGAGCAGCAGGGGAGACGTGGAGGTGACGACGGTCGTGCGGTCGGCGCGGGCGGCGCGCAGCCGGGCGGCGACCGCGGCCTCGGTGTGCGCGTCGAGCGCCGACGTGGGCTCGACCGCGAGCAGCACCTCCGGATCGGCCAGCAGCGCCCTCGCCAGGCGGACCCGCTGCCGCTGGCCCCCCGAGAGACTGCGGCCCTGCGCCTCGACGACCGAGTCGAGACCGTCCGGCAGACCGAGGACGATGTCGTCGGCCACGGCCGCGTGCACGGCACGGGCGACGGCCTCGTCATCGTGGTCGTGACGCCCGCGGACCAGTTCGCGCAGGGTGCCCGCGAACAGATCGGCCTCGTTGTCGGCGACCAGGACGCGCTCGCGCACCCGCGGCAGGGCGACCTCGTCGAGCCGTACGTCACCCCAGGTCACCGCCGACTCCGCGTACCGGCCGAGCCGGTCGACGACGGCCTCGGACTCCGCGGGACGGGCCCCCGCCAGCGCGGTCAGCCGCCCCGGCACCACCCGGACCCCGGACCGCGGGTCGTACAGCGCCGCGGGCGACACGGGCGCCTCCCGCGCGGCGGAGCGGACATCGGCGGGCTCCAGCGCCAGGAACCGTACGACGCGCCGGGCGGCGACCACCCCCCTGCCGAGCTGGTAGCCGCACTCGATGAAGAAGGACACCGGCATCACCAGGACCGCGACGTAGCCGTACACGGACACCAGCTCGCCGACGGTGATCTCCCCCTGGGCGGCCAGCCGGGCCGCGAGCCAGGTCACCACGGCCAGGAACAGCGTCGGCAGCCCCATGCCCAGCGCCTGGATCCAGCTGGTCACCGCCCCGACCCGGTAGCCCTGTTCCCGCAGCTCCCGCGAGTCGCGGCGAAAGGTGTCGGCGAACAGCCCCTTGCCGCCCAGGCCGTTGAGCACGCGCAGACCGCCCGCGAGGTCCCCGATCCTGGCGGTCAGCACGCCCTGCCGCTCGCGGTACGCCGTCTCCGTGCCCTGGAGCCGTCCCAGCAGCGGTCCGACGAGTACGGCGATCAGCGGCACCCCGAGCAGGATCACCACCGAGAGCTGGAGCGAGACCGACAGCAGCATCGCGGCCACCACACCGTAGGTGAGCAGCGCCGCGACGCCGGGCCCGACGACCGTCAGGGACTGGCTGATCGTCTGGACGTCACCGACGCCGATCGTCACGACCTCCCCGGCCCCGACCTGGCGCGGCAGAGCGGCACCCAGCCGGACCGACTGGCCGACCACGACCTTGACCGTGCGGAAGTTGGCGTCCATCCGGACCTTCGTCATGATGCGGTGCCGCACGACGCCCAGCCAGGCGTTGAACACCCCGGCGCCCAGCACCGCGGCGGTCCAGCCGAACAGCGCGGCCCGATCGCCCGGCTCCAGGCCGTCGTCGACGGCCCGGGACAGCAGATACGGCGTCAGTGCCAGGAGCCCCATCCAGACCCCGGCCACCAGCGTGCCGGCCGCCGAGCGGCCCGCCTGCCGGGTGACCAGCCACCACAGGTAGTGCCAACCGCCACGACGATCCGGTGTCCCGGGGTCCTCGTACGCGTCGATCATCCGTCCCCCTCCGCCGTGCGCCTGCCGCGCCGCCCGCTCCGGCACCCGCTCGTTCCGGCACTCGCCCGCCCCACGGCCCGCCCGCCGCTAGACGAGACTGTCGCGCCACGCCCGGTGCAGGTCCGCGAACCTGCCCGTGCCCGCGACGAGTTCGGCGGGCGTCCCGTCCTCGACGATCCGCCCGTGCTCCATCACCAGGACGCGGTCCGCGATCTCCACCGTCGACAGACGGTGCGCGATGACCACCGCGGTACGGCCCCGCAGCACCGTCGCCATGGCGCGCTGCACCGCCCGTTCACCGGGGATGTCCAGGGAACTGGTCGCCTCGTCGAGGATCAGGACGGCCGGATCGGCGAGCAACGCCCGTGCGAACGCCACCAGTTGCCGCTGGCCCGCCGAGATCCGGCCACCCCTCTTGCGGACGTCCGTGTCGTAGCCGTCGGGCAGCGCGGTGATGAAGTCGTGGGCGCCGATCGCCTTCGCGGCCCGTTCGATCTCCTCCCGACTCGCGTCGGGACGGCCGATCGCGATGTTCTCGGCGACCGTGCCCGAGAACAGGAACGCCTCCTGGGTCACCATCACCACCCCGCGCCGGAGCTCGGGCAGGGACAGCTCACGCAGATCCACGCCGTCCAGCAGGACACGGCCGTCCGAGGGGTCGTAGAAGCGGGCCAGCAGCTTGGCGAGCGTCGACTTGCCCGCCCCGGTCGACCCGACGACGGCGACCGTCTGCCCGGCCGGCAGCGTCAGCGAGAACGTGGGCAGGACCTCGCCGCCGGTGCGGTACGCGAATCGGACCCCGTCGAAGACGACCTCCCTGCCCGGGAGTTCACGCAGGGGGGCGGGCAGCGGCCGGGGCTCGGACGGCTCCGGCACGGACGGCGTCTGGGCCAGCAGACCGGAGATCTTCTCCAGCGAGGCCGCCGCGGACTGGTACGAGTTGAGGAACATGCCCAGCCGGTCGATCGGGTCGTACAGGCGGCGCAGATAGAGCACCGCCGCGGCCAGCACCCCGAGCTCCAGCGAACCCGACGCCACCCGCTGGGCGCCCCACAGCACGATCCCCGCGACCGCCGTGTTCGCGACCAGACGGGAGCCGACCACATAGCGGGCCATCTCCAGCAGCGCGTCGCCGTTCGTCCGCTCGTGGCGCTGGTTGAGGACCTTGAAGTCGGCGTCGTTCGCGGCCTCCCGGCGGAAGGCGCGCACCGGACGGATGCCGTTCATCGTCTCCGCGAACTTCACGATCACGGCGGCGATCGCCGTCGAACGCAGCGCGAAGATACGGCCCGCACGGCGTTGGTAGAGACGGATCAGGAGGTACAGCGGCACGAACGAGACCACCGCGACCGCGCCCAGGCCGAGATCCAGCCAGAGCAGCATCGCCGAGATGTAGACGAAGGACAGGATGACGGTGACGAGTTCCTGGAGACCCTCGCTGAGCAGTTCGCGCAGCGACTCGACGTCCGTCGTGGAACGCGAGATCAGCCGGCCCGAGGTGTAGCGCTCGTGGAAGTCGACGCTCAGCGCCTGCGCGTGGCGGAAGATCCGGCCGCGCAGGTCCAGCAGCACATCCTGGTTGACCCGCGCGGAGGCGATGATGAACCCGTACTGAAGGCTTCCGGAGGCCACCGAGCACAACAGGTACGCGACGCCGACGGCGATCAGCGGTCCGTGGTCGTCGTGCCGGTACGCGGGCACCGCCCGGTCGATGGCGTACGCCACCAGCAGCGGGCCCGCCTGTACCGCGGCCTGCTGGAGCAGCAGGAGGACGGTGGTGACGACCACCCGGGCGCGGAGCGGGGCGAGCAGGGAGCGCAGCAGCGCGGCCGTCGCGCCCGGGGGAGCGGGCAGCGTGTCGCGGTCGAAGGGGTCCTCGTGCCGCGCCTGGTCCGGAGCCGGCCGGTCGTGGTCCGGCGCGGTGGTGGTGGGCGCCGTCATCGCTGGTCCTCCTTCGTGCGATCGGTGACGTCCGCCGCCTCGGCGCGGGCGCCGGTGTCCCCGTCGGCCCCCGGATCTCCGCCGATGCCGGTGTCCCCGTCGGCCCCGGGTTCCCCGCCGGTGCCGGCGCCGGACATCAGCCAGGCGTACTCGGCGTTCGTACGCAGCAGTTCGTGATGGGTGCCGACCGCGGCGATGCGGCCGCCGGAGAGCAGGGCCACCCGGTCGGCGAGCAGCACCGTGGACGGGCGGTGCGCCACGATCAGTGCCGTCGTCTGCACCAGCACCCGGCGCAGCGCCGCCTCGACCGCGGCCTCCGTGTGGACGTCCAGTGCCGACAAGGGGTCGTCGAGCACCAGGAAGCGCGGACGGCCCACCACCGCCCTGGCCAGGGCGAGGCGTTGCCGCTGCCCGCCCGAGAGGCTCAGCCCCTGCTCGCCCACCTGGGTCGCCGTGTCGTTCGGCAGCCCGTGCGCGAAGTCGGCCTGCGCGACGGCCAGCGCGCGGTCCAGCTCGGTCTCCCCGGCACCGTCGGCCGCGCCCATGAGCACGTTCTCCCCGACACTCGCCGAGAAGAGGGTGGGCTCCTCGAAGGCGACCGCGACGAGTTCGCGGAGCTCCTCGCGGGGCATGGCCGTGATGTCCCGGCCGTCCAGGGTGATCCGGCCGGAGGTCACCTCGTGCAGCCGGGGGACGAGCGCGGTGAGCGTCGTCTTGCCGGAGCCGGTCGCGCCCACCAGGGCCATCGACTCACCCGGGCGGACGTGCAGGTCGATGTCGTCCAGCACGGGGGCGGAGTCCACGGCCGCGTCCGGGTAGCGGAACCGCACCGAGCGGAACCGGAGACCGCTGCCGTCCCCGGCCGCCACGGCGGCGACGTCCGCGGACTCCGGCCGGGCGTCCATGACCTCGAAATAGCGCTGTGTCGCGGTGGCCGCCTCCTGGCTCATCGCGAGGAGGAACCCGATGGAGTCGATCGGCCAGCGCAGCGCGAGGGCCGTCGACAGGAAGGCGACCAGTGTTCCGGCGGAGAGGTCGCCGTCGGCGACCTGCACGGTGCCGAGGACGAGCGCGGCACCGATCGCGAGCTCCGGAAGGGTGACGATGACGGCCCAGATGGAGGCGAGCAGGCGGGCCTTGGCGAGTTCCGTGCCGCGCAGCGTGCGGGACAGCTCGTGGAAGGCACGGGCCTGGCTGCGATGGCGGCCGAACCCCTTGATGATGCGGATGCCGAGGACGCTCTCCTCGACGACCGTCGTCAGGTCGCCGACCTGGTCCTGGGCCCGCCGCGCCACCTCCGCGTAGCGCCGCTCGAAGGCCCAGCAGACGATCATCACGGGGACCGCGGGAGCGAGCAGCACCAGCCCGAGCGTCCAGTCCTGGGCGAGCATGATGCCCACACCCGCAAGGATCGTCACCCCGTTGACCAGCAGGAAGGTCAGCGGGAACGCCAGGAACATGCGCAGCAGCATCAGGTCCGTGGTGCCCCGGGACAGCAACTGCCCCGAGGCCCACCGGTCGTGGAAGGCGACGGGCAGGCGCTGGAGGTGCCGGTACAGGTCCGCCCGCATGTCCGCCTCGACGCCCGCCAGGGGCCGGGCCACCAGCCACCGCCGCAGTCCGAACAGGCCCGCCTCGGCGAAGCCGAGCAGCAGCAGCCAGAGCGCGCCGAGCCAGACGCCCGCCGGATCGCGGTCGGCGACGGGACCGTCCACCATCCACTTCAGGACGAGCGGGAACACCAGCCCCGTACAGGAGGCGACCACCGCGATGCCCGCGGCGCCGAACAGCCGCGCGCGCACCGGCCGCACGTACGGCCACAGGCGCAGCAGACTGCGCACGGTCGAAGCGCCGGCACCGCGCGCGTCCGCGGCGCGGTCCCGGGTCCCGGCGCCGTCCCCGGCCGGGGCAGGATCCTTGGTCACTGCATCTGTTGTGGGCATCAACGGCGAGCCTACGGTTCGGCACCGACAGCGCCCACCGAGTTTTGGCCGGACCGCACGCGCCCGGCGGGCGGCGGCCGGGCCGTCCGGCAGGTCGCGCCCGAGCACCGCCCGACCGGCCGGCGCGGTGCCGAGGACGACGGCCCGGCGGCCGCCCACGACCTGGGCGGCCCGGCCCGGCTCCCCCTGCGGACGGGGCGGCGGCCCGCCCGCGATCCGCTCCCAGGACGCCTTCGGGTCGGCCGGCCGCTCCGGCTCGTCGCCGGCGAGGTCGGCCTGCTCGCGCCGGTCGCGGCGAGGTCGTGCAGGTCGTACTCGCCGAGCCGGCCCGGCATGGACGTGCCAGTGGGGCTGCCGGGGCGTCAGGGACACGTCCACACTGCGGAAGCCGGCGCGCCCCTCAGACGACCCTGAGCAGCAGGACGGACCGCGCCGGTACCGTGATCGAGGCCCCCGCCGGGTGCTCGACACCGGGCGCCTCCCCCTGCTCCTCCCGCGAGGTGTCCACGACCACCTCGTACCGCGCGGCCCAGGGCGTCCCCGGCAGCACGAAACCCACCGGCCGGTCGCCGGCGTGGAGCACGGCGAGAAAGCTGTCGTCCACGACGGGCACTCCCCGGGCGTCCCGCCCCGGGATGTCCCGCCCGGACAGATACATGCCCAGCGTCGAGGCGGGTGCGTACCAGTCCCGCTCCGTCATCTCCGTTCCCCTGGCGGTGAACCACGCCAGGTCCCGCAGCCCGTCCGCCGAGTGCGCCCGGCCGGAGAAGAACGCGCGCCGCCGCAGCACCGGATGCTCGTGCCGCAGGGCGATCAGCCGCGACGTGAGGTCGAACAGCGCCCGCCATCCGGGGTCGTCGAGGTGCGACCAGTCGACCCAGCTGATCTCGTTGTCCTGGCAGTACGCGTTGTTGTTGCCGCGCTGGGTCCGCCCGAACTCGTCGCCCGCGACCAGCATCGGCACCCCGGTGGAGAGCAGGAGAGTGGTGAGCAGGTTCCTCAGCTGCCGTCGCCGCAACGCCCCGACGCGGTCGTCACCGGTCTCCCCCTCGACACCGCAGTTCCAGGCGCGGTTGTCGTCGGAGCCGTCGCGGTTGGCCTCGCCGTTCGCCTCGTTGTGCTTGCGCTCGTAGGAGACGAGGTCCCGCAGCGTGAACCCGTCGTGCGCGGTCACGAAGTTCACCGACGCGTACGGCCGCCGCCCGCCCCACGCGTACAGGTCGCTGGACCCCGAGAGCCGGTAGCCCAGGTCGCGCACGTCGGGCAGCGCGCCCCGCCAGAAGTCCCGCACGGCGTTGCGGTACCGGTCGTTCCACTCCGTCCACAGGGGCGGGAAGGCCCCCACCTGATACCCCCCGGATCCCACGTCCCAGGGCTCCGCGATCAGCTTCACGCGCCGGAGCACCGGGTCCTGGGCGATCACGGCCAGGAACGGCGACAGCATGTCGACGTCGTGCATCGAGCGTGCCAGGGCCGCCGCCAGGTCGAACCGGAAGCCGTCCACGCCCATCTCCGTCACCCAGTAGCGCAGGGAGTCGGTGATGAGCCGCAGCACATGGGGCTGCACCACGTGCAGTGTGTTCCCGCACCCCGTGTAGTCGGCGTACCGGCGGGCGTCCGACTGGAGCCGGTAGTACCCCCGGTTGTCGATGCCGCGCAGCGACAGCATCGGGCCCAGCTCGCCCGCCTCCGCGGTGTGGTTGTAGACCACGTCGAGGATGACCTCGATGCCCGCCGCGTGCAGCGCGCGCACCATCCGCTTGAACTCGCCGACCTGCTGGCCGGTCGTCCCGGAGGCGGCGTACCCCGCGTGCGGCGCGAAGTAGCCGATCGAGTTGTAACCCCAGTAGTTCCTCAGGCCCTTGCGCAGCAGATGGTCCTCGTGCGCGAACTGGTGCACCGGCAGCAGCTCCACCGCCGTCACCCCGAGCTTCACCAGGTGCTCGACCGCGGCCGGGTGCGCGAGACCCGCGTAGGTGCCCCGCAGTTCCTCCGGCACCCCCGGGTGCAGACGGGTGAATCCGCGCACGTGCACCTCGTAGATCACCGAGTCCGCCCACGGGGTCTTCGGGCGGTGGTCGTCCGACCAGTCGTCGTCGTCATGCACCACGACGCCCTTGGGCACGTACGGAGCCGAGTCGCGGTCGTCGCGCACGGTGTCGGCGACCTGCTGCTGCGGCCAGTCCCGCACGTGCCCGTACACCTCGGGCGGCAGGCTGAAGTCGCCGTCCACCGCACGCGCGTACGGGTCGAGGAGCAGTTTCGCCGGGTTCCAGCGGGCGCCCGTCCACGGATCCCAGCGGCCGTGCACGCGGTAGCCGTAGCGGCGTCCGGGGAGCACGTCGGGCACGAAACCGTGCCAGATCTCATGCGTGAGTTCGGTCAGCGGGACCCGGCTCTCCGCGCCCCGCTCGTCGAAAAGGCACAGCTCCACGGCCTCCGCACCGCCCGCCCACAGGGCGAAGTTGGTGCCGGCGACGCCGTCCGGCCCGACGCGGAAGCGCGCGCCCAGCGGGGTCGGGGCGCCCGGCCACACGGCCACGGCGGGTGCCGCCGCGGGCGGGGCCTCGGCGGCGTCCCCGGGCGGCGGCACGACCTGCCGCGTCCGGGCGCCGTTCGACACGGGGGCCGACTGCGTGGGCAGTCCGCCGCCCGCGGCACGTCCCTCCTGGACGGCCTCCTGCTCGGGTGCGCTCGACACCGGTCAGCCTCCCGCGGCTCGATGGAACGACGGGAAAAGGGGCGTACGGAGTCCCGGCCGCAGCTCCCCGTCGCGTCGTCCTCCCCACTGTTCTGCCCAGAGCATGGCTCGCACTCACGTTTCCCCGGAGGGGCACGGTCGTTGGGACCCGTGTACCGCAGTTCCCGGGGACGACCCCGGACCCCCGGCCGGAAAGACAGAGGTTCGAGTGGGACACATGACATGGGGCCCGCGGCGCGCCGGCACCGCACTGGCCGCCGTACTGACCTGGGCCGGCCTGCTGGCCGGAGCCGCCGGTTGCACCTCGGGGGGAATCGACGAGGTGCTGGGCAAGGCACCGTCGTCCGGGGACGTCATCCGCGTCTCCCCGGCCGACGACAGCAAGGACGTACGACCGGACAAGACGCTGGAGGTGCGGGTGCCCGACGGGCGCCTGGAGTCCGTTCGGGTGGTCAAGTACCAGGACGCGCAGGAGTCCACGGTGCCCGGGCACCTGACGAACGACGGCCTGACCTGGAAGCCCGACGACGCGCAGCTCGCGCTGGCCGCCAAGTACACGGTCGACGCGGTCGCCCTGGACGGGCACGGCCGGCGCTCGGCGCGCCACACGACGTTCACGACCGCCGTCCCCGACGAACGGTTCATCGCCTACGTCACACCGGAGAACCGGTCCACCGTGGGCACGGGGATGATCATCTCGCTCAAGTTCAACCGGGAGATCACCGATCGGGCCGCCGTCGAACGCGCCGTCCACATCGACACCCGGCCCGCCGTCGAGGTGCGCCCGCACTGGTTCGGCAAGGAACGCCTCGACTTCCGGCCGCGGGAGTACTGGAAGCCCGGCACCAAGGTCACGGTCGGCCTGCGGCTGCGGGACGTCGAGGGCGCCCGCGGTGTGTACGGACTCCAGTACAAGACCTTCTCGTTCACCGTCGGACGCAGCCAGGTCTCGCTCGTCGACGCCGCCGCGCACACCATGGAAGTACGGCGCGACGGTGACCTCTTCGCCACCGTGCCGATCACCGCCGGCGCCCCGAAGAACCCCACCTACAACGGGAAGATGGTCGTCACCGAGATGCTGGAGGTGACACGGATGAACAGCCAGACGGTCGGATTCGGCGGCGAGTACGACATCCCCGACGTCCCCCACGCGATGCGGCTCACCGACTCCGGCACCTTCCTGCACGGCAACTACTGGGCCACGGACGTCTTCGGCAACAGCAATGCCAGTCACGGCTGCGTGGGCCTGCGGGACGTGAAGGGCGGCAGCTCGGACACCCCCGCCGGCTGGTTCTTCGACCGCAGTCTCATCGGCGACGTCGTCGAGGTCGTCAACAGCGAAGACAAAACGGTCGCTCCCGACAACGGGCTCAGCGGTTGGAACATGGGCTGGAAACAGTGGAAAGCGGGTGGGGCGGTGAGGTAGCCCGACAAAGGGGTACGCGCACGACGCACTCCAGCGGCGCCCCGTACGGCCGAAGTTGGGACTGAACAGTGACATTCCCGGGGAGCCATCCCTCCTGGCCGTGTGATTAATTAGCGCGATACGCGCGTGGGACGCGCTGGAGTGCGGGCCTGATCAGGCCGTGCGAGGGGAGAACGACTTTGAACGGGCGACCGATATCGGGGGCGTCGGTTGGCGCACGCACACACCGGAAGCGGGGGGTGTCGGCGTTGCTCCTCGCCTCCCTCCTGCTCGCGGTGAGCGCCTGCGGCGGCGGAGGGGACTCGGACTCCGGGTCCGAGAAGAGTGACGGCAAGGGCAAGGCCTCCAGTTCGGCGGACACCAAGGCCTCGCAGGCCGTCGTGACCATCGCCCCCAAGGACGGCGCCGACGACGTGAAGACCAGCGGCGCCCTCAAGGTGACCGCGGCCAAGGGCAAGCTGACCGAGGTCAAGGTCGAGGACACCAAGGGCAAGGCGGTCGAGGGGACCATCACGGACGGGGGCGCCAGCTGGACGCCCTCCACCCACCTCGCCTCCGCCACCAAGTACAAGGTCCACGCGGTGGCCAAGGACTCGGAGGGCCGTGAGGCGGCAGAGGAGTCCGCCTTCACCACCCTCACCCCGAAGAACACCTTCGTCGGCATCTACACGCCGGAGGACGGCTCGAAGGTCGGCGTCGGGATGCCGTTCTCCGTCCACTTCACGCGGGGCATCACGCATCCGGACGCCGTCGAGAAGGCCATCCGGATCAAGACCGAGCCCGCGGTCGACGTCGAGGGCCACTGGTTCGGCAACGACCGCCTCGACTTCCGTCCCGAGGAGTACTGGAAGGCCGGCACCGAGGTCACCGTGAGCCTCGATCTCGACGGTGTCGAAGGCCGTCCGGGCGTCTACGGCAAGCAGACCAAGACCGTGAAGTTCACGATCGGCCGCAGCCAGGTGACCACGGTCGACGCCAAGACCCACAAGATGGTCGTCAAGCGCGACGGCAAGGTCCTCAAGACCATCCCCATCACCACGGGCAAGCCGGGCTACGACACCTGGAACGGCCAGATGGTCATCAGCGAGCGCCTCAAGGTGACCCGCATGAACGGCGAGACGGTCGGTTACGGCGGCGAGTACGACATCAAGGACGTGCCGCACGCCCAGCGCCTGACCAACTCCGGCACGTTCATCCACGGCAACTACTGGGGCGGCGGCGCCTTCGGCAACTACAACGCCAGCCACGGCTGCATCGGCGTACGCGACGTGCGCGGAGGCTACGACGGCAAGGTGCCGGCGGCCTGGTTCTACGACAACTCGATGATCGGCGACGTGGTGATCGTGAAGAACTCCCACGACAAGACGGTCGCCCCGGACAACGGCCTCAACGGCTGGAACATGTCCTGGTCCGACTGGACCAAGTAGAGGCTCCACCGGTACGGGCCGGGTGTGCTGTGACTCAGCACACCCGGCCCGTCGCCGTTAACGCCCACTAACCTGCTCCCATGACTGTGCATCTCGAAGTAGCCGAAGGTGTGGGCACCATCCGTCTGGACCGCCCGCCGATGAACGCGCTGGACATTGCCACGCAGGACCGGCTCAAGGAGCTCGCCGAGGAGGTCACGCGCCGGGCGGACGTCCGCGCGGTCGTCCTGTACGGCGGGGAGAAGGTGTTCGCGGCGGGCGCGGACATCAAGGAGATGCAGGCCATGGACCACGCGGCGATGGTCGTGCGGTCCCGGGCCCTGCAGGACTCCTTCACCGCCATCGCCCGCATCCCCAAGCCGGTCGTCGCCGCCGTCACCGGATACGCGCTCGGTGGCGGCTGCGAACTGGCCCTCTGTGCCGACTACCGCATCGCCGCGGACAACGCCAAGCTCGGCCAGCCCGAGATCCTGCTCGGCCTGATCCCCGGAGCCGGCGGCACCCAGCGGCTGTCCCGTCTGATCGGCCCGTCCAAGGCCAAGGACCTCATCTTCACCGGCCGTATGGTCAAGGCCGACGAGGCGCTCTCCCTCGGCCTGGTGGACCGGGTCGTCCCCGCCGACGAGGTGTACACCGCCGCGCACGCCTGGGCGTCGAAGCTCGCGCAGGGCCCCGCGATCGCGCTGCGTGCGGCCAAGGAGTCGATCGACGCGGGTCTGGAGACGGACCTCGAGACCGGACTCGCCATCGAGCGGAACTGGTTCGCGGGCCTGTTCGCCACGGAGGACCGGGAGCGGGGCATGCGCAGCTTCGTCGAGGAGGGCCCCGGAAAGGCCAAGTTCCTCTGAGCGTCCACCGCGCGATGCAGCGAAAGTCACTGAACAAATTCCGCTGATCCACTTGCAGTTGACGCGGTGTCTTATCCGGCGTCCCCCGAAGGGACGGTTTATGGGAGCCTTAACGCAGCCTTAAGCCGACCTTGTCGGGGGTCGTCGGCGATTGCCTCAACGAGGTATGTCCGCGCAGGTCAGCCGGGCTGCCGAAAGGCCTGAACTGCCTCTGGCATATGCCGATCGGATGTTGCGGAATGAAGTGTTCCGGGGGGCGTATTCCTCCGGAACGCCCCCGAAGGATGCTCTGGGCGGCCATGATGGGGGCATGGCGGGGCTGGAGGGTATCGAACAGCCGCGGCGGCACGGGAGTGCGACCGCGGCGCGCTGGACGCCTGCGGTCGAGGACGAACGGGCGCTCAAGGCCCTGGAATTGTTCGGCAATCCGACCGAGGCGGAGGTGCCGCTGCCGTCCCGCCCCGAGTCCGCGGCCACCGCGCGACGGCTCACCCAGGTCGTGGTCCTGCGCCACTGGGGGCTGTCGCCCAAGATGACCGAGGACACCGTCCTGCTCGTCTCGGAACTCGTCGGAAACGCCGTGCGTCACACCGGCGCCCGCGTCTTCGGACTCCGGATGCGCCGCCGCCGTGGCTGGATCCGCATCGAGGTCCGTGATCCCTCGCGCGGGCTGCCCTGTCTGATGCCCGTTCAGGAACTCGACCTGAGCGGCCGCGGGCTCTTCCTCGTCGACAAGCTCTCCGACCGCTGGGGCGTCGATCTCCTGCCCCGCGGCAAGACCACCTGGTTCGAGATGCGCGTGGCCGACCGCTGACATGCGGGACCCCGGCCGCGGTGCGGCCGGGGTCCGAGGGCGCCGCGGAACGAATTGGGGTGTGATCCGCGGCGCCGGCGACAACCATGGCCCGGGTCAATGGGTGGAGGTCGCACCGCTGACTATCGCAGACGGGCCCGACTGATCCAAAAGCACCGCCGAACCTGTACGCCCGCTGTGCACCACACGTTCACCTCCCACCCAACTCCCGCTCCACCGCCTCCAAATGCCCCCGGCCACCCCTTCTCCCGGGCCCTCGGAACTCCCCGAGGTCGGCCCGAACGGCCTCGTCCTCAATCGCCGGACGGGCTGAGAGGTGCCCCGACCCTCAAGCGGACGGGGATGTATGTGCGCACGCCCCCTGCCCCGTGCGGTCGGCCGCCGGCCGAAGGGGCCGTGCCGGTGCATCACATGCCCGTCGCCGACGGCGACACGGACCCGCCGAGGATCCACCAGCTCCCTCCGCACGACGGCTGCGACGGGCGGATCACCGGCACGGACCCGCCCCACCCACCGGACCGCACCCGCGGACCACGCACCCGTACGACGGCCACCACGGGCGGCACCCACCGGACCGGACCCGGGACGGTACCGCAGAGGGCGCCCACCGGCCCGGCCCCGGGGACCGCACACGCGACCCGTACATCCCCCACTGGGGCCAATCAACAGTTTCACGGGCGTTTCGCCCTTAAATGGTGCGGGTGACCACGCCGCCCGCACACCCCCCGCTGTCACCCACCACACCCCCCGCCCCGGACCGGCGGACGGCGCTGCGATCCGGGGCCGCGCTGGCCGCCGGAACGCTGACCGCAGGCTGCTCCACCGCAGGAGCCGCCGCGCCCCCGCCGACGCCCACACCCACATCCACGCACCCCCGACCCCAACCCCGGCCCACCGACAGCCGCTCGGCCACCGTCACCGCCCCCCGCACCTTCCCGTCCCAGCCCGCCGAGATCACCCACGGCCCCCGCACCCGCCCCCAGGTCGCCCTCACCTTTCACGGCCAGGGCGATCCGGCCATCGCCGCATCGGTGCTCGGCGAGGCGGAGAAGGCCGGCGCCCGCGTCACGGTGCTGGCCGTCGGCACCTGGCTCGACGAGCACCCCGACATCGCCCGCCGCATCCTCGACGGCGGCCACGACCTCGGCAACCACACCCTCCACCACCTGGACATCAACTCCATGCCGGAGGCGGACGCCGACGCGGAGATCCGCGGCTGCGCGGACCGCCTGAGACGGCTCACCGGCTCGATCGGCACCTGGTTCAGACCCTCCCGCACCGCCCGCGCCTCCCCGGAAGTCGCCCGGCTGGCCCGTCGCGCGGGCTACCCCCACGTCCTCTCCTACGACGTCGACTCGCTCGACTACACCTCGCCGGGCGCCCCCGCCGTCACCCGCAAGGTCATCGGCGAGGTCCGCAACGGTTCCGTGGTGAGCCTGCACTTCGGCTACGCGGACACGGTGACGGCCCTCCCTTCCCTCCTGCACGAACTCGACCGCCGTGGCCTGCGCGCGGTCACCACCACGGAGCTGCTGAGCTGATGCAGATGCTGATGCACCCCACCGCCGCCGGGCGCGCACGGACCACCGGCGTCGCCGTCGCCGCGCTCGCCGCCCTCGCCGCGCTCACCGGACTCACAGGCTGCGGCAGCGGGCCGACGGACCACGCGACCGAGGCCCTGGGCAGCAAGCCGGCCGTCCAGTCGCCGCCCCCGCCGAAGAAGCCGCAGGTGCGGGTCCTGCCCGGTATGCCCCCGGTGCTGAACCCCAAGGACGTCTACGCCGCGGACCGCCCGAACAAGCTCTCCCCGGTGGTCAAGGACTTCCCGTCCCGTGTCTACGTGCCCAACACCAACTCCAACACCGTCTCGGTCATCGACCCGAAGACGTACCGGGTCGTCAAGACGATCCCCGTCGGCACACAGCCCCAGCACGTCGTCCCGTCGTGGGACATGAAGACGCTGTGGGTCAACAACGACAAGGGCAACTCCCTCACCCCCATCGACCCGAAGACCGGCAAGGCGGGCAAGCCGGTCCCGGTGCACGACCCGTACAACCTCTACTTCACCCCGAACGGCAAGTACGCGATCGTCATGGCCTCGCTCGACCGCGAACTCGTCTTCCGCGACGCACACACCATGAAGCGGGTGAAGACCGAACCGGTGAGCTGCTACGGCGTGAACCACGCGGACTTCTCCCTGGACGGCCGCTACTTCATCGCGTCCTGCGAGTTCAGCGGCGAGGTGCTGAAGGTCGACACCGAGAAGATGAAGGTGGTCGCGCAGGAGAAGATCCCGTTCACGGGCTCGATGCCGCAGGACGTGAAGATCTCGCCCGACGGCAAGAGGTTCTACATCGCCGACATGATGGCGGGCGGCGTGTGGGTCCTGGACGGCGACAAGTTCTCCAAGCCGACCCTGCTGCGCACCGGCAAGGGCACGCACGGCCTGTACGTCAGCCGCGACTCGCGCCGGATGTACATCTCCAACCGTAGCGAAGGCACCATCTCCATCTTCGACTTCACGAAGAACCGGCTCACGGAGAAGTGGCCGCTGCCGGGCGGCGGCAGCCCGGACATGGGCGGGGTCTCGGCCGACGGCAAGGTCCTGTGGCTGTCGGGCCGTTACGACTCCGAGGTGTACGCCATCGACACCCGCACGGGCACGCAGCTCGCCCGCGTCCCGGTCGGGAGCGGTCCGCACGGCCTCGCGGTGTATCCGCAGCCGGGCCGCTACTCGCTGGGCCACACGGGCATCTTCCGCTAGCACCTGACACGCCGTCGTACGGCGGACGGTCCCCGGCCCGCCACCGCGGACCCGAACCTGAACTCGGCTCCCGCGCGCGCGGGCCGGGCGCGGTCGGACCCCGCCCGAGAGCCACGGTTCAGCGGGCGAGGAGCAGCGCCTCGGACCCCACCGGCAGGTACCCGGCCGCCTGGAACGCCCGCAGACTGCGGGCGTTCCCCGGCGAGATCTGGGCCCACACCGGCTCACCCCCGCCCAGATGCCGAGCCGCCGTCACCAACTGCCGTCCCAGCCCGCGTTGCCGGGCGTGCTCGTCCACCTCGACCGCGACCTCCAGGCGTCCCGCGACCCCGCGCCCGAGGACCAGGACGCCGCCGTCCGCGGCCCACACCCGTACGGCGTCGCGCCGCTTTTGGGCCCCGGCCACACGTGGATGGCCGGGGTCCTCGATCTCCGTGAGCCGCAGCGGCGGCGCGCCCGGCAGCGGGGAGCCGACGGCGAGCAGGTCGATCGTGTCGGTCGTGCGGCCCGTGCGGTCCAGGAACGCCGTCAGGAACCGTGCGTTCATGCTGGCCGCGAGGGCGTCGCAGCGCGCGGCGAGCATCGCCTCGCGCACCCACTCGGGGTCCTCGTCGGTGAAGACGACGGAGTGCGCGGTGAGGGCGAGGACCCCGGCGTCCCGGTGGCTCGGCTGGGGCACGACGGTCGTACCGCCGTCCGCGGGCGGGAAGTCACCCCGCGCGGCCGCGTCCAGAATGTCCCGCAGGTTCTCCGTCGCCATGGCGCTCCCTTGAGTCTCCACCCACTGGAAGGCCCAGACTCGCAGACATGCAGTCTTCCCCGGGGGGCCACCCCCATGACCCCCCGCACGACGGCACCGGTCTCTTCACCATCGGAGAGCTGTCCCGGAGCACCGGCCTGTCCGTCCGTACGATCCGGTACTGGTCGGACGAGGGAGCGTTGCCCCCGGTGACCCGTTCCGCGGGCGGCTACCGGCTGTTCGACGCCGCGTCCGTGGCCCGGCTGGAGCTGATCCGCACACTGCGCGAGCTCGGCCTGGGGCTGGACGACGTGCGCAAGGTGCTGGCCGGCGAGACGACGGTCGCGGAGGTGGCCGCCGCGCACGTGGCGGCGCTGGACGCGCAGATCCGCTCGCTGCAGGTGACCCGGGCGGTGCTGTCGACCGTGGCGCGACGCGGCTCGACCGCTGAGGAGATGACACTGATGAACAAGCTGGCGCGGCTCTCGGCCGCGGAACGCAAGCGCATCGTCGACGACTTCATGGAGGAGACGTTCGGGGGCCTGGACACGGCGGACCCCGACATCCGCACCCGGATGCGGTTCACCCTGGCGGACCTGCCGGAGGAGCCGACGCCCGAGCAGGTGGACGCCTGGGTGGAGCTGGCCGAGATGATCCAGGACCGGGGTTTCCGGGCGCGGATGCGGAAGATGATCGAGTTCAACGCGGCGGACCGGGGGCCCGATGTGCCGGCCGGCACCTCCGTGTGGTTCATGAGCCGGCTGGTGCAGCTCGCGGGTGAGGCGCTGGAGCGGGGTGTCGCGCCCGGGTCGCCGGAGGCCGAGGAAGTGCTGCGCGGGCTGCTCGGCGATGCCGACCGGGCTGCCGTCCTGGAACGCATGGAGTCCGCCGCGCATGTCGAGATGGCCCGTTTCCGGGAGCTGAACGCTCTGGTGCGTGGGACGGAGCCGCTGTCCGCCCACCGGGAGGAGTTCGCCTGGGTACTCGCCGCACTCCGTGCCGGGGCGGCCCGTTAATCTGACGTCCGTAAACACGGCAGTACTACATGCAGTCATGCACGACGAAGGGGCGGATCGGTGGCGGACATCGAGGAAGCACGCAAGCAGTTCCAGCGGATCGATACGGATGGTGACGGTTTCATCACCGCAGCCGAGTTCAAGACCGCCCTGGCCCAGGAGGGCGACTGGAACGTCACCGAGTCGGTCGCCGAGGTGATCATCAAGAGCCGGGACCTCAACGGGGACAAGGTCCTCTCGTTCGACGAGTTCTGGGCCCACCTGAACAAGTGACGTCCGCCCCGTGCGACGCGCGCAGAGAGCGCCCATCGGATCTCCGGTGGGCGCCCTCTGCGGTACCGTCCCGGGTCCGGTCCGGTGGGTGCCGCCCGTGGTGGTCGTCGTGCGGGTGCGTGGTCCGCGGGTGCGGTTTGGTGGGTGGGGCGGGTCGGTGCCGGTGATCCGCCCGTCGCAGCCGTCGTGCGGAGGGAGCTGGTGGATCCTCGGCGGGTCCGTGTCGCCGTCGGCGACGGGCATGTGATGCACCGGCACGGCCCCTTCGGCCGGCGGCCGACCGCACGGGGCAGGGGGCGTGCGCACATACATCCCCGTCCGCTTGAGGGTCGGGGCACCTCTCAGCCCGTCCGGCGATTGAGGACGAGGCCGTTCGGGCCGACCTCGACAGCACCGGGGGGTGCCGGACCGTAGGCCCACGGAAAGCCACCGGAGGGGCGCGGAGCCCCACCGTGGCCGGCCGTCCGCGACGACGTCACGACCCCCACCCGCATGCCGTACAGGACGGAATAGCGTGCTCGGAACCGGGGTTGGTGATCCCCATCAGGAGCATCAACCCTGGAAGGGCGTTGCACTCATGAAGATCGGCATCATCGGCGCGGGCAACATCGGCGGCAACCTCACCCGGCGGCTCACCGCCCTCGGTCACGACGTCTCCGTCGCCAACTCCCGCGGCCCCCACACGCTCACCGCGCTCGCCGAGGAGACCGGCGCGACACCCGTCGAGGTCGGGGAAGCGGCACGCGACGCCGACCTCGTCGTGGTCACGGTCCCGCTGAAGGCGGTGCCGGACCTGCCGTCCGGGCTCTTCGACGGAGCCGCGGACGGTGTGGCCGTCATCGACACCGGCAACTACTACCCGCAGCAGCGCGACGGCAGGATCGCCGCCATCGAGGACGAGGGACTCACGGAAAGCGGCTGGACGGCCCGGCAGATCGGTCACACCGTCGTCAAGGCATTCAACGGCACCTACGCCCAGGACATCCTCGACCGCCACCGTCCGGCCGGCGCCCCCGACCGCATGGCCCTCCCGGTGGCGGGGGACGACGAGGCGGCCAAGCGCGTCGTCCGCGCCCTCATCGACGAGCTCGGCTTCGACACCGTCGACGCCGGGAGCCTGGCCGACTCCTGGCGCCAGCAGCCCGGCACCCCGGTCTACGGCCTCCAGGAAGGCACCGACGCGGTGACGAAGGCGCTGGCGGAGGCGTCACCGGAGCGCTCGGCCGACTTCCGGGCCTGAGACCCCGCACCGCAGAACGCGGGCACTGGTGCGGCCCGACCTGCCCTCGGGCCGCACCCTTCCGGCATGATCATGACGTGAACAGCGAGAGCGTGAGGCAAGCCCCGGACCCGGCCCCCGGACCGTACGTCCTGTTCGACGTCGACGGCACCCTGATCGACGCGGTGGACAACCAGCGCCGGGTCTGGCACACCTGGGCCGAGCGGTACGGGCTGGATCCCGAGGAGGTCCACCGGGTCGCGCTGCGCACCCGCCCCCTGGAGACGTTCGAGACCGTCGCCCCGGACCGCGATCCGGGGGAGTGCCTGGCCGCCCTGCACGCGCTGGAGGACGAGGACGTGCGCACCGGCACCTACTCCGCCTTCGCGGGCGCCGCCGGCCTGCTCGCCGCCCTGCCGCCCGGCAGGTGGGGCCTGGTGACGTCGAACTACGCGCACCGGGTGCGCGGCCGGTTCGCCCGGACCGGCCTGCCCGTGCCCGGGGTCGTCGTGGACGCCGCCTCCGTCGCCGAGGGCAAGCCGTCGCCCGTGCCCTATCTGCTGGGTGCGGAGCTGCTCGGTGCCCGTCCGGCGGACTGCCTGGTGGTGGAGGACGCGCCGTCCGGGGTGACGGCCGGGCTGCGGGCCGGGATGACCGTCTGGGGCGTCAACGGGCCCGAGGTGGACGGCGTGCACCGCCACTTCGGCAGCCTCGGCGAGGCGGCACCCGAGATCCTGGCCTTCGTGAGGGGAGCGGACCGGGACCGCGCTTCCGGCGCCTGATCACTGCTTCAGGGCCCACGCGCGCAGCGCGGCCTCGTCCGCGAAGTTCGCGACGTCCTTGTCCAGCGGGTCGTCGGTGTACTGGTGGAAACGCCACGAGGCCTTGATGCGGGGCTTGCCCGCGGTCACGTAGTCGGCGATCCACAGTCCGTCCCCGGCGTACGAGGTGGTGTCGACGTTGAGCCAGTAGTTGCGGTTCGTGTAGAGCACCACCCGGTGGTGGGGCCGCAGCTCCTTCACCTTGCGGATGAACCGGTCCTTCTCCGCGTTGCCGGCGTGCGTGCCGTCGCCCGTCGTCTCCCAGTCCACGGCGAGCAGGTCGCCGGCCTTCTCCGGGGCCTTGCCCACGAAGTACTCGGCCTGCGCGGTGATGTTCCCCGGCCACAGGAAGTGGTAGAACCCGACCACGCATCCGGCGTCGCGCGCCGTCTTCACCTGCGCGGTCAGCTTCGGATTGACGTAGGAACGGCCTTCCGTCGCCTTGACGAAGACGAAGGAGAGACCGTCGGTGCCGTACGCGGACGACTGATAGGCGCTGACGTCGACGCCTCGCAGCATGGGGGCTCCCTGGGGTCGTGGGGGACAGGGGGTGCGCGGGTGCGCTAGCCTCCGCTTTCCCTCCGGCGGGCCCTCCCACCCCCGTGCGACGTGCCGGGAAGTCCGTCGGCCCGGGTCTGGCCAGTGGTGTCGACGCAATGCGGCCCCGCGGGTGGCCGCGCTGCCGCTTCTGGCGGGGTTGGGCCCGGACGTCCACCGGTCGGCTGCTGCCTTCGGCGCGGCGTTCGGGCGGGCCATGTCGATCAGTCCGGGGGCGCCGGCCGCGTGGGCGGCGGCGGCGTTCGCGTGCGTCCGGCGCCCCGCTCCTGGCCGCGTGCGTCCGGCGCCCCGCTCCTGGCCGCGTGCGGCCGGAATGCCGGATCCGTGGGGCCGGCACGGCTCCGCCGCTGGAGGGCACACGGGTGGGCGAGCACATCTTCGAGCCGAGTGTCAGCGGCCGTGGTGCGCGCAGCGGCGACCGCCCATGTCGTCGAACAGCGGTCCGTGGCGGGGCCGTTCGTGTGCCGCGCATCAACGCGGAGTGGTGGGACCCACGCTCACTTGGTGGCGTAGACGGCGGTGTAGCCGCCGATGAGATGGCGGGCCTCCACCTTGGTGAAGCCGGCGGCCCGGAGCCACTGGGTGGCGTCCGCGACCGTGTACTCCGACCCGCCCTCGGTGTCGATGAGCATGTTGAGCGACAGCATCAGGCCGTAGGTGTTGTGTCGGCGCTCGTCGTCGATCATGGCGTCGTAAACGATGAGTGTGCCGCCCTCGGGCAGGGCGTCGTAGGCCTTCTTGAGCAGGAACTGGCGCTGTTCCAGGTTCCAGTCGTGGAGGATCTGCCCCATGACGTAGACGTCGGCCTCGGGCAGCCGGTCGGAGAAGAAGTCTCCGCCGTGGAAGGTGAGGCGGTCGGTCAGACCGTGGGCCGCGACGAACTCCTCGAACACCGGGCCCACGGGGGGAAGCTCGAAGACGGCGCCGGTGATGTCCGGGTTGGAGTGCAGGACGGCGGCCGGCACCGCGCCGAGGGCTCCGCCGAGGTCGATGACGTGGCGGCGGCCGGTCCAGTCGAAGTCGGCTGCGAGCGCGGCGGCAAGGGGAGTGCTGACGCCGTTCATGCCGTTGAGGAAGGTGCGCCAGGCAACGGGGTCCTGGCTGAGCGTGGCGAAGAACGGGGCACCGCTGTGTGCGACCTCGTTCTGCAGGGTGCCGGTCCGCAGTGCGTCGGTGAGGTTGTTCCAGAAGCCGAAGAGGCGGGTGTTGGCCATCTCGAGGATGCCGCCCACGTACGACGGCTTGGCCCGGTCCAGGAACAGGTCCCCGGCGGGGGTGTTGCGGTAGGTGCCGTCCTCGTCGCGGGTCAGCACCTCGAGTGACACCAGGGCGTCGAGGAAGTCCGCGGAGGACCTGGGGTGCAGGCCCACCTCGGAGGCGAGGGACTCACGGTCGCGGTCGCCGCCGGCCAGCACCGTGAAGACGCCCAACTCCACTGCGCTCAGAAGCGTCTTGGAAGCCATGAAGCCCAGGCCGAGCTGAAGAAGCGGCTCAGGAGTGATCGGGTCGTCGAACGACATGTATGTCTCCACTTGGATTGTAAGTTGAATAGTAAACATTGCTTGCTCCGTGACCGGCCGTAGGGCTGTCACGCGGCGTGACGTGGGAGCGGGCCGCGGGAGGGAAGAAGTCTCTGACCACCTAAGTCGCCTTTTCGGGCACAGCCCTGTGGTCCGGGGTGGCTCCTGTCGTGGCGCGGGGAGGCCCCGGCCGCCCGGTGTCGGGTGTCGGCACCCCACGCGGGGCGGGCCGGAGCATCGGCCGCGTCGGCCGGATGCCGTGCCCTGTGCGGGCGTCAGAGTGTCTTGGTCTGGCCGCCGTCGATGACGGTCTCCGTTCCCGTGATGTTGGCGGCGAGTGGGGAGGCGAGGAAGAGGGTGAGGTCGGCGACCTCGTGCGCCTCGGTGATCCGGCCGGAGCTGATGCTCATGCTCTGCGGCACGACCACGTCCAGCGCCTCCTGTGCGGTGGTCCCGGCGGCCGCGGCGGTGGCGTCGGCGAACCCGCCCGGAGCGGTCCAGAACGGCGTGCGGACCGGTCCGGGAGCGATCGCGTTGACGCGAACGCCCTGAGGGGCGAACTCCTCGGACAACGACTTGTTCAGGTTGGTCAACGCGGCCTTGGCCGCCGAGTAGTCGACCACCATGGGGAAGGGCAGCCGAGCGTTGATCGAGCTGATGTTGACGATCGCCGCGCCGCCGGTCGCGACCAGGTGGGGAAGGGCTGCACGGCTGGCGCGGACGGCGCTGAAAAAGGTCAGGTCGAAGATTCGTTGCCAGTCGGTGTCGCTGACCTTGAGGAACGACTCGCGGGGCTCGGCGGCGCCCACGTTGTTGACGAGGATGTCCAGGCGATGGTGACGCTCCACGGCCTGCTGGATCAGGGTCTCCGCTCCCTCTGCGGTGGAGAGGTCGACCGCCACGACCGTGACGTCGTGGCCGGCGGCCAGGGCGTCCAGTTCGGGAGTGGAGGAGCGGCTGCCGGCCACGACCTTGACGCCCTCTCGGGCCAGCTTCTCGACCACGGCCAGGCCTATGCCCTTGCTGGCTCCGGTGACGACGGCAACCTTGTCCTTGAGGTGCAGTTCCATGACGGGTCCCTTTCTGGATTGACCAATACATAATTGTGGCAGGGTGAGTGGCAGGGTGAATCGCGAGCGGGAGGCGGTGGGGTTTCCTGCGGTGCTCAGTCCAGTGCGCGCATCGCCGTGGACAGGGCGTCCTCCACGAACTCCCTCCCCATGCGTGCTCCGCCGACGACACGGATCCCCTGGATGAACGTGGTCAGGAACCTGGCCAATTCCCTCGGGTTCTTCTCCGGAGAGATCTCGCCCTTCGCTTGTGCCCGCTCCAAGGCGCCGGCGAGGAAGGACTCGACCTGCCGGATCGCGGTGCTGACGCGGTCCGCTGCCGAGGGCTGGTCACCGCACTCTGTGGCGGTGTTGACCACGAGGCAGCCGCGCGTGGGGTCGGCCAGGTCCGCCTCGATCATGGAGGTGAGCACCTTGCGGACTGCGGGCCGGATCTCGGGCGTCTCGTCGAGGGCCCTCTCCAGGTCGCCGCCCTGGAGGGAGACGTAGCGGTCGAGGGAGCGGAAGTAGAGCTGCTCCTTCGAGCCGAAGGCCGCGTAGAAACTGCCGCTGCCTATCGACAGCTCCTTCAGCAGGTCCTGCAGGGATGTCTCGGCGTAGCCCCGGCGCCAGAACAGATCCATGGCACGGTCTACCGCCTGATCGATGTCGAATTCCCTGGTGCGTGCCATGGGGGCAGCGTAGCGCGATTTGTGGAATAGTCAATCCACTATGAGCGCAGGGCTCACTCGCGGTATCCGTGCAGGTGAAGGTCTGTGCGCTGAGAGTGTGACGGCGTCCACGTGTGCGGGGTGAGCCTTGGCGGCTTGACGGCGATGGCGCCGGGCCCGCTGCCGGAAGACCACGACGTCCCCCGGTGACGGGCCGGGATCCGCTCGGACCGGCACGGTGAGGTGAGTTCAGGTCCGGCGCAGGGATGCCGACGCGACCGCCACCGTCGGTGTACCAGCGCCGGTGCGCGTCCTGGGCTCGCGCCGAACGCGCTGGTCAGGGCCTTCTCCCTCAGCACTCGATGATGTTGACCGCCAGCCCGCCCCGCGCCGTCTCCTTGTACTTGACGCTCATGTCCGCGCCGGTGTCCTTCATGGTCTTGATGACCTTGTCGAGGGAGACCTTGTGGGAGCCGTCGCCGCGCATCGCCATCCGCGCGGCGGTGACGGCCTTCACGGCCGCCATGCCGTTGCGCTCGATGCACGGGATCTGGACGAGTCCGCCCACCGGGTCGCAGGTCAGGCCCAGGTTGTGCTCCATGCCGATCTCGGCGGCGTTCTCGACCTGTTCGGGGCTGCCGCCGAGGACCTCGGCGAGGGCGCCGGCCGCCATCGAGCAGGCGGAGCCGACCTCGCCCTGGCAGCCGACCTCTGCGCCGGAGATGGAGGCGTTCTCCTTGAAGAGCATGCCGATGGCGCCGGCGGCGAGCAGGAAGCGGACGACGCCGTCCTCGTCCGCGCCCGGCACGAAGTTGATGTAGTAGTGCAGGACGGCCGGGATGATGCCCGCGGCGCCGTTGGTGGGGGCGGTGACGACGCGGCCGCCCGCCGCGTTCTCCTCGTTCACGGCCATCGCGTAGAGGGTGATCCACTCCATGGCGTGGGCCAGCGGGTCGCCCTCGGCGCGCAGCTGGCGGGCGGAGACGGCGGCCCTCCTGCGCACCTTCAGGCCGCCGGGCAGGATGCCCTCGCGGGTCATTCCGCGCGAGACGCACGCCTGCATGACGCGCCAGATGCCGAGGAGCCCCTCGCGGATCTCCTCCTCGGTGCGCCAGGCCCGCTCGTTCTCCAGCATCAGCGCGGAGATCGACAGACCGGTCTCGCGGGTCAGCCGCAGCAGTTCGTCGCCGGTGCGGAAGGGGTACTTCAGGACGGTGTCGTCGAGCTTGATGCGGTCCTCGCCGACCGCGTCCTCGTCGACGACGAAGCCGCCGCCCACGGAGTAGTACGTCTTCTCCAGCACGAGGCCGCCGGAGGCGTCGTACGCGAAGACCGTCATGCCGTTGGCGTGGTACGGCAGGGCCTTGCGGCGGTGCAGGACCAGGTCGTCGTCGAAGGCGAAGCCGATCTCCCGCTCGCCGAGCAGGTTGATCCGCCCGGAGGACTTGATCTCCTCGACGCGTTCGTCGGCGCCCTCGACGTCCACGGTGCGCGGGGAGGCGCCCTCCAGGCCGAGCAGGACCGCCTTGGGGGTGCCGTGGCCGTGGCCGGTCGCGCCGAGGGAGCCGTAGAGCTCGGCGCGTATGGAGGTCACCTGGTCGAGCAGTCCCTCGTTGCGCAGGCGGCGGGCGAACATGCGGGCCGCGCGCATCGGGCCCACGGTGTGGGAGCTGGACGGGCCGATGCCGATCGAGAACAGGTCGAAGACCGAGATGGCCACGGGAACTCCTTGGTGGTCGCGCCGGACGCCGTTGTCCGGTGGAGGTGGTGCAGGGACTGCGGGAACTGCATGGAACGGGGCACCGCGCTCGGTTTCCAGTGTGCGCGGTGCCCCGGACGTCCGTACGAAGGGGACCGTACGAACCAAAACGTACGACAGAAAGCGTACGAAATTACTTCAGGCCGGGGTACAGAGGGTGCTTGTCCGCCAGGGCGGACACGCGGGCCTTCAGGGACGCGGCGTCGTACGACGGCTTGAGCGCCTCGGCGATGATGTCCGCGACCTCGGTGAAGTCCTCGGCCTGGAAGCCGCGGGTGGCGAGGGCGGGCGTGCCGATGCGCAGGCCGGAGGTGACCATGGGCGGACGCGGGTCGTTGGGGATGGCGTTGCGGTTGACCGTGATGCCGACCTCGTGGAGGCGGTCCTCGGCCTGCTGCCCGTCCAGCTCGGAGTTGCGCAGGTCCACCAGGACCAGGTGCACGTCCGTGCCGCCGGACAGGACGTCGACGCCGACGGCCTTCACGTCGTCCTGGACGAGGCGCTCGGCCAGGATGCGGGCGCCCTCCAGCGTGCGCTGCTGGCGCTCCTTGAACTCGTCCGAGGCGGCGACCTTGAACGACACGGCCTTGGCCGCGATCACGTGCTCCAGCGGGCCGCCCTGCTGACCGGGGAAGACCGCGGAGTTGATCTTCTTGGCCAGCTCGGCCGTCGAGAGGATCACGCCGCCGCGCGGGCCGCCCAGCGTCTTGTGGGTGGTCGTGGTGACGACGTGGGCGTGCGGCACCGGGTTGGGGTGCAGGCCCGCGGCGACCAGTCCGGCGAAGTGCGCCATGTCGACCATGAGGTACGCGCCGACCTCGTCGGCGATGCGGCGGAACTCCGCGAAGTCGAGCTGACGCGGGTAGGCCGACCAGCCCGCCACGATCAGCTTCGGCCGGGACTCCTTGGCCAGGCGCTCGACCTCGGCCATGTCGACCTGACCGGTCTCGTCGTCCACGTGGTAGGCGACCACGTCGTACAGCTTGCCGGAGAAGTTGATCTTCATGCCGTGGGTCAGGTGCCCGCCGTGCGCGAGGTTCAGACCCATGATCGTGTCGCCCGGCTTGAGCAGCGCGAACATCGCGGCCGCGTTGGCCTGGGCGCCCGAGTGCGGCTGCACGTTCGCGTGCTCGGCACCGAAGAGCGCCTTGATGCGGTCGATGGCGATCTGCTCGACCACGTCGACGTGCTCGCAGCCGCCGTAGTAGCGGCGGCCGGGGTAGCCCTCGGCGTACTTGTTGGTGAGGACCGAACCCTGGGCCTCCATGACCGCGACCGGAGCGAAGTTCTCCGACGCGATCATCTCCAGGGTGGACTGCTGGCGGTGCAGCTCGGCGTCGACGGCGGCGGCGACGTCCGGGTCCAGTTCGTGAAGGGGCGTGTTCAGAAGCGACATGCGGTGACTCCTCAGCCGGCGGTGAAAGCGGTGTACTCGTCCGCGGACATGAGGTCCTCCGGCTCGTCCGTGACGCGTACCTTGAACAGCCAGCCGCCCTCGAAGGGGGCGGAGTTCACCAGCGACGGGTCGTCCACCACGTCCTGGTTGGCCTCGACGACCTCGCCGGTGACCGGCGCGTAGAGGTCGCTGACCGACTTGGTCGACTCCAGCTCGCCGCAGGACTCGCCCGCGGTCACCGTGTCACCGACCTCCGGAAGCTGGGCGTAGACGACGTCGCCGAGCGCGTTGGCCGCGAACTCGGTGATGCCGACCGTCGAGACGCCGTCCTCGGCGACCGACAGCCACTCGTGCTCCTTGCTGTAGCGCAGCTGCTGGGGGTTGCTCATGGCCTGAATTCTCCTGTACGCGGGGGACTGCTGATGTCGGGGGTACCCCGTGCCCGGACGAAGCCGGAAACCCGGGGGAGGGGTGGTCATGGGATACGAGACGGCACGCCGGGGCACAGGTCACGCACCAACGCGCGCGGGTACCCCCGCGGCGCTCGCTCGGTCCGCTTCCTTCCGGTGCCCATGGCGTCCGTCGCGCGCCCGGTGCCTACTTCTGGCGCTTGTAGAACGGCAGGGCCACGACCTCGTACGGCTCGTGGCTGCCCCGGATGTCCACGCCGACACCGGCGGACCCGGGCGCAGCGTGCGCGGCGTCGACGTACGCGATCGCGATCGGCTTGCCCAGCGTCGGGGACGGGGCGCCCGAGGTGACCTCGCCGATCACCGTGCCGTCGGCGACGACGGTGTACCCGGCGCGCGGCACGCGACGGCCCTCGGCGATCAGGCCGACGAGGACCCGCGGAGGGCTCTTCTCGGCCCGCTCGGCGGCGGCCTCCAGGGCCTTGCGGCCCACGAAGTCGCCCTCCTTCTCGAACTTCACGACCCGCCCGAGCCCGGCGTCGAAGGGCGTCAGCGAGGTGGTCAGCTCGTGCCCGTACAGCGGCATGCCGGCCTCCAGGCGCAGCGTGTCGCGGCAGGACAGGCCGCAGGGGACGAGGCCGACGGGGGCGCCCGCCTCGGTGAGCGCCTGCCACAGCCGCTCGGCGTCCGCGGGCGCCACGAAGAGCTCGAAGCCGTCCTCACCGGTGTAGCCGGTGCGGGCGATGAGCGCCTGGACGCCGGCCACGGTGCCCGGCAGGCCCGCGTAGTACTTCAGGCCGTCCAGGTCGGCGTCGGTGAGCGACTTGAGGATGCCGGGGGACTCGGGGCCCTGTACGGCGATCAGGGCGTACGCGTCGCGGTCGTCGCGGACCTCGGCGTCGAACCCGTCCGCGCGCTCGGTGAGCGCGTCGAGGACCACCTGGGCGTTGGAGGCGTTGGCGACGACCATGTACTCGGTCTCGGCGAGCCGGTAGACGATCAGGTCGTCGAGGATGCCGCCGTCCTCCTGGCAGATCATCGTGTAGCGCGCGCGGCCGACGCCGACGGAGGCGATGTTGCCGACCAGGGCGTAGTTCAGCAGGGCGGCGGCCTGCGGCCCGGTGACGGTGATCTCGCCCATGTGCGAGAGGTCGAACAGACCGGCCTTCGTGCGGACGGCGAGGTGCTCGTCGCGCTCGGAGCCGTACCGCAGGGGCATGTCCCAGCCTGCGAAGTCGGTCATCGTCGCGCCGAGCGAGCGATGCAGGGCATCGAGCGCGGTGTGACGGGGTGCGTTGCTGCTCATCGGTGGGGCTCCCAAGGCATGACGGCGAGGTCGTTCCTCCCCATCTGTCATCGGAACCTGAGAGGTTCGCCACGACCCCACGAAACGGTGGTCGTGACTTGCACCTTGGGTGGAGCCACTGGTCAGCGGCCCGCTTTTCAGATGTGCCTCGCCCGCGCGGTAACGGGGCCTGAGAGATTCAAGGGAGGGACTTGCTCCTTCGGCGCCCGGGAACTCGTGCCCCAGGACTCTCCCGCGCGGATTCAAGCGGCCGGTATGCAGTTGGCGCGCACATCATTGCACGCGCCGTCCGATCGGGGCAGTCCGCATCTGTAACCGGCCTGTGGCAGTCCGAGTACGGAAACGAGAGAGACGACGCATTACCTTCTCTTTACACTCGACGGGGATGGGACTCCACACCCAAGGGGAGGACGATCACGGTGAACAGGACCACGGCGTACGCGACGACCTCGGGAATTGCCCTGCCCAAGCAGCCCGGCGCCCCGGCCCGGGAGGCGTGCGGCCCGCTCCCGGCGGCCGTCGTCCGCGACCTGAGGGCACGCGCCGGGCACAGCCCGCACGGCCTGCTCTTCGGGGCGTCCGACGTCGTGGTGGTCACGGGGCTGCCCGGCAGCGGCAAGTCGACCCTGATGCGCCGGGCCGTCACGGGCCCGCGCATCGACTCCCAGGACACCCGTGACCGCTGGGACGCCGGGAGGGCCCGATGGCTGCCGTACGCGGTCTACCGCCCCTTCGTCCGCCTCGCGCACTACGCGGGGCTGCGTCGCGCGCTGCGCTCCGGCGCCGGCGTCGTCGTGCACGACTGCGGCACGCAGGCCTGGGTGCGCCGCTGGCTGGCCCGCGAGGCCCGGCGCCGGGGCGGCTCGCTGCACCTGCTGCTGCTCGACGTCCCGCCCGGCACGGCGCTCCGGGGCCAGCACGACCGGGGCCGCGGTGTCTCGCGCTACGCCTTCGCACGGCATCGCGGAGCCGTGGCCAGGCTGCTGCGTGCCGTGGAGAAGGGCGACCTGCCCGAGGGCTGCGGCTCGGCGGTGCTCATCGACCGTGAGGCGGCGGGCGTGCTGCGCCGGATCGACTTCGACGGCCGGGCCGTCACCGACGCCCACTAATCTTTCCAGCCGGAACAGTGGTTCGAAGCAGGCGGTAGACAGATGGACTTCCCGGCACAGGCGCACCCCCATCCGCACGGCGGATGGCCCGGCAACGAGCTGGAGGAGGTGCTGTCCGCCTCGCTCGGCGTGCCCTCGGCCGGTGCCCGCATCATCGAGGTCCTCGGCCGCAGCTTCGTCTGGGTGCCCCTGCCGAACGGCGGCGGTCCGCACAGCGGCCCCCTCGACCTGCCGACGCTGGAGATCGAGGGCCAGGCGTACGTCCCCGTGTTCAGCTCCGAGGAGCAGTTCCGCCAGGTCACCGGCGGTCACCTGTCGTACACGATCGCGCCCGCCGTCGAGTTCGCCCGGGGCCTGCCGCCCCAGGTCGGCATCGCAATCAACCCGGACGGCGTGGTCGGCGTACCCCTGCCGCCCATCGCGGTGGCCGAGCTGTGCCGGGCGGGGCGGACCCCGCTGGACGGGCCGGCGAGCGGCGGCCGGGTGCGGCTGTTCGAGCCCGACTGGCAGGACGACCCGGTGGACTTCCTGTCCGCCGCGTCGGCCGAGTTCGCCGGGACCGGCGTCGTGCTCAGCGCCCGCCGCTGCCTGGCCAGCATCGAGGGCGGCGCCCCGGTGATGTTCATCGGCGTCGAGCTCTCCCAGTGGGAGGGCGACGCCCGCACGCTCCCGCTCGACGCGCTGGGCCGTGCTCTCGGCCGGGTCCCGGTCGGCCACGCCGTGAACCTGGTTCTCCTGGACGTCGCCCAGGACCCGGTGGGCGACTGGATACGCGCCCAGGTGCGGCCCTTCTACCAGCGCGAGTACTGACCCCGGCACGAGCGTGAGCGGTGACACCACGGAGACCCGTGACGCCGTGCGTCAAGTCGCTGTCAGGATCGCCGCTTAAGCTGGTTTCATGGCTCGGTCGAGGTGTTGACGCAGGTTCGTCACCGGTGGCTCGGGCGTATTGGATGAGTTCGTCGTGAATTGTTCGCGAAGGGGCGGTTGAGGGTGAGCGCGTCGGGCACGGCCGCGGCCGGGCAGGTCGAGCACATGCTGCGCCAGGTGACCCCCGGGCGCTACGACGCCTACGAGGCGCTCCTTCGCGCGCTCGCGACCCCGTCGTCCGGTCAGGTCTGGATGCTCCTGTGGCACGGCCAGGCCGGGTCCCCGGACGCCCAGTACGGGAACATGGAGGTGGACGGCTTCGGCTACGCGCCGTGCGTCACCTCCGCCCAGGAGCTCTCGGCCAGTGGCTGGAACCGCTCGTACGAGGTGGTCGACGGCCTCGACGTCGCCCGCACCCTCTACCCCGACCATTTCGGCCTCTGGCTCAATCCGCACGCGCCCGGCGGCGGCATGGGCATCCCCTGGCTGGACCTGCGGCGCATCGCCGCGGGCCTGGAGCGGCAGCCCGCCGGACCGCTGCGGCTGTCCGAACCGGGCATCGAGATCCCGCAGTTCTACGCCCTGCTCACGCAGAACGCGCACCGCACCTCCGCCGTGCGGTCGCTGCGCCGTGCCTGGGTGCAGCCGGCCCTCGGGGCGCCCTATCTCGCCATCGGCCTTGACGTGTACGACACTTCGCCGCCCGCGGTCGACTCGGTGCGCGCCATGATGCAGCAGTCCATCGGCGCGGTCCCCGACGGGCTGCCCGTCTCGACCGTGGCGATGTCCGACGAGTACGACCCGGTCGCCATGTGGCTGCGGGCCAACGCCCGGCCGTTCTACGACCGTGAGGCCCACGCGGCCCCGGCCCAGGCGCCGTTGGCGGGCGGCTACGGTTATCCGCCGGCCCGAGGTGGATACTGACGGCGCACGCCGGCGGCCCGCCGTCCGTGGCCCAGCGGTCGCGCAGGCGTTCTCCGCGGCAGTGTCTTGGGCCTGACCTGCAGAGGAACCGGCGTAAGGGATGCTTGTCCGGGTTGGGGTGGACGCGTACCGAAAGAGGGCGTCATGGCCCCTTCCGGCGCAACTGCCCCCTGTCCGCCTCGCGTTACCCACTGTTCGGATAACGGAATCCCCTTAAGAGCATCACGGTTGCGCATACTTTCTCCATCAGACCTGGCACGTGATCGTGGCGGCACTGAAGACTCGCCCATCAGACATGGGGTCATCGATCCTGTGAGCGAGTGCAAGTCGAACGATCAGCCGGGTCACCAGGTCGCACCATCTGCGGCCGACCTCCCGGCACGCAAGTGAACCAAGCCGCAGACAGCGGCAGGCGTAGGCCGGTCACCACCGGCGAGAGGGGTCGGGTCACTGTGACCGCACCGATCGAGACCACCGCGGCGGCATCGGAAGCGCAGCCAGAGGCTGTGCTTGCCGGAGTCGGCAAGGGGCAGATCGAGGGCCGTTCCCTGGGACAGATCGCCTGGACGCGCTTCAAGCGCGACAAGGTGGCGGTCGCCGGCGGTGTCATCGTCGTGCTGCTCATCCTGATGGCCATCCTCGCCCGGCCCATCCAGTCGCTGCTGGGTCTGGACCCGAACGCCTTCAACCAGGATCTGATCGACGCCAACACCTCGCTGCCCAAGGGCGGGATGGGCGGCATGAGCGCGGACCACCCGCTCGGTGTGGACCCGAAGTTCGGCCGCGACCTCGCCACCCGCCTCCTGGAGGGCTCCTGGGTCTCGCTGGTCGTCGCCTTCGGCGCCACCATCCTGTCGAACGTGATCGGCGCGATCCTCGGCGTCGTCGCGGGCTTCTACGGCGGGCGGGTCGACTCGATCATCAGCCGCCTGATGGACACCTTCCTCGCCTTCCCCCTCCTGCTCTTCGCGATCGCCATCTCCGCCACCCTGCAGGGCGGCGCGTTCGGCCTCGAAGGGCTCCCGCTCCACCTGAGCGTGCTGATCTTCGTGATCGGCTTCTTCAACTGGCCCTACCTGGGCCGGATCGTGCGCGGTCAGACCCTTGCCCTGCGCGAGCGAGAGTTCGTGGACGCCTCCCGGGGCATGGGCGCCAAGGGCCCGTACATCCTGTTCCGGGAGCTGCTGCCCAACCTGGTCGGCCCGATCATCGTCTACTCGACGCTGCTCATCCCGACCAACATCCTCTTCGAGGCCTCCCTGAGCTTCCTCGGGGTCGGCATCCAGCCGCCGCAGGCATCGTGGGGTGGCATGCTCAGGGAAGCGGTCAACTACTACGAGGTCGACCCTCAGTTCATGATCGTCCCCGGCCTCGCCATCTTTGTGACCGTCCTCGCGTTCAACCTGCTCGGCGACGGTCTCCGTGACGCTCTCGACCCGCGCAGCCGTTGATGCCTGACGCACACCGAGAGCCCATCAAGTTTCCGACAATGGAGGGGAACCCGCCCATCATGCGAAGGTCAGCGCTGGCCGCAGTTGCGGCCATCGGCTCCGCGAGTCTGCTCGTCGCAGGCTGCAGCAAGGCCGATGACAACAAGAACGACGACACCACCAAATCAGCTGGGGCCAACGCAGCGACCAAGGACGTCGTCAACGCCTCCACGAAGAAGGGGGGCACGGTCACGTACGAGTACTCCGACGTGCCGGACTCCTTCGACCCGGGCAACACGTACTACGCGTACATGTACAACCTCAGCCGGCTGTACGCCCGTCCGCTGATGACGTTCCAGCCCGGCGCCGGCGAGAAGGGCAACACCCTCGTCCCGGACCTCGCGGAGAGCAAGGGCGTCCCGAGCGACGGCGGCAAGACCTGGACGTACAAGCTGCGTGCGGGTCTGAAGTACCAGGACGGCACCGCGATCACGTCCAAGGACGTCAAGTACGCGGTCGAGCGCTCCAACTTCGCGCGTGACGTGCTCTCCCTCGGCCCCAACTACTTCCAGCAGTTCCTCAAGGGCGGCGACAAGTACAAGGGCCCCTACAAGGACAAGAGCGCCAAGGGCCTGTCGTCGATCGAGACCCCCGACGACACGACCGTCGTGTTCCACCTGAAGACGGCCTTCCAGGAGTTCGACTACCTGGTCGCCTCGCCGCAGACGGCTCCGGTCCCGCAGGCCAAGGACAACGGCGTCGACTACGTCAAGAACATCGTGTCCTCGGGCTCGTACAAGTTCCAGAGCTACTCCGACGGCAAGCAGGCCGTCCTCGTGCGCAACGAGAACTGGGACGCCAAGACGGACCCGCTGCGCAAGCAGTACCCGAACAAGATCGTCGTCAACCTGAAGGTCAACGCCGAGACGATCGACAAGGACGTCCTCGCGGGCGACGCGATCGACCTCGGTGGCACCGGTGTCCAGGCCGCGACCCAGGCGCAGCTGCTCAGCTCCGCCGACAAGAAGGCCGACACGGACAACACCTACGGTGGCCGTCTCGTCTACATGGCGATCAACACCAAGGTGAAGCCGTTCAACAACGTGGCGTGCCGCAAGGCCGTCCAGTTCGCGATCGACAAGGTCTCGGTGCAGACCGCCGAGGGCGGCCCGATCCGCGGCGACATCGCCTCCACCGTCCTCCCGCCGGACATCCCGGGCTACGCCAAGTCGGACGTCTACGCGTCCGCCGGCAACAAGGGTGACGCGGCCAAGGCCAAGGACCAGCTCAAGGCCTGCGGCAAGTCGACCATCAGCACCAACATCTCCGCGCGCAGCGACCGCCCGCAGGAGATCGACGCGGCCACCGCGATCATCGCGTCGCTGAAGAAGGCCGGCATCAACGCCACCCTGAAGCAGTACCCGTCGGGCAAGTACTTCACCGACTACGCGGGTGTCCCGAAGTTCACCGAGAAGCAGAACATCGGCCTGATCATGATGCAGTGGGGTGCCGACTGGCCCTCCGGCTACGGCTTCCTGCAGCAGATCCTGAACGGCTCCGCGATCGGTGCCTCGGGTAACACCAACCTGTCGCAGTACGACAACAAGGACGTCAACGCCCTCCTCGAGAAGGCGATCGGCACGCAGGACGACGCCGCGCGCAACGCCCTGTACACCGAAATCGACAAGAAGACCATGGACGACGCCGTCCTCGTGCCGCTGACCTACTTCAAGGTTCTGCTGGCCCGCCCGAAGTACGCGACCAACCTGGTCTCCACGGCGGCCTTCAGCGGTCAGTACGACTACCTCAACATCGGCACCACGAAGAAGTAGCAGCCCCGGAAGGCAGGTGAAGGCATTGGTGTCCGCGGGCTCAGCCCGCGGGCACCAGCGCCGATCCCCGTGATCTCGTACATCCTCCGTCGGACGGCAGCGGCAGCGATCCTGCTCCTGGTCGTCTCCGCGGTCACCTTCGCCATCTTCTTCCTGCTGCCAAGACTGGCCGGCCAGACCGCCGACCAGCTCGCGCAGCAGTACATCGGGAAGAGCCCGACGAAGGCCGACATCATCGCGGTCAAGCACAACCTCGGTCTGGACCAGCCCGTCTACGTCCAGTACTGGCACTTCATCAAGGGGATCGTCAGCGGCGCCACCTATGACCTGGGTCCCACCACGGCGCACTGCGACGCGCCGTGCTTCGGGTACTCCTTCAAGACCCACCAGGCTGTCTGGCCGGACCTCACCTCGCGTCTGCCGGTGACCCTCTCGCTCGCCGCGGGTGCCGCGGTGCTGTGGCTGCTGTCCGGTGTCGCGGCGGGTGTGATCTCCGCCCTCAAGCCGCGTTCGATCTTCGACCGCACCTTCATGGGCATCGCGCTCGCCGGTGTCTCGCTGCCCATGTTCTTCACGGGCAACCTGGCACTGCTGCTCTTCACCGTCAACTGGCCGATCTTCGGCCGCACGTACGTCCCGCTCACCGAGAACCCGGCGCAGTGGGCCAACACCCTGTTCCCCGCGTGGTGTTCTCTCGCGCTCCTGTACTCCGCCATCTACGCGCGGCTCACCCGCTCGGGCATGCTGGAGACGATGAACGAGGACTTCATCCGCACGGCCCGTGCCAAGGGCCTGCGCGAGCGCAACGTGGTGGTCCGGCACGGACTGCGCGCCGCGCTCACCCCGATCATCACCGTCTTCGGCATGGACCTCGGTCTGCTGCTCGGCGGTGCCGTGATCACCGAGTCCGTGTTCTCGCTGCACGGCATCGGGCAGTACGCCGTGCAGGGCATCACTGACAACGACCTGCCGAAGATCCTCGGCGTGACTCTTCTCGCCGCGTTCTTCGTCGTCGTGGCAAATCTTCTGGTGGACATGCTCTACGCAGCCGCCGACCCGCGGGTGAGGCTCTCGTGACCGAACTTTCCAAGACCGGCGCCGCTGTCGGCGAGCCCGTCTCCTCGCCCTCGGACCCTCCCACGGCGTTCCTCGAAGTGCGCGACCTCAAGGTGCACTTCCCGACCGACGACGGTCTGGTCAAGTCCGTCGATGGGCTCAGCTTCTCGGTGGAGAAGGGCAAGACGCTCTGCGTCGTGGGCGAGTCGGGTTCCGGCAAGTCCGTCACCTCGCTGGCGATCATGGGCCTGCACCGCCTCGGCGCGCGCGGCAAGAACGTCCAGATGTCGGGCGAGATCTGGCTGGACGGCAAGGAACTGGTCAACGCCGACCCGGACGAGGTGCGCAAGCTCCGCGGCCGCGAGATGGCGATGATCTTCCAGGACCCGCTGTCGGCGATGCACCCGTACTACACGATCGGCAACCAGATCGTGGAGGCGTACCGCAACCACCACAAGGTCAGCAAGAAGGCCGCCCGCACGCGGGCGATCGAGATGCTCGACCGCGTGGGCATCCCCGAGCCGGGCAAGCGCGTCGACAGCTACCCGCACGAGTTCTCGGGCGGTATGCGCCAGCGCGCGATGATCGCGATGGCGCTCGTCAACAACCCCGAGCTGCTCATCGCGGACGAGCCGACGACCGCCCTCGACGTCACCGTCCAGGCGCAGATCCTCGACCTCATCCGCGATCTGCAGAAGGAGTTCGGCTCCGCGGTCGTCCTCATCACCCACGACCTGGGTGTGGTGGCCGAGATCGCCGACGACGTCCTCGTGATGTACGGCGGCCGGTGTGTCGAGCGCGGCACCGCCGAGCGGGTCTTCGAGCAGCCGCAGCACCCCTACACCTGGGGTCTGCTCGGTTCGATGCCCCGTATCGACCGTGAGACGTCCGAGCGGCTCATCCCCGTCAAGGGACAGCCGCCGAGCCTCATCAACGTCCCCTCGGGCTGCGCCTTCCACCCGCGTTGCCCGTACGCGGACCTGCCCAAGGGCGATGTCACCCGCACCGTGCGCCCCGACCTGCAGCTGGTTGACAGCGGCCACTACACCGCCTGCCACCTCTCGCAGGAGGAGCGCACGCGGATCTGGACCGAAGAGATTGCGCCGAAGCTGTGAGTGAGACGAAGAAGACGGACGCCGCCGACGCGGCGATCCCGCAGCAGGCGGCCGCCCCCGACGACCGCGCGAAGTCCTCGGACGACCGTGAGGTCCTGCTCCGGGTCCAGGGGCTGCAGAAGCACTTCCCCATCCGGAAGGGCGTCCTGCAGCGCCAGGTCGGCGCGGTCAAGGCCGTCGACGGCATCGACTTCGAGGTCCGCAAGGGCGAGACGCTCGGCGTCGTCGGCGAGTCCGGCTGCGGCAAGTCGACCATGGGCCGGGTCATCACCCGGCTCCAGGACCCGACCGGCGGCACCATCGAGTTCGAGGGCCAGGACATCACCCGGCTGGGTGCCTCGAAGATGCGCCCGCTGCGCCGGGACATCCAGATGATCTTCCAGGACCCGTACGGGTCGCTGAACCCCCGGCACACCATCGGCTCGATCGTCTCGGCGCCGTTCCGGCTCCAGGGCGTGGAGCCCGAGGGCGGTGTGAAGAAGGAGGTCCAGCGGCTCCTTGAGCTGGTGGGTCTGAGCCCCGAGCACTACAACCGCTACCCGCACGAGTTCTCCGGCGGTCAGCGCCAGCGCATCGGCATCGCCCGCGCGCTCGCCCTGAAGCCGAAGCTGGTCGTGGCGGACGAGCCGGTGTCCGCGCTGGACGTGTCGATCCAGGCGCAGGTCGTGAACCTGATGGACGACCTCCAGTCGGAACTCGGCCTCACGTACGTGATCATCGCGCACGACCTGTCCGTCGTCCGCCATGTCTCGGACCGCATCGCCGTGATGTACCTCGGCAAGATCGTCGAGCTCGCCGACCGCACCTCGCTGTACGAGGCGCCGATGCACCCGTACACCAAGGCCCTGATGTCGGCCGTGCCGGTGCCGGACCCCAAGCGCCGGGGCGCGAAGAGCGAGCGCATCCTGCTGCGCGGCGACGTGCCCTCGCCGATCGCCCCGCCGAGCGGCTGCCGTTTCCACACCCGGTGCTGGAAGGCCACGGAGGTCTGCAGGACGACCGAGCCGGTGCTCGTGGAGCTGAGGCCCGGTCAGCGGGTCGCCTGCCACCACCCGGAGAACGCCGAGGACCAGGCGCCGCAGGACACGGTGCTGCTGTCGGTGGCGAAGGAGGCGGTGGAGCTGGTCGTTCCGGCCGCCGCCGAGACGCCGGCCGAGAGCGGCGAGGGTTCTGCCGAGGCCACGGCCGAGGCCGCCGCGGAGGAGAGCGCCGCCGCCGAGGAGACCGCCACCGCCGCCGCGGAGAAGGCTCCCGCCGAGGCGGAGGCCGACGCCGAGACTGAGGCTTCCGCCGACGCCGACGCCGACGCCGATTCCGGGGAAGCCGAGGCTTCTGCCGAGGCGGAGACGGTGGCCGAGGCCGCCGGCGACGAGGCCGCGGAGGCTTCCGCCGACGCCGACGCCGACGCCGACGCCGACGCCGACGCCGACGCCGACGCCAACGCCGAGGCCGACGCCAACGCCGAGGCCGACGCCAACGCCGAGGCCGACGCCGACGCCGACGCCGATTCCGGGGAAGCCGAGGCTTCTGCCGAGGCGGAGACGGTGGCCGAGGCCGCCGGCGACGAGGCCGCGGAGGCTTCCGCCGACGCCGACGCCGACGCCGACGCCGACGCCGACGCCGACGCCGACGCCAACGCCGAGGCCGACGCCAACGCCGAGGCCGACGCCAACGCCGAGGCCGACGCCGAGGCCGAGGCCGCGTCCGAGGCCGACGCGGAGGAGGCCCCGGCCGAGTCCTCCGACGCCGGGTCGGAGACCGACGCCGGGTCGGAGACCGACGCCGAGGCGAAGCCCGAGGCCGCGGAATCCGATCGTCAGGAGTCAACCGGCAAGTAGGCCGTGACGACTTGGCAAAGTCATGAACATGCCTGAACGGGAGAGTGCAGAGTCTCGCGTGTCCGTCAGTTCGGAACACGTTCGAAAGGGACGCTCATGGCACTCTCCCGTTCGGCACGTTTAGGGGCCCTCGCCACCGCGGCGGCCTCCTTCCTCGTCATCGCCGCCTCCTCCGCCCCGACCCCGGGCGCCGACGGCATCGGTGACCCCTACTTCCCGCAACTGGGCAACGGCGGCTTCGACGCCCGCCACTACGACCTCGACGTGGCCTACAACCCGGACACCGACCGCCTCGACGGCCGGACGACCATCACCGCCCGCGCCACCCAGAGCCTGTCCGCCTTCGATCTGGACCTCCAGAAGCTGGACGTCACGAAGGTCGAGGTGAACGGCAGACGCGCCGACTTCACGCGAGCGGGCGACGAGATCCACATCACCCCGCGCGGCACTCTGCCCAAGGGCAGGACCTTCACGGTGACCGTCACCTACGGAGGCGTCCCCGAAGCCCTCAACGGCCCCATCGTCTTCGGCTCCGACTACGGGTGGATGAAGACCACCGACGGCGTCTTCGTCGCCTGCGAACCCAACGCCGCCTCCACCTGGTTCCCGTCCAGCGACCACCCGTCCGACAAGGCGACGTACGACATCAGGATCAAGGCCCCGAAGGGTCTGACCGGTGTCTCCAACGGCCGCCTCGTCTCGACGTACGACAAGGGCGGCCAGACCGTCGCGCACTGGCGGGAGAGCCGGCCCATGGCCACGTATCTCGCGACCGCGACCATCGGCAAGTTCGACGTGAAGACCGGGAAGACCCCGGCCGGGACACCCGTCTACGTCGCCATCGACCCGGTGCTCGCGAACAGCAACAGCGTCGATGTGTACGGCGTCACGGCCGAGGCCACCGACTACTGGTCGCAGGTCTTCGGCCCCTACCCCTTCGAGGAGACCGGCGCCATCGTCGACGACATGCCGCAGGCCGGGTTCTCCCTGGAGGTCCAGTCCAAGCCCGCGTACTCCGCCGTGCGTTCCGAGTCGACCATCGTCCACGAGCTGGCCCATCAGTGGTTCGGCGACTCGGTCTCGGTGGAGCGCTGGAAGGACATCTGGCTCAACGAGGGCTTCGCCACCTACGCCCAGTGGCTGTGGTCCGAGCACAAGGGCATCCGCTCGGCGCACGACTCGTTCCTCGCCGGGTACAACGCGCGGCCGGCGGACTCCTCCTTCTGGCAGATCACGGTCGCCGACCCGCAGCGCGACACGATGTTCGCCTCGGCGGTCTACCAGCGTGGTGCGATGACGCTCCAGATGCTGCGCGAGCGCATCGGCGACCAGGCGTTCTTCAAGCTGCTGCCCGCCTGGACGAAGCTGCACCGCTACGGCAACGCGAACACCGCCGACTTCGTCCGGCTCGCCGAGAAGATCTCGGGACAGCAGCTCGACGATCTCTTCCAGACGTGGATCTACACGACGGGCAAGCCGGTGGTGTAGGCCGTATCACCTGTCTCGGGCCTTGCTTTGTAAGGTTCAGGCCCGTCGGCAGGTGAGAATGTTCGGGTGCTTCAGGAACTGTTCAGCCCCTCCGTCCAGCATGTGCTCGACCTCGTGGGGATCTTCGTCTTCGCGATCTCCGGCGCGCTGCTGGCCGTCCGCAAGAACTTCGACGTCTTCGGCATCGCCGTGCTCGCCGAGGTCACCGCGCTGGGTGGAGGGCTGTTCCGGGACCTGATGATCGGCGCCGTGCCGCCGGCCGCGTTCACCGACCTCGGCTACTTCAGCACTCCGCTGCTCGCCGCCCTGCTGGTCTTCTTCCTCCACCCCCATGTCGAGCGGATCCAGGTCGGCGTCAACGTCTTCGACGCGGCCGGTCTCGGCCTGTTCTGCGTCGCGGGCACCACGAAGGCCTACGAGTACGGGCTCGGTCTTCCGCAGTCCGCCGCGCTCGGCCTGGCCACCGCGGTCGGCGGCGGTGTGCTGCGCGACGTGCTCGCCAACGAGGTGCCCTCGCTGCTGCGCTGGGACCGCGACCTGTACGCGGTGCCCGCGATGGTCGGCGCCACGATGGTCGTGCTGTGCATCTACTACGACGTGCTGACCCCGTTCACCAGCGGCCTCGCGGTCGTCACGGCCTTCGTCCTGCGACTGCTGGCGATGCGGTACCACTGGCGGGCCCCGCGCGCTTGGAACCGTCGTTCGACGGTGACGGAGGAGGAGACCCCGTAGGACGGGGGCGGCTCCGGTCGGTCCGAGGCCGGCCGAGGTGACGATGTCGCACGAGCGCAACATGAAAAGCTACCGCTTAGTAATTTCCTGTTGTACTGTTCACGCATGGCAGAAGCAGCTTCGGTACAGGCCGTACGGGCCACGATCGGCGACAGCGAGTTCGACCGCGACACGGCGGTCACCCTGCGCGAGCCCGGCGTCTACGACATCGACCTCTCCGCCGGATGGACGATCATCAACGCCGTCAACGGCGGCTACCTGCTCGCCGTCCTGGGCCGCGCGCTCGCGGACGCCCTGCCGCACGCCGACCCGTTCACCATCTCCGCGCACTACCTGACCGCGTCCCAGCCGGGACCGGCGGTGGTCCGCACGGACGTCGTCCGCACCGGCCGGACCCTGTCGACCGGCCAGGCCTCCCTCTTCCAGTACGACGACGAGGGCCGCGAGGTCGAGCGCATCCGCGTACTCGCCTCGTACGGCGACCTCGACGCCCTGCCCGACGACGTCCGTACGACCGCGCGGCCGCCCGCGATCCCGCCGATGGACCAGTGCTTCGGCCCGCAGGACGCCCCCGCACCGGTCCCCGGCAGCTCCGCGATCACCGACCGGCTGTTCCTCAAGCTCGATCCCTCGACCCTGGGCTGGGCGCTCGGCGCGCCGTCCGGGAAGGGCGAGATGCGTGCCTGGTTCGGCCTCGCCGACGGCCGCGACGCCGACCCGCTCTCGCTGCTCCTCGCGGTCGACGCGCTGCCGCCGACGGCCTTCGAGATCGGCCTCTCCGGCTGGGTGCCCACGGTCGAGCTGACCGTGCACGTGCGCTCCCGCCCCGCGCCCGGCCCGCTGCGCGTCTCGATCACCACCCGCAACCTGGCCGGCGGCTTCCTGGAGGAGGACGCGGAGGTCTGGGACAGCGAGGACCGGCTGGTCGCGCAGTCCCGGCAGCTCGCCCGGGTCAGGCTCGGCTGAGCGGCGACCGCCCCAGCCAGGCCGCCAGCCGCTCGTAGGCGTCGGCCCCCTCGGGGGCCGGCACCGCCGAGCCGAACGGCAGCTCCGGATCCTCCCGCCGCGCGTCGGGCAGCACCTGCCGGGCGACCGCGAGCGCGAACTCGGCGAGTTCCGGGTCGAGTGCGAGCGGCCGTCCGAGTGCGTCGGAGAGGTCCCAGGTGTGGGTGACCGCCTCCATGACGTAGCCGGACAGCGCCTGGCGTCCGGGCGCCTCTCCCCACGGGACCCGGACGAGGGCGTCCAGCCGCGCGTCGTCCGCCCACGCCTCGTCGACCTGGGCCCTGGCCCCGTCGTACGCGGCGCTCCAGGCCTCGTCCGGCACCCCGTCGGCGAACGGCCGGACGGCCAGCCCGTCGCCGCCCGCCCCGATCACCGCGATACGACGGGTGCCGCCGACGATGTGCGACAGCAGCGTGCGCACGTCGAACTCGGCGCACGGGGTGGGGCCCGCGAGCTGCTCCGGCCGCACCGTCCCGACCAGGGCGGCGATCTGCTCGGCGGTGCGGGTGTACAGGGGGCGGGGATCGACGTTCATCGCTGACCTCTTCCGTGTCTCGGTGTGCCCGCAGCCTCGCCGCATAACCTGACAGTTTCCGTCAACATTTGCGACGGGCTTCCGGCGGGCGCGATCCTGGGGCCCGTGAAGTCCGACCGCCTGCTCTCGATCCTCCTGCTGCTGCAGACCCGCGGCCGCGTTCCGGCGCACGAGCTCGCCGACCGGCTGGAGGTGTCGGTCCGCACCGTCTACCGCGATGTCGAGGCGCTGTCGGCCTCCGGCGTCCCGGTCTACGCCGAGCGCGGCCGGCACGGCGGCATCGAACTGCTCGCCGGATTCCGCACGGACGTCACGGGCCTGACCGCCGACGAGTCCCGCGCGCTGTTCATCCTCGCCGCGCAGGGCGCGCATGCCGCGCTCGGCCTGGACGCGGCGCTCGGCTCCGCGCTGCGCAAGGTGATGGCCGCGCTGCCCGCACCGCACCGGCCCGCCGCCGAGGTGACCAGCCGGCGCGTCCTGGTCGACGCGACCCGCTGGAAGGGCGGACCGCAACCGGCCGTGGACCTGGACGTATTGCAGGACGCCGTCTTCTCCGACCGGCGGCTGCGGCTGCGGTACCGGCACAGCGGGGACCCCGAGGCGCACACGTACACCGTCGACCCGTACGGACTCGTGTCCAAGGCCGGTGTCTGGTACCTGGTCGCCGACCGGCGCGCGAAGCCGCGATTGTTCCGGGCCGACCGGGTGCGCGCGGCGACCGTTCTGCCCGATCCGGTGCGCCGTCGGCCGGGAGTCGAACTCGCCGACGCCTGGGAGGTGTTGCGCCGCCAGGTGGAGGAGCGTCCGGGCGGTGTCGACGTCACGGTCCGGGTACGGCGCTCCCGCCTCGATCTGTTCCTGCGCCTGAACGCGGCCACGCTCGCGGAACTGCCCGAGGACGACGGGACGGGCGACTGGGTGGTGGCCCGGCTGTCCTGCGGTGCGGTCCGCGAGGCCCGCACCCTGCTGGCCTTCGGGGACGCGGTGGAGGTCCTCTCGCCGCCCGAGGTCCGTGCGGAGCTCGCCGCGACGGCCGCCGCCGTCCGCGCGGTGTACGAGGGGGATTGAGGATCGACGCCGGGGCCGCCCGTCCACAGCAACACACAGCCCCGGCACAGCGCGGGCCTACCTGGATCTGGTGCTCTTGGCCCCCGCTCATCCGGTTCTCATCGACCGGTCCCCTTGACCTGCTTGGGAGTTGCCCTCATGAACCGTCGCGCACGACACGGTGCCCTCGTCCCCGCTGTCGCCCTGCTGGTGCTCTCACCGCTGCTGGCCGCCTGCGGCTCCGGCGACTCCTCGTCGTCCTCGGACGGCGGCGACTCCGGCGGGCAGAGCTGCCGGCGGCCGTCCGGCATGCCGAGCGGGGGTCCGTCCGGACGGCCCGGCGGCGCGCCGTCCGCAATGCCCACGCCGTCCGGGACGCCGTCGGCCATGCCCACCGGCAAGGCGCCGTCCGGTGCTCCCTCCGGGATGCCGAGCGGGATGCCCGGTGGCGGCGCGGGCGGCGGGCGGGGCGGCTGCGGCGGCCCCGGAGGCGGTCAGGGACAGCAGGCGCAGGGCTGACCCCGGCCGCCGCGACCTGGGTGGCCCGCTCCGAAGGGGGGCGTGACCCGGGGCGCGCACTGGGCCGTCGTACGGCGGGGGCGGCGAACCTGGTGAACGGGTGTGCCGCCCCCGTACGTCGCCCCGGGTCGCGGTGGCGTCTCGCGTCACCCCGGCCGGCGCCGGCCTCCCGCCTCGCCCCGGCCGGTGATGGCCTCCCGCCTCGCCCCGGCCGGTGCCGGCCTGCGGCCTCGCCCCGGCGGGTGGTGGCCGGCCTCGCCCCAGCCGGTGATGGCCTCTCGCGTCACCCCAGCCAGTGGTGGCGGCCGATGCTGATCAGCCGCATCTGCCGGCTCGCCGTGCGGGCCACGCGCTCCCGCTCGGCCTCGGGCGCCTCCAGCGCCTCCAGGAAGGCCGACGCCGCCATCAGCATATGGTCGACGTACAGGCCCGCGAGCATCAGCAGGTCCTCGTCGTTCCACCCCTTCGACTCGGGGTGTTCGGCCAGCGCGACCTTCACCTCCTGGGCGAACCGGGCCAGTTGCTCCCGGATCGCGTCCCGCACCGGCTGGACGCCGCCGTGCCGCTCCCGAGCGATGAAGCGGACGTGCGCCGGATACCGCTCGACGTGACGGGCGATCAGATCGACGGCCCGCGTGATGCGTTCGTCACTGTCGCCGGCCGCGGAGACGGTGTCCTCGATCATCGGGTGCAGACTGCCCAGCGCCTCCTCGACGAGCGCCACCCCGAGATCCGCCGTCGAGCGGAAGTGCCGGTAGAAGGCGGTCGGGGCGACGCCGACCGCGCGGGTGACCTCCCGCAGGCCCAGGCTGCTCAGGCTCTGCTCCTCCAGGAGGCCCAACGCCGCGTCGAGGAGCGCCTGTCGGGTCTTCTGCTTCTGGGCCTGGCGGATGCCGAGAGTGTGACTCATGCCATGCAGTTAACAACTGTTCTCCGTAATTGGAAAGCCGGGAGACGCGCTAGACTTCAGAGTCAGTGAACAACTGTTACTACAACCGTTCACTGAGTCGTCAAGTCCCGGAAACATTCGGGCCTCATCGTCGAGGCCCGGTACCTCCGGGACGGGACTTCGAGACTTCCACGAGAGGCATCTCATGTTGTTCCTCGTCGCCGCCCTCCTGCTGCTGGGTGTCGTCATGGGTTCCGTGGCCCACGCGCCGCTGCCCGTCACCCTCGTCGCCGCCGCCGTCATCGGCGTCTGGCTGGCCGTCTTCGCGGTCCGCGAGCGCCACGCCCGACGCCGGCACACCTCCGCCAACTGACCGTCGGTGCCACATCACCCGCGCCGACCGGCCGTTGGTGACCACCTCGACCAACCGATCGTTGGGAGCTGAACCACCTCATGGAACTCACCGCTCAGGCCACCCGCAGGAGCGCCGCCCGGGACGCCGACGGCATGGCCGTCGCCTCCTTCATCCTCGGCCTCCTCGGCCTGCTGGTCCTCAACGTCTTCCTGGGCCCGATCGCCATCGCCCTGGCCTCCGTCGCCCTGTGGCGCGGCACGGCCCGCCGCGGACGCGCCTTCCTCGGCCTCGGTCTCGGCGTCGCCGACCTGCTGGTCCTCGTGGCGTTCATGCAGTTCGACTCGACGGTGTCCTGGAACTTCTAGGCCCCGCCGACCCCCGGCTGCCGGCCCGCCCGGCGCCCACCCCGGTGGGGGCCGAGCCGCGTACGGCGGGCCCGTAGAATCGGGCCCACCATGGCTTACCTCGACCACGCCGCGACCACCCCGATGCTCCCCGAGGCGGTAGAGGCACTGACCGCCCAGCTGAGCGTCACGGGCAACGCCTCCTCCCTCCACGCCGCCGGCCGCCGCGCCAGGCGCACCGTCGAGGAAGCCCGCGAGACCCTGGCGGAATCCCTCGGCGCCCGCCCCAGCGAGGTGGTCTTCACCTCCGGCGGCACCGAGGCCGACAACCTCGCCGTGAAGGGTCTGTACTGGGCCCGCAGAGACGCCGACCCGGCCCGCACCCGGGTCCTGGCGAGCCCCGTCGAGCACCACGCCGTCCTCGACGCGGTGCACTGGCTCGGCGAGCACGAGGGCGCCACCGTCGAGTACCTGCCCGTCGACTCCCACGGCCGCGTCCACCCGCAGGCGCTGCGCGAGGCACTCGCCCGCAATCCCGACGACGTCGCGCTCGCCACCGTCATGTGGGCGAACAACGAGATCGGCACCGTGATGCCGGTGCGCGAACTGGCCGACGTGGCCGCCGAGTTCGGTGTCCCGCTGCACGCCGACGCCGTCCAGGCCTTCGGCCAGGTCCCCGTCGACTTCGGCACTTCCGGGCTGGCCGCCATGACCGTCTCCGGCCACAAGATCGGCGGACCGTACGGAATCGGCGCGCTGCTCCTCGGCCGTGAGTACAGCCCCGTGCCGGTGCTGCACGGCGGCGGCCAGGAGCGGCACGTCCGCTCCGGCACCCTCGACGTGCCCGCGATCGCGTCCTTCGCCGTCGCCGGACGGCTGGCCGCCGAGCAGCGCGAGTGGTTCGCCCGAGAGATCGGAGCCCTGCGCGACCAACTGGTCGAGGTCGTGCGCACGGCGGTGCCCGACGCGATCCTCGGCGGCGACCCGGCGGCCGGCGGACGTCTGCCGGCCAACGCGCACTTCACCTTCCCCGGCTGCGAGGGCGACTCGCTCCTGCTCCTGCTGGACGCGCAGGGCATCGAGTGCTCCACGGGCTCCGCCTGCACCGCGGGCGTCGCCCAGCCCAGCCACGTCCTCCTCGCCACCGGAACCGACCCCGACCTCGCCCGGGGCACCCTGCGCTTCTCCCTCGGCCACACCTCCACCGAGGCGGACGTCGAGGCGGTGTCGAAGGCGATCGGTCCGGCGGTGGAACGCGCGCGTACGGCGGGTCTCACCTAAGGGGCTTCGTTCGGATTCCCTTGGCCCGGCCACGACCGACTCCGGCCCCGCCGCCTCGGCCGGGACCCGCAGCGGCCGCTACCGGCCCCGGCGGCAGCCCCGCCCCGGCGGCGATCCCGTGCCGGCGGCGATCCCGCGCCGGTCCGCGCGGCCGAGGCGGGGTCACGCCTTGGCCGTACGCGCCTGCCGTACGAGCCGTATGTACCGGTCCCAGTCCCAGTGCGGCCCGGGATCGGTGTGGTCCGTGCCCGGCACCTCCACGTGCCCGATGATGTGCTTCCGGTCGACGGGGATGTCATAGCGCCCGCATATCCCGGCCGTGAGCCGCGCGGAGGCGGCGTACATCGCGTCCGTGAACGAGGAGGCGCGCTCGACGAAGCCCTCGTGCTCGATGCCGACGCTCCGTTCGTTGTACTCGCGGTTGCCCGCGTGGAACGCCACGTCCAGCTCGCGGATCATCTGGGTGATGTGCCCGTCCCTGCGGACGACATAGTGCGCCGCCGCGCCGTGCCCCGGGTCCTGGAAGACCTTCACCGCGCTCCGGAAGCTGCCCTGGGTGACATGGACGACGACCCGGTCTATCGCGTAGTCGGCGGGCCGGTCCGCGCGCCGCCAGTTCGCCGGGGACGCCGCCACCCACTGGGCGCCCCGGAAGTCCACCGCCCCCGCCACCCGCGGTTTGTCCACGCCGGGCAGCCGCCACCACAGGTGCCCGAGCTCCTCCCGGGCCAGCGCCGCCGTGCCCAGGGCGGCCGCCGCACCGCCGACGAGAAGCGCCCGGCGCCCGACGCGACGGTCCGCGTCCCCGGCCCCGCGGCCCCGTGGCTTCGCCTTTTTCTCCCCCATGCGATCTTCAACGCATATGCGGGAGCTCCGGTTCCCGCGGCCCCGTACCCTGGAGGGGTTATGACTGACACCTCGCAGCGCCCCCTCCGCGTACTCGCCGCCATGTCGGGCGGTGTGGACTCCGCCGTCGCCGCCGCCCGCGCGGCGGAAGCCGGCCACGACGTGACCGGCGTGCACCTCGCCCTGTCGGCGAACCCCCAGTCGTTCCGCACGGGCGCGCGTGGCTGTTGCACGATCGAGGACTCGCGCGACGCCCGCCGCGCCGCCGACGTCATCGGCATCCCGTTCTACGTGTGGGACCTCGCCGAGCGCTTCCGCGAGGACGTCGTCGAGGACTTCATCGCCGAGTACGAGGCCGGGCGCACCCCGAACCCCTGCCTGCGCTGCAACGAGAAGATCAAGTTCGCCGCCCTGCTCGACAAGGCGCTCGCCCTCGGCTTCGACGCGGTCTGCACGGGCCACTACGCGAAGGTGTTCGTGAACGAGGACGGCACGCGCGAGCTGCACCGTGCCTCCGACATGGCCAAGGACCAGTCGTACGTCCTCGGCGTCCTCGACGACCGCCAGCTCGCCCACGCGCTGTTCCCGCTCGGCGACACGGTCACCACGAAGGACGAGATCCGCGCGGAGGCCGAGCGCCGGGGCCTCGCCGTCGCCAAGAAGCCCGACTCGCACGACATCTGCTTCATCGCCGACGGCGACACCCAGGGCTTCCTGGCGGACCGGCTCGGCCGGGCCGAGGGCGACATCGTCGACGAGGCCGGCGCGAAGCTGGGCACCCACGAGGGCGCGTACGGCTTCACCATCGGCCAGCGCAAGGGACTGCGCATCGGCACCCCCGCCGCCGACGGCAAGCCGCGCTACGTGCTGGACATCTCGCCGGTGAACAACACGGTGACGGTCGGCCCGGCGGACTCCCTCGACGTGAGCGCCCTGACGGCGATCAAACCGCGCTGGTGCGGCGCCGCTCCGGCCGGCCCGGGCACGTACACGGCGCAGCTGCGCGCGCACGGCGGCGAGACCGACGTGACGGCGGAACTCGTGGACGGCGAACTGCGCGTCGCCTTCACCGAGCCGGTCCGCGGTGTGGCCCCCGGCCAGGCGGTCGTCCTGTACGACGGCACGCGCGTGGTGGGGTCGGCGACGATCGCGACGACCACGCGGGCGACGGCTTCGGTCTAGAGCGCGACGGCCTCGGTCCAGGGGGCCGACGGGCGCGGCACGCCGGCCTGCACGGAGCGGCCCGGCCGGTGCCTCGCCCGCCGGGAGCCGGCAGCGCCCGCCCGGCCGGGCCCACGGAACGCTGATCCCCGCGGCCGCGCTGCCTCAGCCGGCCTTTGCCGTGCCGTCGAAGAAGTCCGCCAGCACCGGGGCGAGGACCTGCGGGTCCACCATGTGGGTCTGGCCGTCCAGCACCCGGTACGTCCCTTCCGGCGCCGCGTCCGCGACGGCGCGCGCCGCCTCGCGCATCCACTCGGGACTCGCGCCGCCCGCCACCGACAGCAGTGGGACGCCGATGGCGCCCAGCCGCTCCGTGGGCACCGGGCCGTCGCCCAGCGCGGCGTCGTCGTACGCCAGGGTGGGGGCGATGGCCTCCATGTCCGGCCAGGCGGGGGAGCGGCGGGCGCCCGCGATCATCTCCGGGGGCATGCCGGTGAGCGACAGGAACAGCTCCACGGCGTCGCCGCGCCGGTCCTCGGCGAGCAGCCCGGTCAGCCGCTCGGTGTAGTCCCGCCGCTCCGCACGACCCTCGTCATGGACGGCGAACGGTGTTTCGTAGACGGCGACCGCGGTGAGGGGCAGCCCGCTCGCCGCCGCCTCCAGGGCGAGCGCGCCGCCCGAGGAGACGCCGAAGAGCGCGGCGCCGCCGCCGTACGCCTCGATCAGCGCGGCGATGTCCTCGACCTCGCGGGCGACCGCGAACGGCGCGGTGTCGCCGCTGCCGCCGCGCCCCCGGCGGTCGTAGACGACCGCTCCGAAGCGGTCGGACAGGGCCTCGGCGAGCGGCGCCAGCGTGGCACCCGTACACATGGCTCCGGCGACCAGGATGATCGCCGGGCCGTCACCGAGGCGTTCGTGGGCGATGGGGGTCCCGTCGCGCGAGACGGTCTTCTTGTCCATACCGTAGAGACTGCCGGGCGGACCGGAACTCATCGGGTCACGACACCTCCACCTCGTAGAAGCAGAGGTGGTCCTTGATCTGGGCCACGTCGGGCTTCGGCTCGGGATAGGACCAGACGAGGTCCGTCGCGTCCGGCAGCGACCAGTACGAGGCCGTGCCCTTGAACGGACAGTGGGTGTGCGTGTCGGAGGGGGTCAGCAGGTCGAGGCGCACGTCCTCGGCCGGGATGTAGTACCGCGCGGGACTGCCGGTCTCGCGCAGCACGAGGGAGCGGTCGCTCTCCGCCAGGACCTGGTCACCGCGCACCACGCGCACGTGCCGGTCGCTCTGCTCGATGGTGATCGTGTGTCCTTCAGCCATACCGGTGGAAGCGCTCGCGGAGCCCGTGTTCTTCCCGCGTACGGTGAACCCATGAACATCTGCGTCTTCCTCTCCGCCGCCGACCTCGACGACCGCTACACCCGCCCCGCCCGCGAGTTCGCCGAACTCCTCGGAAAGGGCGGCCACACGCTGGTGTGGGGCGGCTCCGACGTCGGTCTCATGAAGGTCGTCGCCGACGGTGTGCAGGAGGCGGGCGGACGGCTGCTGGGCGTCTCGGTGGACTTCCTGGCCGCGAAGGCCCGGGTGGACGCGGACGAGATGGTCGTCGCCCGTGACCTCGCCGAGCGCAAGGCGCTGCTCCTGGAGAAGGCCGACGCCGTGGTGATCATGGTCGGCGGCACGGGGACCCTCGACGAGGCCACCGAGATCCTGGAGCTGAAGAAGCACGGCAGGACGGACAAGCCCGTGGTCCTGCTGAACACCGCGGGCTTCTACGACGGCCTCAAGGCGCAGTTCCGGCGCATGGAGGCCGAGGGCTTCCTGCCCCGCCCGCTGAACGAGCTGGTGTTCTTCGCGGAGGAACCGGTCGGCGCGCTGGCGTACCTGGAGGAGAGCCGGGGCGTCCGGTGACCATCGGGTGATGCGAGCATGGCGGTCATGGCTACACATGTGATCACCGGGGCGGGCTCCGGCATCGGCGCGGCCGTCGCCCGCCGCCTCCACGCGCGCGGGGACGAACTCGTGCTGCACGCGCGCGACGCCGGCCGCGCGAAGGAACTCGCGGCCGAGTTCCCCGGGGCCCGGACCCTGGTCGGCGACCTGGCGGACCCGGACAAGCTCTCCTGGGCGTTCTCGCACCAGACCCTGCCGGACCGCGTCGACTCGCTCCTGCACATCGCGGGCGTGGTCGACCTGGGCCCGGTGGGCGAACTCACCACGAAGTCCTGGCGCCACCAGCTGAACGTCAATCTGATCGCCCCCGCCGAACTGACCCGGCACTTCCTGCCGCAACTCCGCGTCGCCCAGGGCCACGTGGTGTTCGTCAACTCCGGCGCCGGTCTCAACGCGCACGCCGACTGGTCCGCGTACGCCGCGTCCAAGCACGGTCTGAAGGCCCTGGCGGACTCCCTGCGCCACGAGGAGCACGCGAACGGCGTCCGGGTCACCTCCGTGTACCCGGGCCGCACCGCGAGCCCCATGCAGGCCAAGGTCCACCAGCAGGAGGGCAAGGAGTACGAGGCCGCGAGGTGGATCGACCCCGAGTCCGTCGCGACCACGATCGTGATGGCCCTCGACCTGCCGAAGGACGCGGAGGTCAACGACCTGACGGTGCGTCCGGGACGCTGACGTTCCGCGCGGACGGTCCTTCGGTGCCGGCACCTTCGTCGGCCTCGCCCCGGGAGCGTTACGTACGCTTCCGGGGTGAGTGAAAACAGCGAGTTCAGGTTCGGCGGCGCCACCGGGGTCGGGTCCATGCCGGGCGGTGACGCCCGGGAGGCCGCGAAGACCGTCACCGGGTCCTTCGAGGACTTCCCGTTCCTTCCGGAGCTGCCCGGGCGGGGGCCCGGCGCCGACATGATCGGGCGGACCGCGGGGATGCTGGTCGAGCTGTACGCGCGCGTGGAGCCGAGCGGCTGGCGGATCGGGGACCGGCCCGGACGGGACACCAAGCGGGCCAGGTCCTGGCTCGGCGAGGACCTCGACGCCCTGGAGGAGTTCACCCAGGGTTACGAGGGCCCGCTCAAGGTGCAGGCCGTCGGCCCCTGGACCCTCGCCGCCGCCCTCGAGTTGAGGAACGGCGAGGCGGCGCTCTCCGACGCGGGCGCGTGCCGTGACCTCGCCGGGTCGCTCGCCGAGGGCCTGCGGCTCCATCTCGACGAGGTGCGGCGGCGCATCCCCGGCGCCCGGCTCGTCCTCCAGCTCGACGAGCCGTCACTCGTCGCCGTGCTGCGCGGGCAGGTCAGGACGGCCAGCGGCTACCGCACCCACCGTGCCGTGGACCGGCAGGTCGTCGAGGCCACGCTCCGGGACGTCGTCGGGGTTCACGGCGACGGGCCCGTCGTGGTCCACTCGTGCGCACCGGACGTGCCCTTCGCGCTGCTGCGCCGGGCGGGCGCGGCGGCTGTCTCCTTCGACTTCTCGCTCCTCACCGAGCGTGACGACGAGGCGATCGGCGAGGCGGTGGAAGGGGGCACGCGGCTCTTCGCCGGTGTCGTGCCGAGCGTGGATGCCCCGTTGTCGGACCCTGCCGGTAGCGTCATGGGTGTCAGGACGCTGTGGCGCAGGCTGGGGCTGCGACCGGGACTTCTCGCGGAATCGGTCACGGTCACCCCGACGTGCGGGCTCGCGGGGGCTTCCCCCGACTTCGCGCGCAAGGCGCTCGCCCACTGCGTCCGGGCGGCGAGATCCCTCGCGGACAACCCTGAGTAACGGGAGGACATACGGTGGCCGGCGAAAAGCACGCAGAGACCGCCTCGGCTTCGGATTCGGTGCCCGCCGAGGCACGGGAGAAGCACGCGCAGCTCGCTGAGCAGATCGAGGAGCACCGCTTCCGGTACTACGTGAAGGACGCTCCCGTCGTCAGCGACGCGGAGTTCGACGAACTGCTGCGCTCCCTGGAGGCGCTGGAGGAGGAGTATCCCGAGCTGCGCACCCCGGACTCGCCGACCCAGAAGGTCGCCGGGGCGTACGCGACGGAGTTCACCTCCGTCGAGCACCGCCAGCGCATGCTCTCGCTCGACAACGCCTTCTCCGACCTGGAGCTCGCCGCCTGGGCCGAGCGCGTCGCCAAGGACGTGGGCACCTCCGTCCACCACTTCCTGTGCGAGCTGAAGGTCGACGGCCTCGCGGTGAACCTCACGTACGAGCGCGGCCGGCTCACCCGCGCGGCGACCCGCGGCGACGGCCGCACCGGTGAGGACATCACCCCCAATGTGCGGACGATTACGGAGATTCCGGACCGATTGCACGGCGACCGCGTCCCCGACCTCGTGGAGATCCGCGGCGAGGTCTACTTCCCGATGGAGAAGTTCGAGGAGCTGAACGCCCGTCTGGTCGCGGCCGGCGACAAGCCCTTCGCCAACCCCCGCAACGCGGCGGCGGGTTCGCTGCGTCAGAAGGACCCGCGCGTCACCGCGACCCGCCCGCTGCACATGGTGGTCCACGGCATCGGCGCGCTGGAGGGCTTCGAGGGCCTCACCCGGCTGTCCGAGGCGTACACACTGCTCCACGGGTGGGGCCTGCCGACCACGCGGTACGCGAAGGTGGTCGACGACCTCGACGGCGTACGGGAGTTCATCGCGTACTACGGAGAGAACCGCCACTCCGTGGAGCACGAGATCGACGGTGTGGTCGTGAAGCTCGACGAGATCCCCCTCCAGGGGCGGTTGGGCTCCACCTCGCGTGCGCCGCGCTGGGCGATCGCCTGGAAGTACGCGCCCGAGGAGGTCAACACCAAGCTGATCAACATCCGCGTCGGCGTCGGCCGCACCGGCCGCGTCACACCGTACGCACAGGTCGAGCCGGTCACCGTCGCAGGCTCCGAGGTCGAGTTCGCCACGCTGCACAACCAAGACGTGGTGAAGGCCAAGGGCGTCCTCATCGGGGACACGGTGGTGCTGCGCAAGGCGGGCGACGTCATCCCGGAGATCCTCGGCCCGGTCGTCGACCTGCGCGACGGCAGCGAGCGCGAGTTCGTGATGCCCGCCGAGTGCCCCGAGTGCGGTACGCCGCTGCGGCCCATGAAGGAGGGCGACGTCGACCTGCGCTGCCCGAACGCCCGCAGCTGCCCGGCCCAGTTGCGCGAGCGGCTCTTCTACCTCGCGGGCCGCAAGGCCCTGGACATCGAGCACTTCGGGTATGTGGCCGCGGCGGCCCTGACCAAGCCGCTGGAGCCCTCGGACCCGCCGCTGGCGGACGAGGGCGACCTCTTCGACCTCACCGTCGAGCAGCTGCTGCCCATCAAGGCGTACGTCCTCGACCAGGACAGCGGTCTGCCCAAGCGCGACCCGAAGACGGGCAAGGAGAAGATCGCCACGGTCTTCGCCAACCAGCAGGGCGAGCCGAAGAAGAACGCGCTGGCGATGCTGGACAACATCGCCGCCGCCACGGAACGTCCCCTCGCACGCGTACTGACCGGTCTGTCGATCCGTCATGTCGGGCCGGTGGCGGCCGAGGCGCTGGCGCGCGAGTTCCGTTCCATCGACCGGATCGAGCAGGCGACCGAGGAGGAGCTCGCCACCACCGAGGGCGTCGGGCCGATCATCGCGGCCTCGCTCAAGGAGTGGTTCGCCGAGGACTGGCACCGCGAGATCCTGCGCAAGTGGCGGGCCGCGGGGGTCCGGACGGAGGAGGAGGGCTCCGGCGAGGACGAGGGGCCGCGCCCGCTCGAAGGGCTCACGGTCGTCGTCACCGGCACGCTCGAACACCACACGCGGGACGGCGCCAAGGAGGCACTGCAGAGCAGGGGAGCGAAAGTGACCGGTTCTGTCTCCAAGAAGACGTCATTCGTCGTGGTGGGTGACAATCCTGGTTCGAAGTACGACAAGGCCATGCAGTTGAAGGTCCCCGTTCTGAACGAGGAGGGCTTCGCCGTCCTTCTGGAACAAGGACCCGAGGCCGCGGCGGAAGTTGCGCTTCCGATCGAGGAGTAGCGGTTGAAGACCACCCGTTCGGCGCATATCAGATGCATACGGGTGGCCAGGTCGCATTCGGGCAACCGTCGACGACCGCTGCCCGTGGAAGCCTTCTGCGGCCTACTGTTGAGGTGTGCACCTGCCGTGCCCAGCTGCGGTCGGGGCATCCCCTGCTCATCACGAGTGCCGGGGAAGGTTTTCAGACGCGCCGTTGGCAGTCGTGGTCGGCAACGGACCGCGTGGCGTGGGCACCGCCGGCTGTGAGAGGGACGGGAATGGAACCGACCGAGAGCGCCGCCCCCGACTCACGGCTGCGCCTGCGCCGGATGACCGGCACATGGATGGCCGGACTTTGGACGGGGCGGACCGAGGAGCGCGCCGGGCAGCGCGACTCCGCACCTCTCATGGCGCCCGCCGCACCCGGCGTCGGACCGCTCGACGCGGGGCGCGGCGACGGCCTGCCCGGTCACGATTCCGAACACGATTCCGATCGGCACATCTCGTGGCCCGCGCTGCCCGCGGCGGTCGTCGCGGCGGCGGGCTTCTTCCTCGGAGCCGGTTTCTACCGGGCGTTCAGCGGCAACCACGCGCTCTTCCCGTGCGGCACCGTCGGCTGGGCGCTCGCCCTGCTCACCGGCGTCATCGTCGGCCACCTGGTCGCCCTCGGCCGGGCCCGGTGGTGGGGCGGCACCGGCTCCGGCGCCGCGCTCACCCTCGCGGTCCTGCTGCTGTACGGCTGGGTGCCCGCCGGCATGGTCAGCCTGACCGTCGTGGTCCTGGTCGGCGCCGCACGGCGCAACCGCTGGCGGCAGGGCGTCCTGCACGGCGCGGTCGACATCCTCGGCATCGGGGCGGGCGCGCTGGTCCTCGCCGTGTTCGGACGTTTCCCGACCGTCGAGACGCCCTGGGACCCGAGGACCTGGACGCTCTACGCGGCACCCGAAGTGGTGCTCGTCGCCGCCGCCTACCTCGCCGTCACCCGGGCCCTGCTCTGGTACCTGCACGCGCCGCGCACCGGCGGTCTGCCCACCGTCGCGCGCACCGCCCTGGTCAGACAGGGGCTCGTCGCCGTCGCGCTCCTCGGGATCGCGCCGCTGGTCTGCGTGGTCGCCGTCGCGCTGCCGATTCTGCTGCCGCTCTTCGCGATCCCGTTGATCGCCCTCGACTCCACGCTGTGGATCGCCCGCGCCCGGGCGGAGGAGCAACTGCGCGACCCGCTGACGGGTCTGCCCAACCGGCAGTGGCTGCTGGAGCGGACCTGGACGGCCCTGGACGACGCCGAGCGCATCGGTGCGCGTTCCGCCCTGATGCTGATCGACCTCGACCGTTTCCGGTCGGTGAACGACACGTTGGGGCATCTCGCGGGGGACCGGCTGCTTCTCCAGATAGCGGACCGGCTGCGTCTTGCGCTGCCGCGCGGGGCGGAGGCCGCGCGGCTCGGCGGGGACGAGTTCGCGGTGTTACTGCCGGTCGCCGACTCCACGACGTCGGCCACCCGGGTCGCGCGCAACCTCGTTGCCGCGCTGGGCTCCCCGCTCGACCTCGACGGCCTCACCCTCGTGCTGGAGGCCAGCGCCGGCCTCGCCGTCTTCCCCGACCACGCGCTCGACGCGGAGGGGCTGCTGCGGCGGGCGGACGTCGCCATGTACCAGGCGAAGCGGGACCGGACGGGCGTCGAGGTGTACGAGTCCAAGCGCGACTCCAACACCCCGGACCGGCTCGGTCTGCTCGGCGACCTGCGCCGGGCCCTCGACGCCGGCGACGTCGAACTGCACTACCAGCCCAAGGTCCGTTTCAACGGCCAGGTGGCCGGACTCGAGGCACTGGTCCGCTGGGTGCACCCCGAGCGAGGGAAGGTTCCGCCGGACGAGTTCATCGCCATCGCCGAGTCCTCCGGACTGATGCCCCATCTCACCGAGTACGTGCTGGAGACGGCGCTCGGACAGGTCGCGCGGTGGCGGGCGCAGGGGCTGCACGTGCCGGTCGCGGTGAACGTCTCGCCGCGCGACGTGCACACTCCCGGCTTCGCCGGCGCGGTCGCCGCCCGGCTCGCCCGGCACGGGGTCCCGGCGGGAGCGCTCCAGCTGGAGATAACCGAGCACGTGCTCCTGGAGGACCCGCAGCGCGCCGCCGACACCCTCGCGGGGCTGACCGGCCACGGCGTGAAGATGTCGCTGGACGACTTCGGCACCGGGTACTCCTCGCTCGTGCACCTCAGGCGCCTGCCGGTGAGCGAACTGAAGATCGACCGCTCCTTCGTGGCCCGGCTCGCGGTGGACGCCGAGGACGCGGAGATCGTGCGCTGCACGGTCGACCTGGCGCACTCGCTGGGCCTCCTCGTCGTCGCCGAAGGCGTCGAGGACGACGAGACCTGGGAGCGCCTGCGCGACCTCGGCTGCGACGCCGTACAGGGCTGGCTGGTCGCGGCCGCGATGCCCGCCGACGAGGCGACGGCCTGGCTGCGGGCCCGCGGCAGCCGTGGCTGGCAGCGCCCGAAGGCGGCCCTGCCGGCGTCCGCCGCGGACGACCCGGGCCGGATCGTGTAGCCCGGCCCTCGCCGGCCCGCCCGGCCGAGCCGAGTGGGGCCGTACGGCCCCGCCGACGGCACCCATGACAGCCACCTGAGCGGCCCGGCCGGAGACAGGTTCGGCAAACTCCGCCGACGGTGCCCGCGGCCACTTGAGCGGCCCCGGGCCGACGCTTGGCCGGGCGGCCGCGCGCGGTGACGCGGTCGGTCCTGGTGACCTCGACCGGCCCGGTCGGGCAGCTCTGCCGATGTCGCCGGTGACCTGAGCCGCCCCGGCCCGCCGTGGCCCGTCGCTCCGTCCGCGTCGACCGCGGCGGGGGACGATCCCGGCGACCGTCCCGGCGACCTCGGCCGGCCGCGCAGGGGCAGCTCCGCCGACGGCGCCCGCGGACCTGAGCGGCCTCCGGCAGCCGTGAGCCGGGTGGCCCCGACCGGGGCGATCCCGGTGGCGGACCCGGTGCTGTCGGCCCGCCCGGGCCGGCTCCTGGGGCCGCCGAGGACCGGCCCCAGGTCAGTCCGACGCGGTGAAGTGGGCGGTCAGCAGGGCCAGTCGGCGGTCGTGGGCGTCCTCCGGGAGGCGGCCGCTGCGCATCAGGGTGGTCAGACCGTGCAGCCCGGCCCAGTACGTCTCCGTGAGCAGGCCGGGATCCTCCCCGCCGGCCGCTACGGGCTCGACGGCCCGGAGCAGCTCGCCGAACGCCGCGTGCAGCGCCGAGGGTGCCTCCGGCGTGGCGAACGGCAGGTCCACGGTGTGCGTGAACATCGCGTCGTACAGCGCGGGCCGCCGCCGCGCGAACGCCGTGTAGGCCTCGCCCACCGCCGCGAGGGCAGCCCGTGTCCCCCCGGCCGCCGTGCGCGCCTTCCGCAGCTCCTCCGCCATCTCGGCGAAGCCCTCCACCGCGACCGCCGCCATGATGGCGTCCTTGCCCTTGAAGTGGCTGTAGAGGACGGGCTGGCTGTACTCGATCTCGGCGGCCAGCCGCCGTGTGGTGACCGCCTCCCAGCCCTCGGCCTCCGCCAGTTCCCGTGCGGCCGTGACGATCAGCCGCTCTCGCTCCGCCCGCTCGCGCTCCCGGCGCGTCTGAATCGACATGACCAGAATTCTAGCATCGCTAGCGTTCATGTCGATGCTCTGCTAGCTTCGCTCTTGTCACTAGCACTGCTAGCAAGGAGATCCGGCATGACCGTCACCGCTTATACGCTCGCCGTCGTCCTCGACCTGCTCGTGCTGTTCATCGGGGCCCGGTTCCTGTTCCAGCCGCAGGCCGCAGCCGCCGGCTACGGCGTCCCCGCCAAGCCCGACGGAGACGCGGCCTACCTCACGATCAAGGGCCTCAGGGACGCCTCCCTCGGCGTCATCGGCCTGGCCCTGCTGGCCTTCGCCGGTGCCCGGGCGGAGGCGTGGTTCATGCTCATGGTCGCGATCGTCCCGCTCGGCGACACGCTGATAGTGCTGCGCCACGGCGGTACCAAGGCCGTCGCGTACGGCATCCACTTCGCCACCGCCGTCGCCGTCCTCGTCAGCGCCGGTCTGCTCTTCGCCGTCTGATCGACCCACCCGACATCCACAGGGAGCCCCGACATGTCGCTGATCGTTCCGACGTTCGACTCGACCGTGATCGTCCGCGAGGCGGAGGCCGAAGTGGTGGGCCGGGCGCCCACCACCGTGCGGCTGCTGGCCGACAGCAGCGCCACGGGCGGGGCGCTGTCGACCCAGCGCGTCACCCTCACGAGCGGCGCCGACGGCGCCCACCCTCACTGGCACGCCAAGTCCGCGGAGATGTTCTTCGTCCTCGACGGCCGCGCCGAACTCCTGTCGGGCGAGGAGGTCGTCACCGCCGAGCGCGGCGACCTGGTCGTCGTCCCGCCGGGCGTACCGCACGCCTTCGCCGCCGCGCCCGGAGCCGACGCCGACCTGCTCGTCGTCATCACCCCGGGCGTGGAGCGCTTCGAGTACTTCCGCCACCTGCGGCGGGTGGCCCTCGGAGAGGCCGCCTCGGAGAGTCTGCTGGACGTGCAGGAGCTCTACGACAACCACTTCCTGCACAGCCGGGCATGGGACGGCCGCCGCTGAGGGGGCCCGGCAGGGGAAACCGTTTCACGGGCACCGGGCCCGGCACCCTAGGATTGGCCCCAAACCACACACACTCACCCCAGAGGAACGCTGCATGCCTGGCATCACGCGCGAGGAGGTCGCCCACCTCGCCCGGCTGGCGCGTCTGGAGCTGAAGCCCGAAGAGCTCGATCACTTCGCGGGACAGCTGGACGACATCATCGGCGCGGTCGCCCGCGTCAGTGAGGTCGCCGACCAAGACGTACCGCCGACCTCTCATCCGCTGCCGCTGACGAACGTCATGCGCGCGGACGAGGTCCGTCCCTCGCTCACCCCCGAGCAGGCGCTGTCCGGCGCCCCGGCCCAGGAGCAGCAGCGTTTCAAGGTGCCGCAGATCCTGGGGGAGGACTAATCACCATGACGGACACCAACGTCAACATCATCAAACTCACCGCGGCCGAGATCGCCGAGAAGATCGCGGCCGGCGAGCTCACCGCCGTCGAGGTCACCGAGGCCCACCTGGCGCGCATCGAGGCCGTCGACGAGAAGGTGCACGCCTTCCTGCACGTCGACCGTGAGGGCGCCCTCGCCCAGGCCCGTGCCGTGGACGCCAAGCGGGAGGCCGGCGAGAAGCTCGGCCCGCTCGCCGGCGTTCCGCTCGCGCTCAAGGACATCTTCACCACCGAGGGCGTCCCGACGACCGTCGGTTCGAAGATCCTCGAAGGCTGGATCCCGCCGTACGACGCGACGCTCACCAAGCGGCTGAAGGCCGCCGACGTCGTCATCCTCGGCAAGACCAACATGGACGAGTTCGCCATGGGGTCGTCGACCGAGAACAGCGCCTACGGGCCGACCGGCAACCCCTGGGACCTCACCAAGATCCCCGGCGGCTCCGGCGGCGGCTCCTCCGCCGCCCTGGCCTCCTTCCAGTCGCCCCTGGCGATCGGCACGGACACCGGCGGCTCCATCCGCCAGCCCGCGGCCGTCACCGGCACGGTCGGCGTCAAGCCGACCTACGGCGCCGTCTCCCGCTTCGGCATGGTGGCGTTCTCGTCCTCCCTGGACCAGGGCGGCCCCTGCGCCCGCACGGTCCTGGACGCGGCCCTCCTGCACGAGGTCATCGCCGGGCACGACCCGCTCGACTCGACCTCCATCGACGCGCCGGTCCCGCCGGTCGTCGAGGCCGCCCGCAACGGCAGCGTGGCGGGCATGCGCGTCGGCGTCGTCAAGCAGTTCCGCGGCGAGGGCTACCAGGCCGGCGTCATCCAGCGGTTCGACGAGTCCGTCGAGCTGCTCAAGGAGCTGGGCGCGGAGATCGTCGAGCTGGACTGCCCGTCCTTCGACCTCGCCCTTTCGGCGTACTACCTGATCGCCCCGTCCGAGTGCTCGTCCAACCTCGCCCGCTTCGACGGCCTGCGCTACGGCCTCCGTACGGGCGACGACGGCACCCGCTCGGCCGAGGACGTCACCGCCCTCACCCGTGAGGCCGGCTTCGGCGCCGAGGTCAAGCGCCGCGTCATGCTCGGCACGTACGCGCTCAGCTCCGGCTACTACGACGCGTACTACGGCAGCGCCCAGAAGGTCCGCACGCTCATCACGCGCGACTTCGAGAAGGCCTTCGAGCAGGTCGACGTCATCGTCTCGCCGACCACGCCGACCACCGCCTTCGCGATCGGCGAGCGTGCCGACGACCCGATGGCGATGTACCTGGCGGACCTGTGCACCATCCCGACCAACCTGGCGGGCAACGCCGCCATGTCGCTGCCCTGCGGTCTCGCGCCGGAGGACAACCTGCCCGTCGGTCTCCAGATCATCGCTCCGGCGCTGAAGGACGACCGGCTGTACAAGGTCGGCGCCGCCGTCGAGGCCGCCTTCGTGGAAAAGTGGGGGCACCCGCTGATCGAGGAGGCTCCGTCGCTGTGAGTGCACTGAACAAGGCCAAGGGCTTCAAGAAGTCGAAGTCCGGTACGTATCTGTCGATGGCCGGGACCGCGTTCGGCGCGTTCGGGGTCGCCAAGCAGATCAAGAAGGCCCGCGCCGAGCACGACACGCTGCGGCTCATCGACGCCACCGTGTCCGCCGTCGCGATCGCCACCGGTCTCGCCATCCTGTACCGCGAGCTGAAGCGGCTGGGCGACGACGACGTCCTGCTGGGCTGAGAGGGAAGTTTCACCGTGACCACCACGACCGACCTGGTGTCGTACGAGGACGCGCTGGCGTCGTACGACCCCGTCATGGGCCTCGAGGTCCATGTCGAACTCGGCACCAAGACGAAGATGTTCTGCGGGTGTTCGACCGAGCTGGGCGCCGAGCCCAACTCGCAGACCTGCCCGACCTGCCTCGGCATGCCCGGCGCGCTCCCGGTCGTCAACGCGACCGGCGTCGAGTCCGCCGTCAAGATCGGCCTCGCGCTGCACTGCGAGATCGCCGAGTGGTGCCGCTTCGCCCGGAAGAACTACTTCTATCCGGACATGCCGAAGAACTTCCAGACCTCCCAGTACGACGAGCCGATCGCCTTCAACGGCTACCTCGACGTGCAGTTGGAGGACGGCGAGGTCTTCCGCGTGGAGATCGAGCGCGCCCACATGGAGGAGGACACCGGCAAGTCGACGCACGTCGGCGGTGCCACCGGCCGCATCCACGGCGCCTCGCACTCCCTGCTCGACTACAACCGCGCGGGCATCCCCCTCATCGAGATCGTCACCAAGCCGATCGAGGGCGCGGGCGAGCGGGCCCCCGAGGTCGCCAAGGCCTACGTCGCCGAACTGCGCGAGCTCATCCGGGCGCTCGGTGTGTCGGAGGCCCGCATGGAGATGGGGCAGATGCGCTGCGACGTGAACCTGTCGCTGCGTCCGCACGGCCGCGAGAAGTTCGGCACGCGCTCCGAGACGAAGAACGTGAACTCGCTGCGCTCCGTGGAGCGTGCCGCCCGCTTCGAGATCCAGCGCCACGCCGCGGTGCTGAACTCCGGCGGCACGATCATCCAGGAGACCCGCCACTTCCACGAGGACACCGGGTCCACGACCTCGGGCCGCGTGAAGGAGGAGGCCGAGGACTACCGGTACTTCCCGGAGCCCGACCTCGTCCCCGTCGCCCCGTCCCGTGAGTGGGTCGAGGAACTGCGCGCCGGTCTGCCCGAGCAGCCGCTGGCCCGCCGCAACCGGCTGCGCGAGGAGTGGGGCATCGGCGCCCACGACATGCAGTCGATCCTCAACGCCGGTGCCATCGACCCGATCGTCGCCACGATCGAGGCCGGTGCCGACGCCGCGTCCGCCCGCAAGTGGTGGATGGGCGAACTGGCCCGCAGCGCCAACGAGTCGGGCAAGACCCTGGAGGACCTGCCGATCACCCCGGCGCAGGTCGCCCGCGTGACCGCCCTGGTCACCGAGGGCTCCCTCAACGACAAGCTGGCCCGCCAGGTCATCGAGGGCGTGCTCGCCGGCGAGGGCGAGCCCGACGAGGTCGTCGAGAAGCGCGGCCTGAAGGTCGTCTCGGACGAGGGCGCGCTCACCACCGCCGTCGACGAGGCCATCGCCGGGAACCCGGGCATCGCCGACAAGATCCGCGGCGGCAAGGTCCAGGCCGCGGGCGCGCTCGTCGGCGCGGTCATGAAGGCCACGCGCGGCCAGGCCGACGCGGCCCGCGTCAAGGAGCTCATCCTGGAGAAGCTGGGCGTCAGCGAGGGCTGAGCCCGTCCTCTTCCGAACCCCAGGGGGGTGCATCGCTTCCGATGCACCCCCCTGGGCATGCGCGCGCCTTCTCAGGGACACGCGCTACGCTCCCGCGCCATGAGCGGAAGCAGTGACTCCGAGATACCTGACGTGGAGCCCGGTGACGTCGAGGACCCGGCGCACGAAGTACGGCGGGCCCGCTGGACGGCGGTCTGTGCCGGAGCGCTGCTGACCGTCGCCGGGCTGGCCGCCTCGGCGCTGCGCTCCACCGGCTCCGCGCCCGCGCTCGTATCCCTCTCGTACGCCTCCGGTGCCGCCCTGTGCGCGATCGCCTCGGTTCTCGGTTCTCGTGGTCGCACGCGGCGGGCGTTGTGGCTGATGGTCGCCGGCGTGATGGTCATGGCCGTGGGAGACCAGTTCGACTGACCGGCGCCTCGCGGGGCGACAGAGTTCACGGGAATGTCCTGTGAGTTGGCTCGCACTCTCCTGAGGAGCCCCGTGAACGGGGCGAACGATCACTATCGGCTGCAAGAGTGATGACGCATAAGTCATGCGTTCTTTGCGGGCAGTTCCCGATAAAGATCCACAAATCGCTCAGGGAGCTCGTCCGTGGCAGCCCTCGCACGCTGGTGTGTCCGACACCGCCTCGTGGCCTTACTGCTCTGGCTTCTCGCCCTCGGCGGCGTCACCGCCGCCGCTGCCGTCACGGGCTCCGCCTACTCGAACGACTACGAAGTCCCCGGCACCGAATCCGGCCGCGCCGCCCGCCTCCTGTCCGACGGCTTCCCCGGCCTCGGCGGCGACAGCGACACCGTCGTCTGGCACACCACGTCGGCCACCGTGCGCTCCTCCGACGTCGAACCGACCATGACCCGGACCCTGGACCGGATCGCCGACCTGCCCGGAGTGGCCTCCGTCGCCGGCCCCTACGGCAGCCGCGGCACCGACCGGATCAGCTCCGACGGCCGCACGGCCTACGCCACCGTCACCTTCGACGACCGCGCCGAGCACATCGACAAGGCCGAGGCCCGGGCCGTCGTCGACACCGCGAAGGCCGCCGAGAGCGAAGGGCTCCAAGTCGAGCTGGGCGGCAGCGCGATCGGGCTCACCCAGTCGTCCGGCGGGCACCTCGCCGAGGTCGTCGGCGTGGCCGTCGCCGCCGTCGTCCTCTTCCTCGCCTTCGGTTCGCTCGCCGCATCCCTGCTGCCCATCGCGACCGCACTGGTCGGCGTCGGCACCGCGTACGCCGGAATCGTGCTCCTCGGACAGGCCATGACCGTCGCCGACTTCGCGCCGATGCTCGGCATGCTGATCGGACTCGGCGTCGGCATCGACTACGCGCTGTTCATCGTGACCCGGCACCGGCGGGGCCTCAAACGCGGCCTCCCCGCCGACGAGGCCGCGCGGAACGCCGTCGCCACCACCGGGCGCGCGGTCGTCTTCGCGGGCGCCACCGTCTGCATCGCCCTGCTCGGGATGCTCATCCTGCGGCTCGGCTTCCTCAACGGCGTCGCGGTCGCCGCCTCCCTGACCGTCGTCCTCACCGTCGCGGCCTCCGTGACCCTGCTGCCGGCCCTGCTCTCCTGGATCGGCCCACGCGCGCTGAACCGCCGCGAACGGCGCAGGCTCCACGAGCACGGGCCCGAACCGGAGTTCCCCACCGGGTTCGCCGCCCGCTGGTCCGCCTTCGTGGAACGGCACCCCAAGCTCCTCGGCACCGTCGCCGTGGCCGTCATGGTGCTCCTCGCCCTGCCCACGTTCTCGCTCCGTCTGGGCACCTCCGACCAGGGCAACGACCCGGGGCGCACGACCACACGCCAGGCCTACGACCTCGTCGCGGACGGCTTCGGACCCGGCGTCAACGGCCCCCTGACCCTCGTCACCCGGGTCGGCGGGGCCGGGGGCCGGCTCGCGCTCGACAACCTGGACGCCACGCTCCGGGCGACCATGGGCGTCGCGACGGTGACACCCGTGACCTACGACAGCGGCGGCGACACCGCGTACCTCACCGTCGTACCGGATTCCGCGCCGCAGTCCCGGCAGACCAGCGACCTCGTCGACCGGCTGCGCGCCGAGGTGCTGCCACGGGCCGAAGCGGGCACCGCGCTCGACGTGCACGTCGGCGGGGTGACGGCCAGCTACGACGACTTCGCGGACGTCGTCGTCGGCAAACTCCCGCTCTTCGTGGGTGTCGTGATCGGGCTCGGCTGCGTCCTGCTGCTGCTCGCCTTCCGCTCGATCGGCATCCCCGTGAAGGCCGCCGTGATGAACGTCGCCGCCGTCGCCGCCGCCTTCGGGGTCGTGGTCGCGATCTTCCAGTGGGGCTGGGGCAGCGAGTGGCTCGGACTCGGCCGTGCCGGGCCGATCGAACCCTTCCTGCCCGTGATCATGGTGTCCGTCCTCTTCGGGCTCTCCATGGACTACCAGGTCTTCCTGGTCAGCCGGATGTACGAGGAATGGCTGGAGACCCGGGACAACCGGCGCGCCGTCCGGGTCGGTCTCGCCGAGACCAGTCGCGTGATCAACTCCGCCGCCGTCATCATGATCTCCGTCTTCCTCGCCTTCGTGCTCAGCGGCGACCGCGTCATCGCGATGTTCGGCATCGCCCTCGCCTCGGCGGTCGCCCTCGACGCCTTCGTCCTGCGCACGCTGCTCGTGCCCGCCCTCATGCACATGCTGGGCGGCGCGAACTGGTGGCTGCCCCGCCGCCTCGACCGTTGCCTGCCGCGCATCAGCATCGAGCCGCCCGAGTGCCGTGCCGCCCATGAGAGGCTGGCCGAAGTCGTGGACGCCGACGTGGCGGACGTACTGGAGAAGGAGCGACAGCGGGATGTACGCGATATCCCTGGGTGACGACGGAGCGGAGCTGCGGCCCCTGGAGCCCTGGCACGCCGAGGAGTTCTTCACGCACATGGAGCGCGGCCGGGACTACATCGGCCGCCATGTGTCGCTCCCGGACCACGTGACGGACCTCGACTCCGCGCGGAACTACCTCCAGCTGTACGCGGACAAGCGCGCCGCCGACAGCGGCAGCCTGCACGGGATCTGGCTGGACGGGAAACTCGTCGGCGGACTGCTCTTCCGGATCTTCGACACCGCCATGGGCACCTGCGAGGCCGGCTGCTGGCTGGAGCCCGCCGCGGCCGGCCGCGGACTCGTCACCCGCGGCATGCGCGTCCTCATCGACTGGGCCGTCGACGAGCGCGGCATGCACCGCGTGGAGTGGATCGCCCCGAGCGCGAACACCCCCAGCCTGAACGTCGCCCGGCGGCTCGGCATGACCCGGGACGGCGTACTGCGGCAGAGCTACGTCTACCGGGACGCGCGCCACGACATGGAGGTCTGGTCCGTCCTCGCGCCGGAATGGCGTGCCGCACGCGCGCGTGCCGCGCAAGACGATCATTAAGAGACTTCTCAGACAGCGTCCGTACGGTGCGGGGCATGGGTACCAAGACAGTTGACGAAGCCGGGACCGACACCGGGGCCACGAGCGACGAGAAGACCGTGGACGTCACCAAGGAGGACGTCACCGAGGCGGACGGCACCGAGGCGGACGGCAGCGTCACCGACGAGGCCGACGACACCACCGGCGACGACACGGCCGAGGACGACACCCCGGGCGACGGCGGGGGAGCCACCGGCGTGGGCCAGGGCGCGGCAGCCGTCGTGTCCGCCGGGCTCGGCGTGGTCTCGCTCACCGGCAGCTGGGTCGCCACCGTCGCCGCCGCCCGAGAGACGCTCGTCGGCCAGCTCCAGACCTCCTCCTCCGCCAGCGTCGCCAAGCAGGTCAAGGAGGTCTACGGCGACGCCTGGGCGGCGACCGCCCTGGTGGGCGGCCTGTTCGCGCTGGCCGCACTGATCGTCGGCGTCGTCGTGCTCGCCCGGCCCGCCTTCGGCGCACCCGGCAGGCCGCAGGCCGCCTGGATCAAGTCGGTCGCCTGGGCGGGCGTCTCGCTCGGCGTCATCGGCCTCGTGCTCGCGGTGGCCAAGTACTCCGACATCCTGCTCGGACTGCCCTCCACCGGCTGACACACTCCGTCCGTCCCGCACGTCTGAGGGGCCTTAGGGCCGGCGCCGGTCATCCGGGTCCGTCCTAAGGCCCCTCACGCGCGCAAGATGCGGAACTCTCCCGATGTGGCGCACCCCCCTGGGAGACGAAAGTTGAGGCATCGCGAACAAGCGAGGCCGAAACCGACTCTTCACGAGGGACACGAGATGTTCGAGTACGAGCTCCACCAGATCCGTTCCGCAGAGCTCATCCGCGAGGCCGAGACCCACCGGCTCGTCCGGGAGGCGCGCCGCGTCCGCCGGGCCGCCCGAAACGCCGCCGCGCGTGAGGCAGGACGCAACGAGAACGAGGGACATAGCAAGCACCCCCGCAGGCACCGGTTCGCACGCGTCGCGTGAACGCCGGGGCACGGGCGGGCGGCCGTACCGGGGGCGGCCGCCCGCCGCGGAACACGACAGGGAACCTCCCCGGCGAGGCGCCGACCGAGAAGGTCGGCGCCTTCGTCCGTAAGGCCCCCGCCCCAGGCACCGGCACCGCGGACGTCGTCCCGATATCCGGTGCCGCACTGTCGGACCCCTGTGCGATGCTCGGGCCTGTGGAGACCAGGTCCGTCAGCCCGGTGTTCGTCGGACGCACCGACGAGATGGGGGAGTTGAACGACGCGCTCGCCCGCGCCGCCGCGGGCGAGCCGCAGGCGCTGCTGCTCGGCGGTGAGGCGGGCGTCGGAAAGACCCGCCTGCTGGAGGAGTTCGCCGCGGCGGCCACGCGCGCGGGCGCCGTCTTCGCCTGCGGCGGCTGCGTGGAGATCGGCGCCGACGGTCTCCCCTTCGCACCGTTCTCCACCGCCCTGCGCGCCCTGCGCCGGCAACTCCCCGACGAGCTCGCGGCCGCGGCGGCCGGACAGGAGGAGGAACTGGCCCGGCTCCTGCCGGAGCTCGGTGAGACCTCCGGCCGCCGGTACGAAGAGGAGGGCATGGCCCGCCTGTTCGAACTCACCGTCCGTCTCCTGGAGCGCGTCGCGGCCGACCGCACCGTCGTCGTCGCCCTCGAAGACCTGCACTGGGCCGACGCCTCCACCCGCCACCTCCTCGCCTACCTCTTCCGCACGCTGCGCAGCGGCCGTCTCGTCGTCGTCGCCAGCTACCGCGCCGACGACATCCACCGCCGGCACCCGCTGCGCCCCCTCCTCGCCGAACTGGACCGGCTGCGCACGGTCCGCCGCATCGAACTGGGCCGCTTCAGCCGCGCCGAGGTCGGCCGCCAGATCGCCGGGATCCTCGCCCACGAACCCGACCCGGCCCAGGTCGACGACATCTTCGGCCGCTCCGACGGCAACGCCTTCTTCGTCGAGGAACTCGCCGTCGCCGCGCACGAGGGCTGTCCCACCGGGCTCACGGACTCCCTGCGCGACCTGCTCCTCGTCCGGGTCGAGGGCCTGCCCGAAAGCGCCCAGCGGGTCACTCGGATCGTCGCCGAGGGCGGCTCCACCGTCGAGTACCCGCTGCTCGCCGCCGTGGCACGGCTCGCCGAGGACGACCTCATCGAGGCGCTGCGCGCCTGCGTGGGGGCCAACATCCTGCTCGCCTCACCCGGCGGCGACGGCTACCGCTTCCGCCACTCCCTGGTCCGCGAGGCCGTCAGCGACGACCTGCTGCCCGGCGAGCGTTCCCGCTTCAACCGCCGGTACGCCGAGGCCCTGGAGGCCGACCCGGCGCTCGTACCGGCCGACGAGCGCGTCACCCGGCTGGCCAGCTACTGGTACCACGCCCACGATGCGGCCAAGGCCCTCCCCGCCGTCCTCGACGCCTCCGTCCAGGCCCGCCGCCGCCACGCCCCCTCCGAGCAACTGCGGCTCCTGGAAAGGGCGATGGAGCTGTGGGACGTCACCCCGGACGCCGTCCGCGCCGAACTGCGGCCCGTCGACTACGTGGAGGTCTACCCGCCCTGTGGCTGCGACCCGGCCACCACACCCCTGCGCTACCTCGACCTGATGGCCGAGGCCGCCGTCGCGGGCCGGCTCTGCGGGGAGCGCGAGCGCGCCCTGAAGATCACCAAGCGGGCGCTGCACCTCCTGGACGACGAGGCCGCGCCCCCGAACTCCTCGCCGGGCGCGGTCAAGGGAGACCCCCTGCGCGCCGCCTGGTTCTGGATCCAGCGCTCTCGCCTCATCCAGGCACAGGCCCGCGGCGACGGCTGGACGGAACTCGCCACCGCCCAGGACCTGGTACGCGGCCTCCCGCCGTCCGAGGTGCACGCCGACGTCCTGTCGAACGTCGCCGCCTGGTGCATGCTGCACGAACCGGGCCCGGGCGCCGTCTCCGCCGCCGAGCGTGCCGTGGAGTACGCGCGCATGGTGGGCGCCCGCGACATCGAGCTGAACGCACGGCTCACCCTCGGCGGACTCATGGTCGACTCGGGCGACGTCGAGGCAGGGCTCGAAGAGCTGTACGAGGTCAGGGAGCAGGTGGTCCGGCAGGACGTCTTCCTCGTGATGGGCCGGGTGCACATCAACCTGCCCTCCCACCTGGAATCGGTCGGCCGCTCCCGGGAAGCCGTCCGGATCCTCCGCGAGGGCGCCGAACTCGCGCGCAAGCACGGGCTGCTGGACACCGAGGCCTGGATCTGGGGGAACCTCTCCGAGTCGCTCGGTTCCCTCGGCCACTGGGACGAGGCCACCGAAGCGGCGCGGAACGCGCTGGGTATCGGGCTCAGCGGCAAGCCGTCCGGCGTCGGCGCCTCCCGGCTCGCCCCCCTCGCCCTCGCCCGCGGTGACCTCGCCGAGGCCGGACGCCAACTGGCGGCCGCCGGCCACCACTTCGGAACCCACGACATCCAGCCGCAGCACGCCCTGCCACTGCTGCGCACCGCCCTCGGCGTCGCCGCGGCGGAGGGCCGTCTCCTCGACGCCCGCGCCGTCCTGGAACAGGCCCTGGACTGCGGCTTCCCGCCCGGCACCCAGCGTTACGCCTGGCCGCTGCTGCTCGCCGCCGCCACCGCGGAGGCGGACGCCCGGGGACTGCCCCACGCCGAAGCGGGCCGCTCCGACACCGTGGAACGCGTCCGCACCATGGCGAAGCGGCTGGCCACGGGCGCGCCCGTGTGGCTCGCCCACGAGGCCTGGGTGCGCGCCGAACTGCGGCGTGCCGAAGGGATCACCGCCCCGGACGACTGGTCCGAGGTCGTCACCGCCTTCGAACTCCTGGAGCGCCCCTACGACCTCGCCCGGGTCCGGTGCCGCCTCGCCGAGGCCCTGCTGGTCTCGGGCGCCGAGGAGGACGACCGCGGCCGCGCCACCGAACTGCTGCGGCTGGCCGGGGCGGCGGCCGATCACCTCGGCGCGCGTCCGCTCGCCGACGCCGTCACACTGCTCGCCCAGCGAGCCCGGCTGAACCTGACCGCCGCCCCCGGACCGGGCGCTCCTGCCCCCAAGGATCCGGCGCTGGCGCTCGGCCTCACCAGCCGCGAGCGCGACGTGCTGCGCCTCGTGGCCGCCGGCCGCAGCAACCGGCAGATCGCCGAGGAGCTGTTCATCTCCCCGAAGACGGCCAGCGTCCACGTCTCGAACATTCTGGCCAAGCTGGACGTCTCAGGACGGGGAGAGGCCGCGGCGCTCGCACACCGGCTGCGGCTCTTCCCCCCGGAGGCCCCGGCCGCCAGGGCGACGGGCTGAGATCTACGCTGTGAAGGATCCGGGCCGAGGGAGGCGCTGTGTTCAACATGTTCGAGGAGCTCTTCGCACCAGGCCGCAAGCACACCAACGACGAACGCAAGCGACTGGAGCTGAGCCGGGTCGACCTGACGGACGGCGACCCGGGGCGCGGCCCCATAGACCTGTCCTCGGGCAAGGTGGTCGTACGACTGCCGAAACACGAGCAGGCGCCCGAGCAGGAACAGAACGCCGACCACGAGCCGGACGGGGGACCCGAGCCCACGTCCGAGCAGGGATCCGAGCCCGAATAGACCGCCGACCACGACCCCGACCCTGGGCCCGAGACTCGGGCAGCACGTCCCGGCCGGCACTCCGACCCCGGCGAGGCCTGGAGTCAGGCTCCGGCGGGGACCACGACCCCGGCCAGGATCCGGCCCCGTCCCCGGGCGCTGCACCTAGCTCACCTTCAGCTCCAGGATCTTGTCGTCCCCCTTCGCGGGGCTGCCGCGGCCGTCCGTCTCGCTCGTCGTCAGCCAGAGCTTGTCGCCACCGGCGGAGACGACGGTCCGCAGGCGGCCGTACTCGCCCTTGAGGAAGGACTCGGGGGCCGCCGACGCCTTCGTGCCGCTCAGGGGAATGCGCCAGAGCCTCTCGCCCTTGAGGCCCGCCATCCAGATGGAACCCTCCGCGTAGGCGATGCCGCTGGGGGAGGCGTCGTCGGTGTGCCACTGGGCGACCGGGTCGTGATACCTGGCGTCGCCGCCACGGCCCTCGACCACCGGCCAGCCGTAATTGTCGCCGGGCTTGATCTGGTTCAGTTCGTCCCAGGTGTCCTGGCCGAACTCGGAGGCCCACAGCCGCTGTTTGTCGTCCCAGGCCAGCCCCTGCACATTGCGGTGGCCGTACGAGTAGACGACGGAGTCGCCGAAGGGATTGCCCGGAGCGGGATCGCCGTCCGGGGTCATCCGCAGGATCTTGCCGCCCAGCGCCTTCCTGTCCTGGGCCTGTCCCCGGTCACCGGTCTCGCCCGCGCCCGCGTACAGCATCTTGTCCGGGCCGAACGCGATCCGGCCGCCGTTGTGGATCACCCCCTTGGGGATGCCCTTGAAGACGGTGTCCGGGGCGCCGAGCTGCTCACCCGGCGGCTTCTTCGCGTCGTACAGCATGCGGACGATGCGGTTGTCCGAGGCGGTGGTGAAGTACGCGTAGACCATGTGGTCCGAGGCGTAGTCCGGGGAGAGCGCGATGCCCAGGAGGCCGCCCTCGCCCGCGGGCGCGACCCCCGGGACCTCGCCGAGCTCCGTCTTCCGGCCGGTCTTCTCGTCCACCCGGTCGATCGTCCCCTCGTCCCGCGACGACACCAGGAGCCCGCCCTCCGGCAGCGGCGCCAGCCCCCAGGGCGTCTTCAGACCCTCGGCGACCGTCCGCACCACCTTCACCGAGCCCTTCGCCGGGGGTGCCTTTTCGGTGGGACTCCCGGAGGACGACGGCGCAGGCGCCGAACTCCCGAGGCCCGGGAACGCGCTCTTCTTGTCGTCCGGCGCGCCCCCGTCCCCGGAGGAACAGCCGGCCGTCACCAGAAGCGCTGCCGCGGCCAACACGGCCGTCACCACTCGTCGTTGCACGATCAAGGTCCCTTCGACGCGGCGGTCCTACTGTTCATACACCGCCGGTGCCGCGCAGGTTCCCGATCACCGAAGCCCGAGGCCCACGGTCCCGCAGCGGGCGGGCTCAGTCCCAGGATCCCCGCGCCCCCGGCAGCGCCGCCACCTCGGCGAGGTCGGCCGCCGTCAGCCGCAGTCCGGCCGCCCGCGCGTTCTCGGTGACCCAGCGCTCCTGCTTGGTCCCCGGCACCGGAACCACCTGCGGCCCCTGCGCCAGCACCCACGCGAGCGCCACCTGCCCGGGCGTCACCTCGTTCCCGTGCCGCCGGGCGATCCGCCGCAGCCCCGCCACGATCGGCTGGTTCGCCGCCATCATCTCCGCGGTGAAACGCGGGTGGCGGGCGCGCAGGTCGTCGGGCTCGAAACCCTCGCCCGGGGTCAGCGTGCCGGTCAGGAAACCGTTGCCGAGCGGCATCGCCGAAAGGAAGCCGACCCCGCGCGCCGCGCACCACGGCAGCAGCGCGTCCAGCGCCTCCGTCGACCACACCGACAGCTCGGCCTCGACCGCGCTGACCGGGAAGACCTGCTGCACCCGCTCCAGCTGCCGGATCGTCCCGTCGTGCAGCCGTGCCCCCGAGCGGCGGCCGGACCGGGCACCCACCGCGCACAGGCCGAGCGAGCGGACCTTGCCCGCGGTGACCAGGTCGGCCATCGCGCCCCAGGTCTCCTCGACCGGGACCTCCGGGTCCGCGCGATGCAGCTGATAGAGGTCGATCACGTCCGTCTGGAGCCGGCGCAGCGACGCGTCGCACGCCCGTCTCACGTAGCCGGGGCGGCCGTTGGCCACGATGTGCTGCTCGCCGACCAGCAGACCGACCTTGGTCGACACGAAGGCGTCGGAGCGCCGCTCCTTCAGCACCCTCCCCACCAGGAGCTCATTGGTGAAGGGGCCGTACATGTCGGCCGTGTCGAGCAGCGTCGAGCCCTGGTCGAGCGCCGTGTGCACCGCGCGCAGCGACTCCTCGCCACGCTGCCGCGAAGCGGTGTACGCCCAGCTCATCGGCATGCACCCGAGCCCGACCGCGCCCACCTCGAGCGCCGCCGCCCCGATCGTCCTGCGCTCCACCTGGCCGTAATCCTCCCCTTGCTGGCACCCCAACCTAACCTCTGTGTCTCCGGGTGCCTGGCATAGCCTCCTGACCATGACTTCCGATGTGTGGCTCCCGATTCGCGCCGACGAGATCGAAGGCCTCCCCGAAGGCCTGACCTATCGCTTCTGGGACGGCGGCCAGGACTTCCCCGCGGACCCGGCCGAGTGCGCGTTCTACGTCGTCCCCTACATGAAGCCGCCCGCCGTCTCGCAGCGGCCGATGCCCGGGATGACGTCCGTCCAGGTCGTGCAGACGCTCTCCGCCGGCGTCGACCACGTCCTGCCGAGCCTCGGGCAGCTGCGTCCGGGCGTACAGCTGTGCAACGCGCGCGGTGTGCACGAGGCGAGCACGGCGGAGCTCACCCTCGCCCTGACCCTCGCCTCACTGCGCGGCATCCCCGACTTCGTGCGCGCCCAGGACAAGGGGGAGTGGCGCTCGGGCTTCCGTCCCGCGCTCGCCGACAAGTCCGTGCTGATCGTGGGCTACGGGTCCATCGGGGCCGCCATCGAGGACCGGCTCGCACCCTTCGAGGTGGCGCGGGTGGCGCGCGTCGCGCGCTCCGAGCGCACCATGGCGCGCGGTCTGGTGCATCCACTCACGGAACTTCCCGCCCTGCTGCCCGAGGCCGACATTGTCGTGCTGTCCATGCCCCTGACCGAGGACACGAGAGGCCTGGTGGACGCCGAGTTCCTGTCCCGGATGAAGGACGGCGCGCTCCTCGTGAACGTCGCGCGCGGCCCCGTCGTGGACACCAAGGCCCTGCTCGGCGAGCTGGAGAGCGGCCGGCTCACCGCGGCCCTCGACGTCACCGATCCCGAGCCGCTGCCGCAGGGACACCCCTTGTGGCACGCGCCCGGCGTGCTCATCAGCCCTCATGTCGGCGGTCCCACTTCGGCGTTCATGCCGCGCGCCAAGCGTCTCCTGGCGGACCAGTTGAACCGATTCGTGAACCGGGAGCCGCTGCGGAACGTGGTCCTTACCACCGGCGCTTAGGTCACGTCCCGTTCGCGCACCGTCCGCTTCGAGCACCCTCCGCAGTTCCCCGAACGCGGGCAGTTCCGACATCCGTGCTGGTCGTTACGGAGCGTAGAGGAACTATGTCCCTGAGTGACGAGACTGGTGTATCGTCCCGACAGGGGCTGCGCCGCGCACCGTTCGGCGCCGGGGTTGAACATTCGGACTGCGAGGGGGGCGACGGGCGATGCACGGCCTATGGACCAACGATCCGACGCGGCGGAGCCGCAGACGACGGCCCTTGCGCGCCGCCACGCGCAGACGCGGCCACGCCGGGTACGGCGGCCACGGTCTTGGTGGCCATCACCACCGCAGGCACGGCGGCCGCCGGAGGCATGCGCACCCGGCCCACGGCGACCAGCGGGACTCCGGATGGCCCCGGTGAGCTCGCCAGGGGCACTGCTGACCCGTCGGCCGGTGTGCGGCGGTGGGACGGGTCTGTACTCACAACTCGCACTGGCCTTCGTGTGCGCGGGATACGCCGTCGGTTCCGCGCTCGGCTGGGGCTCCGCCGGACTTGCGCTGATCATGGGCGACTTCGGACTGAGCGCCGCGGCGGGCACCGCGGCCGCCTCCTGCTTCCGCTACGCCCGTAGCCGGCACAGCCGTTTTCGACCGGCGTGGCTGCTGTTCGCGCTCTCCTCCGCCATGGCCTCGCTCGGGAACCTGGTCTGGGGGTGGTACGAGGTGGTCCTCGACCGCCCAGTTCCCAGCCCGAGCTACGCCGACCTGTTCTTCCTGTGCTTCGCGCCACCCGCCATCGTAGGACTGCTCGTGCTCGCCAAGAGGCCCGTCACCAAGGCGGGTTGGGTGTGCCTCGCGCTGGACGCCTGGCTGATCGGCGGTTCGCTGCTCACGCTGTCGTGGAGCCTCGCGCTCGCCCAGGCCGCGAAGTTCGACGGCCCGAGCGTCGCGCACACCGCGCTGTCCCTCGCGTACCCGCTGCTGGACATCGCGCTGGTCAGCATGGTGCTGGCGCTGCACTTCAGGCGTTCGTCGGTGAACCGCTCCGCGGTGAACACGGCGATCGGGGCGCTCGCCCTGACCGTGATGTGCGACGCCCTGTTCACCTCGCCGCTCCTGCACAACAGCTATCACTCGGGCCAGCTCCTCGACGCGGGCTGGTTCGCCGGCTCACTGCTCCTCGCATACGCGCCCTGGGTCGGCACCCGGCACGGACAGCCGGACCCCGACGACCACCCCGCGGACGGGCACGCGCGCGTGGTCCACGAGCACATTCCGGGGCAGCGCCGGGGACACCGTGCCGCGCAGCGGGCGGACCACGCATCCCACGGATTCCAGGGCCCGGAAGGGGCCGACGGACCACAGGGGCACGACGGACCACTGCCGTCACAGCCCGACGCACACCAAGGGGGACACGTGCACGTGAACCCCCAGGACGGAGGCCACGGCCGGTATCCGGCCTCACGCCCGATCGCCGGCTCGCTGGCCGCCCTCACGCCCTATCTGGCCGCCGCCGTCTGCACGCTGGGCATCCTCTACAACGTCCTCAACGGCCACGACGTGGACCGCGTGGTCCTGATCACCGCGGGCCTCGTCGTGCTGGCCCTCGTGGTGCGCCAGGGCATCATGCTGCTCGACAACATCACCCTCACCCAGGAGCTCGCCCAGAAGGAGAACCACTTCCGCTCCCTGGTGCAGGGCTCCAGCGACGTCATCATGATCGCCGCGCCCAACGGCGTCCTGCGGTACGTCAGCCCGGCCGCCGCCGGAGTCTACGGACGCGACGCCGACGATCTCGTCGGCTCCGAGCTCGCCGCGCTCATCCACCCCGAAGACCTCGGCTGCGTAGTTCACGAAGTACGACGTTTTCTCGCGGCCAGCCAGACCGAGGAACCCACGACCCGGATCGAGTGCCGTTTCCGGTCCGGCGACGGCGGCTGGCTCAATGTGGAGTCCACCGTCAACCGCCACCACGGCGGCCTCATCTTCAACAGCCGCGACGTCACCGAGCGGGTCCGCCTCCAGGCGCAGTTGCAGCACAACGCCGAGCACGACCCGCTCACCGACCTGCCCAACCGCGCGCTGTTCACCCGGCGCGTCCAGCAGGCGCTCTCCGGCCGCCGCTCCTCCGACCGCGGCAGCGCCGTCCTCTTCATCGACCTCGACGGCTTCAAGGCGGTCAACGACACCATCGGGCACCAGGCCGGCGACGAACTCCTCGTCCAGGCCGCCCGCAGACTCCAGGACTCGGTACGGCAGGGCGACACCGCCGCCCGCCTGGGCGGCGACGAATTCGCGGCCCTGATCGTCGGCGACGGCAACCGCGACCGTGGCGCCCGCGAACACCACATCATGGAGCTGGCCGACCGGCTGCGGGTCACCCTCTCCCAGCCCTACTCCATCGACGGCAACGATGTCCGGGTGGCCGCGTCCATCGGCGTCGCCTTCGCCGAACCGGGCCTGGGCGCCGGAGAGCTCCAGCGCAACGCCGACCTGGCCATGTACCGCGCCAAGGCCGCGGGCAAGGGACGCGTCGAGCTGTACGCGCCGCAGATGCAGCAGGACGTCGTGCGCAAGGCGGAGCTGGCGACCCGGCTGAGGTCGGCCCTGCAGGACGGCGAGTTCGCGCTGCTGCACCAACCCGTGGTGTCGCTCGAGAGCGGCCGGATCACGTCGGTCACCGCGCAGGCGCGCTGGCGCTCCGCCCAGGGCGTGCTCTTCACGCCCGCGGAGTTCCTGCGCGTCGCCGAGGACAGCGACAAGACCGCCGAGCTCGGCCGCTGGGTGCTAGAGGAAGCCGTCGAGCTGGCCGCCCAGCGGACCGCCGCGGGCGTCACGGTGCCCGTCACCGTCCGGACGAACGCGCGGCGGCTGCTGGACCGCTCGGGCACCCTCGGTTCCGTGGAAGCCCTGCTCACCCGGCACGGGCTCGCCTCCGGCGCCCTGATCATCGAGCTGTCCGACACCGATCCCCGGGTCTCCCTGGACGAGCTGGAGCGCCGGCTGAACGCGCTCAGGCGCCTCGGCGTCCGTATCGCCCTGGACGGCTTCGGCAGCGGCTACGCGGCCATCACGGCGCTCAGGAGACTCCCCGTGGACGTGCTCAAGCTCGACAGGAGTCTGGTCGAGGGAGTGGTCGAGTCCGCCCGCCTGCACAAGATCACCAGTGGGCTGCTGCGGATCGCCACCGACCTCGGGCTCCAGTCCGTGGCCGACGGCGTCGACCTTCCGGAGCAGGTCATCGCGTTGCGCGCGATGGGCTGCACTCATGGGCAGGGCATGGCGTTCTCCGGGCCGCTCGACGAGTACCGGCTGCGCAGAGCGCTCTCTTCCGGCCATTATCCGGTGCCCCACGGCCCCGTCGAGCCCGCGTTCGCGGGCGGCGGCCCAGGGGTGTATACGAGTGGTGTGCCGGCAGTTTTCGGGGGCGGTACGGCCCTCCGCTCACATAATGAGACTCCCGTCCCACCCACTTGACAGTCGGTGCGTGCCGGGGGGAGGGTCAATGCCATGCGCACCCGAATTCTCGTACTTGGAAAGCGCGTCGGCTGAAGCTAGGTGGCCACCGGACGGACCCGGGACACCCAGCGACCGCACCCGGCGCGCTCCCCTCGCTTGCCTCACGGCACGAGGGGTTTTTTGTTGCACAGGCACATGTCGTACACCGCACAAAACTCGCAAAAACCCTCAGCATCGAGAAGAGAATGCCGATGACCGAGCAGGCCACCGGGGCCCACCATCCGCAGCCGCGGCCCCGTTCCGGAGGACAGCAGTCCGCCCCCGAGCACGTCACGGGCGCGCAGTCCCTCATCCGCTCGCTTGAGGAGGTCGGGGCCGAGACCGTATTCGGCATTCCCGGCGGTGCGATCCTTCCGGCGTACGACCCGCTGATGGACTCCAAGCGGGTGCGGCACGTGCTCGTCCGCCACGAGCAGGGCGCCGGCCACGCGGCCACCGGTTACGCGCAGGCCACCGGCAAGGTCGGGGTCTGCATGGCGACCTCGGGCCCCGGTGCCACCAACCTGGTCACCCCGATCGCCGACGCGCACATGGACTCGGTGCCGCTCGTGGCGATCACCGGTCAGGTCGCCTCCAAGGCGATCGGCACGGACGCCTTCCAGGAGGCGGACATCGTCGGCATCACCATGCCGATCACCAAGCACAACTTCCTGGTGACCAAGGCGGAGGACATCCCGCGGACGATCGCGGAGGCCTTCCACATCGCCTCCACCGGCCGCCCCGGACCGGTCCTCGTCGACATCGCCAAGGACGCCCTCCAGGCGCGGACCACCTTCCAGTGGCCGCCCGTCCAGGACCTGCCCGGCTACCGCCCGGTGACCAAGCCGCACGCCAAGCAGATCCGCGAGGCCGCCAAGCTGATCACCCAGGCCAAGCGGCCCGTCCTGTACGTCGGCGGCGGCGTCCTCAAGGCGAACGCCACCGCCGAGCTGAAGGTCCTCGCAGAACTCACCGGAGCGCCCGTCACCACCACCCTGATGGCGCTCGGCGCATTCCCCGACAGCCACCCGCTGCACGTGGGAATGCCGGGCATGCACGGTGCGGTCACCGCCGTCACCGCGCTGCAGAAGGCCGACCTGATCGTCGCCCTCGGAGCCCGCTTCGACGACCGCGTCACCGGCAAGCTGGACAGCTTCGCCCCGTACGCCAAGATCGTCCACGCCGACATCGACCCGGCCGAGATCGGCAAGAACCGCGCCGCCGACGTGCCGATCGTCGGTGACGCCCGCGAGGTCATCGCCGACCTGATCCAGGCCGTGCAGAAGGAGCACGGCGAGGGACACGCCGGCGACTACTCCGCCTGGTGGAACGACCTGAACCGCTGGCGCGAGACGTACCCGCTCGGCTACGACCAGCCCGACAACGGCTCGCTCTCGCCGCAGCAGGTCATCGAGCGCATCGGGCAGCTCGCGCCGGAGGGCACGATCTTCGCCGCGGGCGTCGGCCAGCACCAGATGTGGGCCGCGCACTTCATCCAGTACGAGAAGCCCGCCACGTGGCTGAACTCGGGCGGCGCCGGGACGATGGGCTACGCGGTCCCGGCCGCGATGGGCGCCAAGGCCGGTCAGCCGGACCGCGCGGTCTGGGCGATCGACGGCGACGGCTGCTTCCAGATGACCAATCAGGAACTGACCACCTGCGCCCTGAACAACATCCCGATCAAGGTCGCCATCATCAACAACGGCGCCCTCGGGATGGTCCGCCAGTGGCAGACCCTCTTCTACAACCAGCGCTACTCCAACACCGTGCTGCACTCCGGCCCGGAGGCGGACGGCAAGCAGCCGAGCGCCGGCACCCGCGTCCCCGACTTCGTGAAGCTGTCGGAGGCCATGGGCTGCCACGCCATCCGCTGCGAGTCCCCGGACGACCTGGACAAGGTCATCGAAGAGGCGAACTCGATCAACGACCGCCCGGTCGTCGTCGACTTCATCGTCCACGAGGACGCGATGGTGTGGCCGATGGTCGCCGCCGGCACCTCGAACGACGAGATCATGGCAGCCCGGGACGTCCGCCCCGACTTCGGCGACAACGAAGACGACTGAGAGAGAGCCGAGTCAGATCATGAGCAGCAAGCACACCCTCTCCGTCCTCGTCGAGAACAAGCCCGGCATCCTCGCCCGGATCGCGGCCCTGTTCTCCCGTCGTGGCTTCAACATCGACTCGCTGGCCGTCGGTGTCACCGAGCACCCCGACATCTCCCGCATCACCATCGTGGTGAACGTGATCGAGGCACTCCCGCTCGAACAGGTCACCAAGCAGCTCAACAAGCTCGTCAACGTGCTGAAGATCGTCGAGCTGGAACCCGGTTCGGCCGTTCAGCGCGAACTCGTTCTGGTGAAGGTCCGCGCCGACAACGAGACGCGCTCCCAGATCGTCGAGATCGTTCAGTTGTTCCGCGCCAAGACCGTGGACGTCTCCCCGGAGGCGGTCACCATCGAGGCGACCGGTGGCAGCGACAAGCTGGAGGCCATGCTCAAGATGCTGGAGCCGTTCGGCATCAAGGAACTCGTCCAGTCCGGCACGATCGCGATCGGGCGCGGGGCGCGTTCGATCACGGACCGGTCGCTGCGCGCTCTGGACCGGTCGGCCTAATCCCGGAAAACGTCCCGGTGCGGGCGGACGGCGCACACAGTCCGCCCGCATACCGAGACCCGAAGACTTCCCTTCCCCCGCCCGCCGTACGGTGGGACGCAACACGAGCACACCAAGGAGAACCCCAGTGGCCGAGCTGTTCTACGACGACGACGCCGACCTGTCCATCATCCAGGGCCGCAAGGTCGCGGTCATCGGCTACGGCAGCCAGGGCCACGCCCACGCGCTGTCGCTGCGTGACTCGGGTGTCGACGTCCGCGTCGGTCTGCACGAGGGCTCCAAGTCCAAGGCGAAGGCCGAGGAGCAGGGCCTGCGCGTGGTGACGCCGTCGGAGGCCGCCGCCGAGGCCGACGTCATCATGATCCTGGTGCCGGACCCGATCCAGGCCCAGGTCTACGAGGAGCACATCGCCCCGAACCTGAAGGACGGCGACGCCCTGTTCTTCGGCCACGGCCTCAACATCCGCTACGGCTTCATCAAGCCCCCGGCCGGTGTCGACGTCGCCATGGTCGCGCCCAAGGGCCCGGGCCACCTGGTGCGCCGCCAGTACGAGGAGGGCCGCGGCGTTCCCTGCATCGCGGCCGTCGAGCAGGACGCGACCGGCAACGCCTTCGCGCTCGCGCTCTCGTACGCCAAGGGCATCGGCGGCACCCGTGCCGGCGTCATCAAGACGACCTTCACCGAGGAGACCGAGACCGACCTGTTCGGCGAGCAGGCCGTCCTCTGCGGTGGTACGGCCGCGCTGGTCAAGGCGGGCTTCGAGACCCTGACCGAGGCCGGCTACCAGCCGGAGATCGCCTACTTCGAGTGCCTCCACGAGCTGAAGCTCATCGTCGACCTGATGTACGAGGGCGGCCTGGAGAAGATGCGCTGGTCCGTCTCCGAGACCGCCGAGTGGGGCGACTACGTCACCGGGCCGCGCATCATCACGGACGCCACCAAGGCCGAGATGAAGAAGGTCCTCGCCGAGATCCAGGACGGCACGTTCGCCAAGAACTGGATGGAGGAGTACCACTCCGGTCTGAAGAAGTACAACGAGTACAAGACCCAGGACGAGAACCACCTCCTGGAGACCACGGGCAAGGAGCTGCGCAAGCTCATGTCGTGGGTGAACGACGACGAGGCGTGAGCCGAACGACGCGGGGGCCGGAGCGTGACGCTTCGGCCCCTTCGTCGAACCCCGGGTAACGCCGAGCACACGGCGTTGTCCATCCCGTCCAGCCACGGACGGGTGATCCTTCCGCAGCGGCGTAAGACGAACGGCGTGACGCCACTACACTGCTGCACAACATACGCGTCAGGCCCACAGCGTCGTGCGTCTTCCACGCGGCTAGCCAACCTCCACCGCCTGCGGCCGTCGGGACGGCCGTCCGCATTGGACTTGTGAGGACTCACGTGAGCTCGAAACCTGTCGTACTCATCGCTGAAGAGCTGTCGCCCGCGACCGTCGACGCCCTGGGCCCGGACTTCGAGATCCGGCACTGCAACGGCGCGGACCGCGCCGAACTGCTGCCCGCCGTCGCCGACGTCGACGCCATCCTGATCCGCTCGGCCACCAAGGTCGACGCCGAGGCCGTGGCGGCCGCGAAGAAGCTGAAGGTCGTCGCACGAGCCGGCGTCGGCCTGGACAACGTCGACGTCTCCGCCGCCACCAAGGCCGGCGTGATGGTCGTCAACGCCCCCACCTCGAACATCGTGACCGCCGCCGAACTGGCCTGCGGTCTCCTCCTCGCCACCGCGCGCAACATCCCGCAGGCCAACTCGGCCCTGAAGAACGGCGAGTGGAAGCGCAGCAAGTACACCGGTGTCGAGCTCGCCGAGAAGACCCTCGGCGTCGTCGGCCTCGGCCGCATCGGCGCGCTCGTCGCGCAGCGCATGTCCGCGTTCGGCATGAAGGTCGTCGCCTACGACCCCTACGTGCAGCCCGCCCGGGCCGCGCAGATGGGCGTCAAGGTGCTGTCGCTGGACGAGCTGCTGGAGGTGTCGGACTTCATCACCGTCCACCTCCCCAAGACCCCCGAGACCCTCGGCCTCATCGGCGACGAGGCGCTGCACAAGGTCAAGCCCTCGGTGCGCATCGTCAACGCCGCGCGCGGCGGGATCGTCGACGAGGAGGCGCTGTACTCGGCGCTCAAGGAGGGCCGCGTCGCCGGCGCCGGCCTCGACGTGTACGCGAAGGAGCCCTGCACGGACTCCCCGCTCTTCGAGCTCGACCAGGTCGTCTGCACTCCGCACCTCGGCGCCTCGACCGACGAGGCGCAGGAGAAGGCCGGCATCGCCGTCGCCCGCTCGGTGCGCCTGGCCCTCGCGGGCGAGCTCGTCCCCGACGCGGTGAACGTCCAGGGCGGTGTCATCGCCGAGGACGTCAAGCCGGGCCTGCCGCTCGCCGAGCGTCTCGGCCGCATCTTCACCGCCCTCGCGGGCGAGGTCGCCGTCCGTCTCGACGTCGAGGTGTACGGCGAGATCACCCAGCACGACGTCAAGGTGCTCGAACTCTCCGCGCTCAAGGGCGTGTTCGAGGACGTCGTCGACGAGACGGTGTCGTACGTCAATGCCCCGCTGTTCGCGCAGGAGCGCGGCGTCGAGGTCCGGCTGACCACCAGCTCGGAGTCCCCGGACCACCGCAACGTCGTCACCGTGCGCGGCACGCTCGGCGACGGCCAGGAGGTCTCGGTGTCCGGCACGCTGGCCGGGCCGAAGCACCTCCAGAAGATCGTCGCCGTCGGCGAGTACGACGTGGACCTCGCGCTCGCCGACCACATGGTGGTGCTGCGCTACGAGGACCGTCCCGGTGTCGTCGGCACCGTCGGCCGCATCCTCGGCGAGGCCGGCATCAACATCGGCGGCATGCAGGTCGCCCGTGCCGCGGTGGGCGGCGAGGCGGTCGCCGTCCTCACCGTGGACGACACGGTCTCGCCGGCGGTGCTCGGCGAGCTGTCGGAGGAGATCGGAGCGGCTTCGGCTCGCTCGGTCAACCTCGTCTGAGGTCGCCCGCACCCCTGGGGGCTGCCGCCCCCAGACCCCCGCATCGGCCTGGACGGCCTCGTCCTCAAACGCCGGACGGGCTGGGAGCTTCCGTACTCCGGAGGCACCGGCGCGTCCGGCGTTGTCGTATCGGCCTGGACGGCCTTGGTCGGTGTGGTGCTGCAAGTGGGGGAGTGCATCAGCAAGAAACAGCCCCTCCGGCGATTGAGGAGCGGGGTCTGGGGCGGAGCCCCAGGGCAGGGGACGGGTAGGGGCGGCGGGGGCGAAGGAACCCTGGGCGGCGCCGACCTGGGGCCGTGGCATCCAGAGCCGTGGGATCCCGGGCCGAGGCATCCGGGCCGGGGCGTCCGATCGGGGCCGGCGGAGCGCCGCGTCCAGGGGCAGGGATCGTCCCGGCCGAGGTCGGGGGGACCGTCCCGGCCGGGGTCAGGGGCCGTCCGGGCCGGGGGCGACGAGGCCCTCTCGGTAGGCGATGGCGACGGCCTCCGTGCGACTCGCGGCACCCAGCTTCGCGAGGATGTTGGACACGTGCACACTAGCCGTCTTGCCGCTGATGAAGAGCTCCTCCCCGATCTGACGATTGGTGCGCCCCCGCGAGAGCAGCAGCAGGACATCGCTCTCCCGGGCGGTCAGCACGGGGGAGCGGTCCGCGCCGGACGGCGCCTCGCCCAGGCGCCCGCGCCGCACGAGCGCATCCACGGCCTCACGCAGCGGCTCCGCCCCCAGACGGACCGCGGTCCCACGCGCCTCCCGCGCCTGCTCGGCGGCCTCCACCCGTCGGTCCGCCGCGAGCAGCGCCTCGGCGAGCCGCCACCGGCAACGGGCCAGCTCGTACGGATCGCCGTAGCCGAACGCGGTGACGGCCTTCTCCCAGGCCGGCACGTCCGGCCCGGAGTGCGCGCGCAGCCACTCCGCCTCGGCCCGCGCCAGCCAGGCCAGTCCCTCCGGCCCCTGCCGCGAACCGTCCTCGCCCCGGTCCGCGGTGACCCGCGCGGTCTCCACCAGCTCGGCCGCGGTGTCGGTCCACCGCCGTGCCCCCGCCTCGTCCCCGGTCAGCCGCAGCTCCACGGCCGTGTCCGCGACCGCGGACAGGGCGAGCGCGGCCAGCCTGACCCCGACGTCGGGCCGGTCGGTGGCCGTGTTCCCGGTGAGCGCGCCGATCGTGTCGCGCATCCGCCCGACGGCGGCGTCGGCGTCCCCGCGCAGGGCGGCGGCATCGGTCAGCACGATCCCGCCGATGAGCGTGGCCAGCCAGTCGAACGGCCCCGCCAGCAGGGCACGGGCGCGGTCGGCGGCGTCCTCGTCACCGCGCGCCACGGCCACGTACAGGGCGGGGCCGGTCGCGAACCCGGCCGCGGCGGGCAGCCGCTCGGCATCGGACGCCGCCGCGGTGACGCACTCGTCCCAGCGGCCCAGGGTGTAGAGCACCAGTGACTGGAGGTAGCGCAGCTCCAACGCGTACGGCGAGGAGACGAGACCGGAGCGGCGGGCACGGTCCAGGCCCTCGCCGAGCCAGTTCAGGCACTCGTCGAGGTCGCCCGATTCGTAGCAGCCGATGGCGAGGTTGTAGAGCGCGCGCATCTCGACCGGGACGTTGCCGGAGCCGCGTGCCAGCTCGCGGGCCTGCCGCAGCCGGTCGCGGCCCCGCCGCGTACGCCGGTTGTCGGGCTCCAGGCCGACCAGGGAGACCAACAGGTCGGCCTGCGCGTCGACGAGCCGAAGCTGTTCGGCGGTGCGCAGCGCCTGGCGGGCGACCCGCTCGGCGTCCTCGTCCCGGCCCACGTACCGCGCCGCCATGACATGGGTGGCCGCCGCCCACACCCAGGTGTACGACGGAGGCTCCTCGGGGATCATGGCGAGCGCTTCGCTGCTGTAGGTGAAGGCCGCCTTCAGGCTGTCGATGCGCATCAGGTTGCCCGCGAGGGTGTAGCGGACGCGCGCCGCGAGTTCCGAGTCGGCGTCCGAGCCCGCCCGCGCCAGCGCGGCGCGGGTGAGGTGGACCGCCCGGTGGGACTCGCCGGCCCGCGCGGCCGCCGCGGAGGCGCGCAGGGTGAGGGTCACCTGGTCGCCGTCCCCCGGGCGGGCCGCGGCGTCCACCGCGGGCCACAGTTCGAGGGCCATCTCCACGTGGCGCAGTTCCTCGGCGGGCGCGCCGACCCGCTGGGCGTGGTCGGCGGCTTCGAGCGAGGCCGTCAGCGCGTCGGCGAGGTCGTGGCTCTCGCGCGAGTGATGGGCCCGCTCCGCCGCGCTCCGTGCCGAACGGCCGTTCTCCGCGAGGAGCCTGGCGAAGGTTCCGTGCAGCCGGACCCGCTCGCCCGGCAGCAGGTCGGCGTACACGGCCTCGCGGGTCAGGGCGTGCCGGAACGAGTACGCGGCAGCTTCGTCGGGGACGAGCAGCTGTCGTCCGACGGCCTCGCGCAGCGCCGACTCCAGCGCGTCCTCGGGCAGTTGTACGGCGTCGCGCAGCAGGTCGTGCTCGACGCGGCGGCCGGCGACGGCGGCGGTGCGCAGCACCTGCTGGGCGGTCTCGGAGAGTTGCTCGATCCGAATGAGGAGGACGTCGGCGAGGCCGCTGGGCATGGCGGGCGAGGCGGGGTCGACGCCGCCCGGCAGCGCGGCGAGCAGTTCCTCCGCGTAGAACGCGTTGCCCTCGGCGCGTTCGACGATGCGGGTGACCGTGGTGTCCGGCACGGGGTCCGTGCGCAGCGCCCGGACGAGGCGGGCGACCTCGGCGTCGGGCATGGGCCGCAGTTCGAGGCGGTCGACGGCGGGCAGCCGTATCAGCTCGGCGAGCAGGGGGCGCAGGGGGTGGCGCCGGTGCAGGTCGTCCGCCCGGTAGGAGGCGAAGACCGCGAGGCGGTGCGCGGAGGCGCCGGCCGCCGGCCGTTGCAGGATGCCGCGGCTGAGCAGGAAGCGCAGGAGGTCGCGGGAGGACTGGTCCGCCCAGTGCAGGTCTTCGAGGACCAGCAGCAGCGGGCTGATGTCGGTCACGGCGGCGAGGAGTCCGGCCAGCCCCTCGAAGAGCTGGAGCCGTCCGCCGTGGTCCGCGCCGGTGCCGGGTCCCGCGCCGAGCAGCGGGCCCACGGCAGGGTGTGCCGCGAGGGCGGGGGCGAAGCGTTCGTCCGCGGCGAGGGCACCGAGGATCTCCGTGAACGGCAGGTACGGCAGGCCCACGTCGCCGAGATCCACGCAGTGGCCGGTGAGGACCGTCATGCCGGTGGCGGCGGCGTGCGCCGCGGCTTCCGCGAGGGTGCGGGTCTTGCCGACGCCGGCGTCGCCCGCCACCAGCACGGCGCGTGGGTCGCCCTGCGTCGCCCGCTCCAGCACGCCGGTGAGCCGGGCGAGTTCGTCCGCGCGGCCGATGAACGGCGTACCGAAAGTCTGTGCCACGAGGACATCCTGGCACGCGTCTCGGACAGGAAGGCTCCGACCGGCGCACTCGGACCGACGGGCCCTGGGGGCGGCGAGGGGGAGCGGCGGCTCCGGCCTGTGCGCCGGGGCCGGCCGGGTCCTCAGGCGTGGCGACCGGAAGCGGCGACTCCGGCCGGTGCACTCCGACCGATGGCGCGCTCGGCGGGCGGCGACCGGCGCGACGGCTACGTCCTACGTGCTCCGGCCCAGGTACTCCGGCCTACGGGCTCCGGCCCAGGCGTTCTGGCCTATGTGCTCCGGCCCAGGCGCTCCGGCCTGCGGGCTCCTGCCCACGTGCTCCGGCCTACGGGCCCCGGTAGGTGGCGACCAGGACGACGAGTCCCGGCAGGTGGCGGCCGGAGCACCGCGGTTCCGACCCGTTCTGATCCGTTCCGGCCTGGCGCGCCCCGCGCGCCGGCCACCGAGGGGCGGGTCTCCGGGGACGAGGGGTCCGCTGCCGCGCACGCGAGGGGCCCGGATCCACCCTCCGGTGGTCCGGGCCCCTCGCGGAACGTGCTCGGTGGACCGCGTCAGGCGGTCGCTCCCTCCGCCTCCGGGTGCGTGGCGTCCGGGGTCTCGGCCTCCCGGACGTGCACCTTCCGCAGGGTCGCGGTGGCCAGGGCCGCCGCCCCCAGCAGCAGCACCGTGCCCGCGATCGCCGCCGCCTGCATGCCGTGGGTGAAGGCCTCCCGGGCGGCCGTCGCCAGTGCCTGGCCGGTGTCGCCGGGGAGCTGCCGGGCCACGGCCAGCGCGCCGCCGAGGGTTTCGTGGGCGGGGGCCGGAACCCCGGAGGGCATGTCGTGCCGGTAGACCGCGGTGCCGATGGAGCCGAGTACGGCCATGCCCAGCGCACCGCCGAACTCGGCGCCCGTCTCCAGCAGGGAGGACGCGGCACCGGCGTTGCCGACGGGGACCGTGCCGAGGGCGAGGTCCATCATCTGCGACATCACGGTGACGATGCCGGAGGCGAGGACACCGGCGCCGGCGAGGACGAGCCACATCGAGTCGGTGCCGGCGAGGGCCAGCAGCGCGTAGCCGCAGGCGGCGGTGACGAAGCCGCCGGAGACGACGTGGGCGCGGTGCACGCCTTTCTGCACGAGCTGCGCGGCGACCGGCGCGGCGACGCCGACCAGGACGGTGGGGAGCAGCGCCCACAGCGCGGCCTCCATGGAGCTCTTGCCGAGCACGGACTGGAGGTACTGCGTGGTGAAGAACGCCGATCCCATCATCCCGAAGGACGAGACCAGGTTGAGGACGACCGCGGGGGCGAAGCCCCGGCCGCGGAACAGGGCGGGGGAGATGAGCGGGGACTTCGTGGTGCGCTGGCGGTGGACGAAGAGGGCGGCGAAGAGCAGGCCGACGGTGATGGAGACGACGTAGCGGACGTTCCAGCCCTCGGAGGGGATCTCCTTGATGCCGTAGATGACGGGGAGGACGGCGGCCATCGACAGCGGCACGCCGAGCAGGTCGAAGCGGCCGGGGTTCGGGTCCTTGGACTCGGGGAGCAGGATCGGGCCGAGTATCAGCAGCAGTGCCATCGCGGGCAGGTTGACCAGGAAGACCGAGCCCCACCAGAAGTACTCGACGAGGACGCCGCTCATCACCGAGCCGAGCGCGACGCCGCCGGTCATGACGCCGGACCACAGTCCGATCGCCTTCGCGCGCTGTCCGGGGTCGGTGAACATCGTGCGGATGATCGCCATCGTCGACGGCATCAGGGTCGCTCCGCCGATGCCGAGGACCGCGCGGGCGGCGATCAGCATCTCGGCGCTGTCGGCGTAGGCGGCGATCACGGAGGCCGTGCCGAAGGCGGCGGCACCGATCAGCAGGAGCTTGCGGCGGCCGATGCGGTCACCGAGGGAGCCCATCGTCATCAGCAGGCCCGCGAGCACGAACGCGTAGATGTCGAAGATCCAGAGCTGCTGGGTGCCGCTGGGCTCCAGGTCCGCGCTGATCGCGGGGATCGCGAAGTAGAGGACCGAGACGTCCATGGAGACCAGGAGCAGCGGAAGCATCAGGACGCCGAGGGCGGTCCATTCGCGGCGGCCGGCGAGGGTGCCGGACGCGGAGGCGGTCGTGCTCTTCGGGTTCGTCATGGCAGTGACTGTACGCACGTCTTAAACGCTTGTCTAGTACGAGCGTATAGGACGTTGGTTTGAGACGCTCGTATGGGACGCTTGTGTGGATCGGGGTACGCTGACCCGCATGGGACACCGTGAGGATCTGCTCGAAGGCGCCAAGCGCTGCCTGCTGGCGAAGGGGTTCGTGCGCACCACGGCGCGCGACATCGTGAAGGAGTCGGGGACGAACCTGGCGTCCATCGGGTACCACTACGGCTCCAAGGACACGCTCCTCGCCCAGGCCTACGTCGAACTCATCTCGGACGTCGGCGGGACGTTCGAATCCATCGGCGCGGGCGGGGCCGTCGGGGAGCCGGGTTCCCTCGCCCGCTTCCAGGAGGTCTGGGCGAACGTCACCAGGTCCTTCGTCGAGGACCGCGCGATCTGGATGCTCACCTTCGAGGTGATCACCAACACCGACCGGCTGCCCACGGTCCGCGATCACCTGGTGAAGGCTTCGGACGAGGGGCGCCGCGGCCTCGTCCCCCTGCTCATGGGCGGATCCGAGGACGACGTGGACGAGGAGACGCTGCGCACGGTGGGCGGCTTCTACCAGATCCTGCTCAACGGACTCAGCGTGCAGTGGCTCTTCGACGCGGACTCGGCGACGACCGCCGAGCAGCTGACCGAGGGCCTGCGACGGGTGCTCGACGGCGCGGCGAAGGCCGAAGGCCGAGGGGAGACGGCGTCCGGCTGAGGTCGTCCGGGCGGGCCCCCGGCACCCGGGGGCCTCGGCACGGCGTGCTCAGCACGACGGCCGCGCGGGTGCCTCCGTCCGCCGGTCGCGCACGGCGGGCACCAGTGCCACCAGCATCAGCACGGCGGTGAGCGCGAACGCCCAGGAGTAGCCCGTCCACCCGGCGAGCGCTCCGAAGCCGACCGCGCCGACGCCCATGCCGCCGTCGTACGCGAGGTTCCAGAGCGCGGTGACGGTGCCGTACCCGGACGCGGTGACCCGTGTGTACATGAGTGTCAGGGTGGCGTTCTGGGCGATGCCGAAGCCGACGCCGAACAGGGCGACGCCGGCGAGTACGGCGACCGCACTGCCGGTCGCGGCGGTGACCAGCATGCCCACGACGGACAGGACCAGACCGGGCAGCACCAGCCGCGCGGGCCCGTGCCGGTCGGCGTGGCGGCCCGCCGCCCAGCGTGCCGCCGTCGACGCGGCGGGCTGGACGAAGAGGGCGACCGCGACCACGCCGTCCAGCGCGGCGGGCACCGCGAGCGGCAGGAACGTGACGACGATGCCGGTTGCGACGGCCGTGACCGCGAAGACCGCGGCGGGTCGCACCAGGCCTCCGGTGCGCAGGCCGGCCACCACACCCACCGGCTTCTCCCCACCCGGCGCGGGCTCCTGACGGCCCGGCAGACCCGGCACGGAGGCGACGGAGGCCAGCGCCGCCACACCCGCGGCGATCGCGACGGGCGTGTACCCGACGTGCGTGGCGAGCCACACGCCCAGCGGCAGGGCGATCAGCGAGGGGACGCCGGAGACCACTCCGACCAGGGCCAGCCCCTCACCGCGCCGCTCGGCCGGGATGAGCGACGCGGTCAGCGCCCCGCCCGCGACCAGGGTGAGCGCGAAGCCGAGGCCCCGCACCAGACACACGGCCACGATCCATGCCAGGTCCTGCGAGAGGGTCAGGAACAGGGCGGGTGCGCCGAGCAGCACGAGCCCGACGACCAGCGCGAACCGGTGGCCGTAACGGGCCACGAAACGGGGGGCGGCCAGCTCGCCGAGGACCGTGGACAGCATCAGCGCGCCGGTGGCCGGGCCCGCGCCCGACGCCGTCGCATAGCGGGGGACGACCGACAGGAGCAGGAAGAAGCCGGTCGAGGCGCCGACCATGCTCACGAAGCGGAGCAGCAGCGGACGGGTGACCAGACGCGGGCGGGCCGGGGAAGTCGTCGCGGTAGTCGTCATGAGAACGACGCTAGGCGCGCGCCGGACCGCCGGTAAGCTCCAATTCCATGCCGTTGCAGTGGGCCGGTCTGTCACCCGAACTGCTCCTGTCCGTCGACCGGGACAGCGGCGAGCACCTGCGTGCCCAGCTGGAGCGCCAGGTCCGCGACGCGATCCGCACCGGCCGCCTCGGCCCCGGTGAGCGCCTGCCGTCCTCCCGCGAACTGGCCCGCACGCTCGGCCTGTCCAGAGGTCTGGTCCAGGACTGCTACGCCCAACTCCAGGCGGAGGGCTACCTGGTGACCCGTGTCGGCTCCGCCACCCGGGTCGCGACGGTCGCCCACGTGCCCTCCGCGCCGGTCTCCGCGCCCCCGGCGGTCCCGGGGCTCATCGCCGACTTCCGCCACGGCGTACCGGACCTCGGCGGCTTCCCCCTCACCGACTGGCTCTGGGCGCTGCGCGAGGCGGGCCGGGCCATGCCGACCTCCGACCTCGACTACGGGGATCCGCGCGGGAGTTCGGTCCTGCGCGAGGTGCTGGCCGGCTATCTGCGCCGGGTGCGGGCCGCGGCGGCCGACCCCGAACGGATCGTGGTCTGCTCCGGCTACGCGCAGGGCCTGGGCCTCGCCCTGCACGCCCTGGCCCGGACCGGCGTGCGCGTCGTGGCGTACGAGGACCCGGGCGCGCCCGCCACGGCGACGGCGGCGGCCGAGGCGGCGGGCCTGACGGCGGTGCCCGTCCCGGTCGACGAGGACGGCGTCGACGTCGCCGCGCTCGACGTGACCGGAGCGCGGGCCGTCATCGTCACCCCGGCCCACCAGTGGCCGACCGGCGTGGTCCTCGCCCCCGGGCGCCGGCTCGCCCTCGTCGACTGGGCGGCACGACGGGACGCGTACGTCGTCGAGGACGACTACGACGCGGAGTTCCGCTACGACCGCGAGCCCGTGGGCGCGCTCCAGGGGCTCGCCGCGGACCGGGTGGTCTCCGTCGGCACCGTCAGCAAGTCCCTCGCGCCGGCGCTGCGCATCGGCTGGCTGCTCTGTCCTCCCGCGCTCACCGACCCGCTCACCCGGGCCAAGCACCTCACCGACCGCGGCTCCCCGACGCTCGACCAACTGGCCCTCGCCCGGCTGATCGAGTCCGGCCGCCACGACCGTCATCTGCGCCGCATGCGGACGGTCTACGCGGCCCGGCGCGCGGCGCTCGTCTCGGCACTCGCCGAGCATGCCCCCGCGGTGCGTCTCACGGGCCTCGCCGCCGGCTTCCACGCGGTCGCGCACCTCGCCCCGGATGCCGACGAGCGGGCCGTCGTGGCCGCGGCGCGGGAACGCGGCGTCGGCCTCTACGGCATGAGCCCGTGCCGCTCGACCGGCGCGAGCGAGCCGCCCCGGCTGGTCCTGGGCTTCGGGGACGTGGGCGAACGGGCGATCACCGAGGGCATCGCGGCCGTCGGCGACCTGCTGGCGGGCCCCTGACGGCGTACCGGCCCGCACGGCCCCTACAGCCGGGCCCCCTTCAGGGCCATGTGCAGCAGCAGCCGGTCCTCGCCGTCGTCCAGGTCCAGGCCGGTGAGCTGTTCGACCCGGGACAGGCGGTAGTAGAGCGTCTGGCGGTGGACGCCCAGTTCGGCGGCGGTACGGCCGGCCTGGCCCGCGCAGTCGAGGAACACCTCGGCCGTGCGCGCCAGTTCGCGGTGGGCGGGCGCCAGCAGCACCTGCACCACGGGGTCGTGGGCCACCTCCGGGGGAAGGGAGGTGAGCAGCCTGAAGGGGCCGATGGACGCCCACTCGGCGACCGGGCCGAGCCGCGGCTCGGCGAGAACGGCACGGGCGGCGGCGGAGGCCTCCTGCCAGGCGGCCCCGAGGTCCGCGAGACCCACGCGGGCGACGGCGACCCCGGCCGCGGCCCGGCCCTGCCCGCCGCGCACGCCGGCCCTGGTCCGTCCGCCCTCCGCGGCGCCCGGGAGCCGTCCGTCCTCCCCGCGCGTCGCGTCCGGACCGCCCGCCGGCGGCCCGCTCTCCCCGCGCCCGCCCTCCGCTTCCCGGACGAACCGGGAGGCCGCCGTCAGCGCCGGGGAGAGCACGTCGGCGGACCTCAGCCGCACCAGCAGCGCCAGACTCTGCCCGGTGTCCCCTGCCTTGGTGGCGCCGGAGGTGCCCCCACCCCACGGGACCGTGCACAGCGCGGTCGCGCCCGGCACCGTACGGGCGGAGGGGGCGTCGTCCGGGTCGGCCGACGGCCACGGCGCCACGCAGACGACGGTGTGCAGGACGTCGGCGCGCGGGCCGAGTGCCGACCGCAGTTCGGCGACGGCCATGTCGCGCTGCCAGCCGCGCTCCGCGGTGAGCACCGCGCGCAGCTCGCGGGTGAGGTCCGCGCCCGCCTGCGCCTCGTCCGCGAGCAGGGCGCCGATGCGGGAGGCGACCTCCATGGCGGCGGCGAGCTGGGCGGCGGTGGGACCGGGGTCGTCGTCGAGGAGCCAGACGTAGCCGAGGACGACACCCCGATGGCGTACGGGCAGACAGATCCTTCCGCGGTACACGCCCGCCTCCGGGGTGGGCGGGATACGCACCGGACCGGTGGCGCGGGTGATGCCGAAGCCCTCGAACCAGGTGCGGACCGCCGCGGTGGAGCGGCGCGTGAGGATCGAACGGGCGCGCACGGGGTCCAGGGCCGACGGATCGAGCTCGCCCTCGGAGTCGTAGGCGCCGAAGGCGATGAGCTCGAAGTCCCGGTTCTCCAGCGTCGCCGGCACGCCGAGCAGTGCCGAGATCTCGTCGACCAGCTCCTGGTAGTCCCCTCTGTATTCACCCGTCACCCGGGCATTCTCCCGCATTTTCGCGCGGCCTTCATACATATGTCTGAGATCCAGGGCACGGATGCGTGACAGCTGTCGATGGCAGAGGATCGGAGCGATCCATAGGTTTCACGGTGGTTCTCCGTGCCGTACCCGAATGGTCGGGATTCGGCCTCCTGCTGGCTTTGTTGTGGAGGTGCCCCGTGCTGGGTCCCGTGATTCTCGCCGCCTCGCGCAGCGACAAGATGCGCCGTCTGATCTCGGCGGCCCCGGTGACCAAGCCGGTCGTCGACCGCTTCATACCCGGCGAGACCGTCGACCAGGTCGTCCCCATCATCCGGGACCTCACGGGCAAGGGCCTGGAGGTCACGATGGACGTCGTCGGCGAGGACATCACGACCCCCGAGCAGGCCACCGCGGCCCGTGACGCCTACCTGGACCTGATCGAGCGCCTCAAGCAGCTCGACCTCGGCACCAAGGCCGAGATGTCCATCAAGCTGTCGATGTTCGGCCAGGCGCTGGAGGGCGGCCACGAGCTCGCCCTCGCCAACGTCCGCCCCGTCGTCGAGGCCGCCGCCGCCATCGGCACCACCGTCACGCTGGACGCCGAGGACCACACCACCCTCGACTCGATGTTCGCCATCCACGAGGAGCTGCGGAAGGACTTCCCGCAGACCGGCTGCGTCATCCAGGCCTACCTCTTCCGCACCGAGGCCGACGCCCGCCGTCTCGCCGAGAGCGGCAGCCGGGTACGCCTGGTGAAGGGCGCCTACAAGGAGCCCGCCGAGGTCGCCTACCAGCAGAAGGCGGAGACCGACAAGGCGTATGTGCGCATCCTGAAGATCCTGATGGAGGGCGAGGGGTACCCGATGATCGGGTCGCACGACCCGCGGCTCATCTCCATCGCTCAGGAGCTCGCGCGCAAGGCCGGGCGCAAACTGGACGAGTACGAGTTCCAGATGCTGTACGGCATCCGCAGCGACGAGCACCTGCGGCTCGCCGCCGAGGGGCACCGCATGCGTGTGTACACCGCGTACGGCACCGACTGGTACGGCTACTTCATGCGCCGCCTCGCGGAGAAGCCCGCCAACCTCCTCTTCTTCGCCCGCTCGATCCTCACCAAGGGCTGAGCCCGAACCACCCGCTCACTAAGGAGTACGGAACACATGGACGCTGTGACCCAGGTCCCCACCCCCGTCAACGAGCCGGTGCACGGCTACGCCCCCGGCTCGCCCGAGCGTGCCCGCCTGGAGGCCAAGCTCAAGGAGCTGGCCGAGAACCCGATCGAGCTGTCGATGACCATCGGCGGCGAGAAGCGGCTCGGCGGCGGTGAGCGCTTCGAGGTCGTGCAGCCGCACAACCACAAGGCCGTCATCGGCACCGGCGCGCACGCCACCCAGCAGGACGCGCAGGACGCCATCGACGCCGCCCTCGCGGCCGCGCCGGCCTGGCGCGCGATGTCCTTCGACGACCGCGCCGCGATCATCCTGCGCGCCGCCGAGCTGCTCGCCGGCCCCTGGCGCGAGACGCTGGCCGCCTCCACGATGCTCGGCCAGTCGAAGACCGCCCAGCAGGCCGAGATCGACACCCCCTGCGAGCTCGTCGACTTCTGGCGCTTCAACGTCCACTACGCCCGGCAGATCCTCGCCGAGCAGCCGCCGGCGAACTCCCCGGGCGTGTGGAACCGCATGGACCACCGTCCGCTGGAGGGCTTCGTCTACGCGATCACGCCCTTCAACTTCACCGCGATCGCGGGCAACCTGCCCACCGCTCCGGCGCTCATGGGCAACGTCGTCGTGTGGAAGCCGTCCCCGACGCAGACCCACGCCGCCGTGCTGCTGATGCAGCTCCTGGAGGAGGCGGGCCTGCCCAAGGGCGTCATCAACCTCGTCACCGGTGACGGCATCGAGGTGTCCAAGGTCGCCCTGGAGCACCGCGACCTCGCCGGCATCCACTTCACCGGCTCGACCAAGACCTTCCAGTACCTGTGGAAGACGGTCGGCAACAACATCGAGAAGTACCGCTCCTACCCGCGTCTGGTCGGCGAGACCGGCGGCAAGGACTTCGTCGTCGCCCACCCGTCGGCGGACCGCGCGGTTCTCAAGACCGCACTGACCCGCGGCTCCTTCGAGTACCAGGGCCAGAAGTGCTCGGCGAGCTCCCGCGCCTACATCCCGGCCTCCATCTGGAACTCCGGTTTCAAGGAGGAGTTCGCGGCCGAGGTCGACTACCTGACCATGGGTGACGTCACGGACCTGTCGAACTTCATCGGCGCGGTCATCGACGAGCGCTCGTTCGCCAAGAACAAGGCGGCCATCGACCGCGCGAAGTCCGACCCGGCCTGCACGATCGTCGCGGGCGGCACGTACGACGACTCCGTCGGCTACTTCGTGCGCCCGACCGTCGTCGAGTGCTCGGACCCGGAGAACGAGGTCTTCACGACCGAGTACTTCGGCCCCTTCCTCGCCGTGTACGTCTACGAGGACGACAAGTACGACGAGATGCTGACCCAGATGGAGTCGGCGTCCGACTACGCGCTCACCGGCTCGGTCATCTCCGGCGACCGCGCGGCCGCCGCGTACACGATGGAGAAGCTCCGCTACGCCGCGGGCAACTTCTACATCAACGACAAGTCGACCGGTGCCGTCGTCGGCCAGCAGCCCTTCGGTGGCGGCCGTGCCTCCGGCACCAATGACAAGGCCGGTGCCCCGCAGAACCTGATGCGCTGGACGCTGACCCGCGCCATCAAGGAGACGCTGGTGCCGCCGACCGACTACGGCTACCCGCACATGGGCTGACCGCTACCGGACATGCCGGGCCAGGAAGTCGCCGATCAGGGCGGCTGCCTGGCCCGCGTGCGTTTCCAGGGCGAAGTGGCCGGCGGGGAGCAGGTGGATCTCGGCCTGCGGGAGGTCGCGCCGGAAGGCGAGGGCGCCCGCCGGGACGAAGATCTCGTCGTGCGCGCCCCAGACGGCGAGCAGCGGGACCTGGCTGTCGCGGAAGTACTCGTGGAACGCCGGGTAGAGGGCGAAGTTGGAGCCGTAGTCGGAGATCAGGTCGAGCTGGATCTCGCTCTGGCCCGGGCGGGCCATGCGGGCCGCGTCGTGCTCGTAGGCGTCGGGGCTGACGAGCGTCGGGTCCGGGACGCCGTGCAGGTACTGCCACTTGATGCCGTCCGGGCTGCTGATCTCCCGGACCGGCGCCTCCGTCTCGGGCGTGCGCCGTGCGATCAGCGCGAGCACCGGTGCCCACGCGTCGGCGCCCAGGCCCTCCTCGTACGCGTTGCCGTTCTGCGTGATGATCGCGGTCACCCGCTCGGGGTGCGCGAGGGCCAGGCGCAGACCGATCGGGGCGCCGTAGTCCTGGATGTAGAGCGCGTACTCCTTCAGCCCGAGCTGCTCGGTGAACTCGCCGGCGATCTCGGCCAGTCGGTCGAAGGTGTAGCGGAACTCGTCGGCGGCGGGCGTCGCCGAGCGGCCGAAGCCGATGTGGTCGGGGGCCACGAGGTGATAGCGGTCGGCGAGGAGCGGCATGAGGTCCCGGAACATGTGCGAGCTGGTCGGGAAGCCGTGCAGGAGGAGCAGGACGGGGGCGTCGGCGGGGCCCGCCTCCCGGTAGGCGATCTCCAGGCCTCGGACGGTGGTGGTGCGGTGGTGGATCCGGTGCGCGGTCATGACGGTTCCCCTAACCCCTGAAGTTCTCCTTGGTGGTGAGATCACCTCACCACACTCATGGCTAACCGGTCAAGACGCTTTTGAGGGTTAGACCGATATGCGGTCGACTCCCGGGCGATACTGGCCCGATGGCCACCCGACTGCGCACGGCCCACACCGCGGATCTCGCCCCGGGCGACCTCCGTGCCGTCCGTGAGCTCCTGGACGGCGCCTTCGACGGGGGCTTCGGTGACCACGACTGGGACCACGGACTCGGCGGCCTCCACGTCCTCGTGCACGACGCGCGGGGCCTGGCCGCCCACGGCTCGGTGGTCCAGCGCCGCGTCCTGCATCGCGGCCGTTCGCTGCGCACCGGATACGTGGAGGCGGTCGGTGTGCGCGCCGACGTGCGGCGCACGGGCCTGGGCGGGCGGGTGATGGCCGAGCTGGAGCGCATCGTCGACGGCGCGTACGCACTGGGCGCGCTCTCCGCGAGCGAGGAGGGCGCCGCGCTCTACGCGGCCCGTGGCTGGCAGGTCTGGCCGGGCCGGATCTGCGTGCTCGGCCCGGACGGCGTGGTGCGCCTGCCGGAGGAGGAGGGGGCCGCCTTCGTCCGCCCCTCGTCGGCGGGCCCCCTCGACCCCGCGCACGAGCTGATCTTCGACTGGCGCGACGGCGACGTGCTCTGACGTCACACCGGGCGGGTGGCGGCCACCCCGTGGCCGCACCCATCCGTGAGCGATGTGACCAGTGGGATCAGTGCAGGTCAGAGCGGTGTGACCCGAATCGCTGTCTCAGATAGTAGGAAGTCCGACTAACTGTGGAGACAGATGCCTGCTCCTCGCCTAGTTTTGTAGGAGCCGAACGTCTCGCTCGACCCAGCGAATGGCGGTCGTGAGCCGGAGCCCCTGGCAGGCAACCCCTGCGGCACCGCTCCCCGCCCCATCCGGCGTCTCGTAAATCCCTCACCGCACTTCCGGACCACCGCGTCCGGAGGCAAAGGAGTCGATTCATCATGGCCGAGACGACCGTCCGCCGAGTCCGCCACATCTCCCGTACGAGCGATTCCGACCGCAAGAACGCAGCAGCGGCCCTCCAGCGTGCCCTCGACCGCCGGGACAACGGCGGCGAGACGGGCCACTGAGCCGACCGCACGCCCCGGCCGACGGCCGGGCCACGTACCGGGAGCCGCACCCGCACGGGGTGCGGCGCGGGGCTCACGCGCCGCGCCGCACCTCGAAGTGGTCGATGCGCTCGCCGCTCTGAGCGAGCGCCGACACCCTGAGCCGGGGAGTGGTGCCCGCCTCCGCCTCCACCGAGAGGAAGGAGAAGCCGGTGTACCGCACCCGTGACCACTCCACGGTCTCGGCCTCCTGCTGCCGGGAGCCGGTCCAGTGGAAGGTCTCGACGGACTCGCGGTTCCTGACCTTCCCCTCGTAGCTGTCCTTCACCCCGGTGGGGAACCGGTACAGGCTCTTGCCCGCGCCGCCCGCCGTGACGTGGACGATCCCGTCCCGTGTCGGGTCCGTCGACGCGCCGACCGGGACGCGCCTGCCGACCTTTCCGCCCTTGATGGCGTCGGTCCGCTCGTACACGTGGTTGTGGCCGTTGATCACCAGGTCCACCTGGTGCTTGGCGAACAGCGGCCCCCAGGCGTCCCGCACCCCGCCGTCGGAGGCGTGCGTCGCCGTCGAGTACGCGCAGTGGTGGAAGAAGACCACCACGAAGTCGGCCGTCCGCCGCAGCTCGCCGAGCCGCTTGTCGAGCCAGGCCGTCTGCCGCCCGCCCGAGTAGCCCTTGTTGGCGGGGATCTCGTACGACACGTCGTTCGCGTCCAGCGCCACGATCCCGACGTTGCCGTACGTGAAGGAGTAGACGCCCGGCGCCTTGCGCGCGTCGAAGCCGTTGTCCGGGAGCGACCAGCGGGCCGACTGGCCCCCGTAGCCGTTCGGCGAGTACCACGCCTCCATGTCGTGATTGCCGGTCGTCACCATCCACGGCACCGACTTCGCCACGGACTCGGTCTGCGCGAGGAACAGGTCCCAGGCGCTGGGGTCGTAGATGTCGGAGTCCTTGCCGAGCCCGACCGAGTCCGCGTAGCAGATGTCGCCCGCGTGCAGGTGGAAGGCAGGACGGCGGCCGAGGATCAGCTTGTCGTTGGCGAGCGCCTCGGGGGTGACGCCCTGGTCACCGAAGGCGGTGAACACGAACTTCTCGGCAGCGGCGGGCGCCGTGCGGAAACGGCCGACCGTCGCCTGCCGGTCGCGCGCCGCCGGGTCGAACCCCTCGTGGCCGACGCCGTAGTAGTACGTCGTGCCGGGGCGCAGCCCGTCGAGCGCCGCGTGCAGGTAGTACTGGTCCAGCGCGAACCGCTGACCCGCCAGGCCGGGCGTGTGCAGCGGCCTGACCTCGGCCTCGATCTTCCGGCTCAGCTCCCAGGGCGTCAGCCCCACCCGCACGTAGGGCTTCCTGACCGCGAGCGGCACCTGCCAGGAGACGCGCATCTGGGTCCGCGGGTCCGCGCCGAAGGCCAGGTGACGGCCGAAGGGCGTGACGACGGAGCCGTGCACCTGCCCGGTCGTCGCACGCACGGACGGGCCGGACGTGTGCCTCGCCGTCCCCTGCGAGCAGCCGGCCAGCAGACCGCCGCCCGCGAAGGCGCCCGCGGTGACCAGGGCGCGCCGGCGGGTCAGCTTCGTCCGCAGGTACTCGTGCTGCTCGGCCATGCTCATACGACGCGCGAGCCGTTCAGGGATGCCGACGTCAGGGGTGTCCATGTCGGGAAACTTCCCATGACGCCCCAACGGCCGCAGGACGTAAGGGTGAACGGGGGGCGTCGGGTCGGCGTTCCGCGGGGCCGTGGCGGCGAAAGCCATGTCCGGATGGCGGACATGGCGTGTCATCCCATGGGACAAGGAGTACGGTGCCGTCATGTCTCGCAGCATCAATCTCGCAGTGATCCCCGGTGACGGCATCGGCCAGGAAGTCGTGGCCCAGGGTCTGAAGGTCCTCTCCGCCGTCCTCCCGCAGGATGTGAAGCTGGAGACCAAGGAGTTCGACTTCGGTGCCAAGCGGTACCACGCCACCGGTGAGACCCTCACCGACGCGGACCTCGACGCCCTCAAGCAGCACGACGCGATCCTGCTCGGCGCGATCGGCGACCCGTCGGTCCCCTCCGGCGTCCTGGAGCGCGGCTTCCTGCTGAAGCTCCGCTTCGCCTTCGACCACCACGTCAACCTGCGTCCCTCGAAGCTCCTTCCGGGTGTCGAGACCCCGCTCGCCGGCCAGCCCGAGATCGACTTCGTCGTGGTCCGCGAGGGCACCGAGGGCCCGTACACCGGCAACGGCGGCACCATCCGCAAGGGCACCGAGCACGAGGTCGCCACCGAGGTCTCCGTGAACACGGCCTTCGGCGTCGAGCGCGTCGTCCGAGACGCCTTCGCCCGCGCCCAGGCCCGCCCGCGCAAGAAGCTCACGCTGGTCCACAAGAACAACGTGCTGACCTTCGCCGGGCACCTGTGGACCAACATCTTCAACCGGGTGGCCGCGGAGTTCCCCGAGGTCACCACGGACTACATCCACGTCGACGCCGCGACGATCTACCTCGTCACCGACCCGGCCCGCTTCGACGTCATCGTCACCGACAACCTCTTCGGTGACATCATCACCGACCTCGCCGCCGCCGTCTCCGGCGGCATCGGCGTCGCCGCCTCCGGCAACATCAACCCGAGCGGCACGTTCCCCTCGATGTTCGAGCCGGTGCACGGCTCGGCGCCCGACATCGCGGGCCAGGGCAAGGCCGACCCCAGCGCCACGGTCCTGTCCGTCGCCCTGCTGCTGCGCCACCTGGGCTACGAGACGGAGGCCGTCCGCATCGAGGAAGCCGTCTCGGCCGACCTCGCGGAGCGCGTCGGCAAGCCCGCCCGGAGCACCGACGAAATCGGCGACGCGCTCGCCGTACGAGTAGCCGGCTGACCCGCCGCCACTCGCTTCACACAGGAGCCGCCGGGTCGCATCCGCACCCGGCGGCTTTTGCTATGCCCTCGCCGGGTGCCACCATCAACCCCTGGGCAAGCCCAAGGGCCGCATTCACGCAGTTTTCGTCCCCGGCGCCCCGCGCGCGATAATCGAACGCGGAGCCGCGGAATGAGGGAATGCTCGGACGTCCTAACACTGGCCACTGGCAGTTCGGGCGTGAGCGCGGCCCGTCACACACAACCGGTGAAGGACAACCACTCATGACGCAGCCCACGATCGAGCTCAAGCCGTCCGCCAGTCCGCTCTCCGCCGCGGAGCGCGAGGCGATCCTGGCCAGCCCCGGCTTCGGCCGCCACTTCACCGACCACATGGTGACGATCAAGTGGACCGAGGGCCGCGGCTGGCACGACGGACAGCTCGTTCCGTACGGCCCGCTCTCCCTCGACCCCGCGAACATGACCCTGCACTACGCGCAGGAGATCTTCGAGGGACTCAAGGCGTACCGTCAGCCCGACGGCTCCGTGGCCACCTTCCGCCCCGACAAGAACGCCCGGCGCTTCCAGGCCTCGGCCCGCCGCCTCGGCATGCCGGAGCTTCCCGTCGAGACGTTCATCGAGGCCTGTGACGTGCTCGTCCAGCAGGACAGCGACTGGGTGCCCGCACACGGCGGCGAGGAGTCCCTCTACCTCCGTCCGTTCATGATCGCGACCGAGGTCGGGCTGGGTGTGAAGCCCGCCAACGAGTACCTGTTCCTGGTGATCGCCTCGCCCGCCGGCGCCTACTTCGCCGGCGGCGTGAAGCCGGTCTCGATCTGGCTCTCGGAGGACCGTGTCCGCGCCGTCCCCGGCGGCATGGGCGACGCCAAGACCGGCGGCAACTACGCGGCCTCCCTCCTCGCCCAGGCCGAGGCCGCCGCCAAGGGCTGCGACCAGGTCTGCTACCTCGACGCGGTGGAGCACAAGTGGGTCGAGGAACTCGGCGGCATGAACCTGTACTTCGTGTACGGCGACAAGATCGTCACCCCGTCGCTGACCGGTTCCATCCTGGAGGGAGTCACCCGTGACTCCCTCCTCACCGTCGCCCGTGACCTCGGCTACGGCTCCGAGGAGGGCCGCGTCTCCATCGAGCAGTGGCAGAACGACGCCACGAACGGCACCCTGACCGAGGTCTTCGCGTGCGGCACCGCCGCGGTCATCACCCCCGTCGGCACCGTCAAGCGGTCCGGCACCGAATGGCAGCACTCGGACGGTGAGCCCGGCGAGGTCACCCTGAAGCTGCGCAACGCGCTGCTGGACATCCAGCGGGGCGTGACCGAGGACAAGCACGGCTGGATGCACCCGCTGGGCTGACGTGACCCGACGCCCGTGCCCGCCCCGGACGGCGAACTCCGGGGCGGGCCCGCCGTTTCTCCGCCCCGGGACCCGCCCGCGTGGGATGGTGAACGCCTGCCGCTGGGGGGGACGACGGGGGTGGTACGGGGATGGACGCACTCGACTTCCAGATCGAGATCGGCGCCCGGGGTGCGGACGGCTACGCGGTGACGGTGCGCGGTCCTGACGGGGGCGAGGCGACCGCCACGATGCGACTGCCCGAGGAGCGGCTGCGCGGACTGAGCGCCCTGATACCCCACGTGGTGATCGCCTCCTCCGAACCGGTACGACGCAGCGCCACTCCTGAGGAGCAGCCTGTCCAGGAGCTCGGCCGTCTCCTCTTCGACGCGTTGCTGGCCGACGAGGGACGGGCTCTGCTGGCCGCGGCCCGCCATCAGGCGGCACGCCAGGAGCGGCCCCTGCGCATGGTGTTGCGCGTTCAGCCTCCCGAACTCGCCTCTCTGCCGTGGGAGTTCCTCTTCGATGCGGGCCGCAACAGTTACGTATGCCCGACCATTCCTCTGGTCCGGCACCCGAAGATGGCCGACCCATTGCGCCCGCTGGGCGTCGAACCGCCCCTGCGGGTGCTGTGCATGATCGCCGGCCCGGACGACCAGGAACCGCTCGCGGCCCGGGCCGAGCAGCAACGGTTGCGGGAGACCCTCGCAGGACTGGAGCGCGAGGGCCTGATCGAACTCGGCTGGACGCGGGGTGAGACCTGGCGGGACCTGCGCGCCGCCCTGCTTCCGGGTGACGGACCCTGGCACGTCTTCCACTTCATCGGCCATGGAGGCTTCGACGCCGCGGCCCAGGAGGGCACGCTGGCGCTGACAGGTGAGGACGGCGGTACGTACCACCTGGGTGCGGAGAACCTCGCCATGGTCCTCAATCGGCAGCCCTCACTGCGCCTGGTGGTCCTCAACGCCTGCGAGACAGGACGGTCGAGCACGCGCGATCCCTTCTCCAGCGTCGCGGGCGCCCTCATGCGCGAGGGGATTCCGGCCGCGCTGGCCATGCAGTACCCGATCTCCGACCGGGCCGCGGTCGAGTTCAGCCGGACCTTCTACGAAGGGCTCACCCATCGCCTTGCCGTCGACATCGCGGTGACCGAGGCCCGCCAGGCCGTACGACTGGCTCTCCCGGGCACGCTGGAGTGGGGTACGCCGGTCCTCCACATGAGGTCTCTCGACGGACGGCTGTTCGACATCGGGGAGACCGCGCCCGACCGTCGTGCCCGCTTCGACGAGCAGCACTTCGCCGAGGAGTGCGAGCACTTGTACGTTCAGGGACTGGGCGCGCTCTACACCCGCCGCTGGGACGAAGCGGTCGCGGCCTTCCGTGCGGTGCTCGCCACGGACCCCGGGTACAAGAACTGTTCCGCCAAACTCGACGAAGCCCTGCGCGGGCGAAGGCTCGTGAGTCTCTACGCCGCCGGGACCGGCGCGGCGAACGCAGGTGACTGGGACGAGGCCGTCGAACACCTGGCGACGGTAGTGGCGGTGGACCCGGGGTACGAGGACGCCGCGGCCCGTCTCGAAGCGGCACGGCGGGCCAGGGACGTCTCGGCGTTGCGGGCCGAGGCACGTGCCCTGCAGGGCGCGGGGGAGTGGGAGGCCGTGCTGGCGGTGGGGGAGCGGCTGGCGCGGCTGTGCCCGGAGGATCCGGATCCGGACGGGGTGGTCGAGGCGGCGCGTGCGGCCGTGCGGCCCGCGGCGGTGGATGCCGCCCCGGACGACTCGGCGTCGCATACGTCGCGTGGCGCCGCACCCCGGGTGAGGATCGCGGTCGATGCCGAGGAGTGGCAGCGACTCAGTGCTCAGACTCGGAGTCCCCAGGAGGTGCGCATTCCCCTCTGGCACGACGCCCGAGCAGCCGCACTCTGTGCGGCCGGCCGAGGCAGCGTGGCATTCGCATGCGACGCGCGGCACGCTTTCGTGGCGGACCTCCGCGGCGAGACCCGGCGCATCGTCAAACACGGAACCATGCTGAACTGGGCGACGGACGCCGCGTTCGGCCTGCCGGCTCCGGTGAAGTGCGTGGCGTTGTCCGGTGACGGTTCCCACTTCGCCACCGCGGCGCGGGACGACGTGCGCCTCTGGAGCACGTCAGGCGCCCAGCAGTACAGGGCGATGTGGGGCGGGGTGTGCGCGCTGGCACTGAATCACGACGGGACGCAGGCGCTCCTGGCGACGGAGAACAGGACGCTGCATCTCTGGTCGCTACCGGGCTCGACCCCGAGTCTCCTGGGGGTCGAGGCGACGGCACCCTCGCACGCGGTGGCGTTCAGCCCGGACGGCCGGCAGTGGGCGGCCTGTGACGGGTTGAGGGTCCGTGTCGGACAAGGCGCCGGCGAGCGGGGGAGCGAGATGGACCTGACCACGTTGTCCGGCGATGCCGAGTTGCTGTCGCTGGCGTTCAGCCCCGATGGGCACAGTCTGGCCGTCGGTGACGTGGACGGGACTGTTCGCGTCTGGCACATTCGGACGCGTGCCGACGGAGCACGACTGGCGCATGAGCGCCCCGTCCACGCGCTCGCCTACGACCGGCACGGAACAAGACTCGTCACGGCTGCCGCGTCGGTGGTGACCGTCTGGGACCTGCGGACCGAGGAGGAGACGGCCCGACTGGTGCGGCCTTCCCGCCACCAGGTTGCCGCGGTGGGATTCGCCCCCGATGGGGAGGCGGTCGCGGTGGTCCACCAGGGTCGGTCGTCCTGGCTGACACGCGTCCGGGAGCCAGAGGCCGGTGAGCGATGACCGTTGAACCGCCTGTGACCGCACGGCTCTTCGTGTACGAGCCCTGCGAAGCCGACACCGCGGCCCCCCTGGTCGGGACGCTGACAGACCTGGGCATCACTACCCGGGCCAGAGACGTCCCGCCCCGGCGCACCACCGACCAGCTCCAGTGGCTGGTACTCGTGGTCCTCCCGATCCATGCGTTCCTCAGTGGCCTCGGCGGCAAGTTCGCCGAGGACGCTCACCGGGCCTTGCGGTCCGCCGTGGGCAAGGTCTTCCGTCGCGCGGAGGTCGCCACACCTGCCTCCGAGCCCGCTCCACCGCGACGGAGGGCCATCGTGCTGCAGGACGCCGCGACCGGGCTCGACATCGTGCTCGGACCTCATCTCGACGAGACCGCGTACAAGAAGCTCCTGGAGCTGGACCTGTCCCGCTTCCGGCACGGCCCTCTGCGCTACGACGCCGTCGAACTGCGCTGGCTCTCGGACCTGGACGAGACCGAGCCCGCGTCGGAGCCGACCGCCGGCTGAGTCGTCTGTGAGGTCAGCGCCAGATAGACGACCCCACCCACCGCCCCCGACAGCAGGAAGCTGCAGTCCACCCCGCCCGTCAGTGACAGCAGGGGCCCCTCGTACGAGGGGAGGGACACGGCCAGCAGGCCCACGAAGGCGCCCAGTGCCCAGGACACCGTGGCCTGGATGTTCCAGCCGCCCCGGTACCAGTAGATCCCGCCCCGCGAACGGCGGTTGAAGACCTGGAGGGCGTCCGGGTCGTAGACGCCCCGGCAGCGGGCGAAGCCGATCAGGGTGATGACGGCCCACGGGGTGCCGATGGCGGTCAGCAGGAGGACGAAGGACGTCATCGCGGACTGCGCGTCCCAGGCGTAGTGGCCCACGAAGACGCAGGCGGTGGCGACCACGGCGACCGTGCAGGTGGCGCGGGCCCGCGAGGCGCGGGGCAGGATCGCGTCCAGGTCGAGGCCCATCGAGTAGAGCATCAGGCCCGCGTTGCCGACCGAGCCCGCGGAGGCCGCCAGCAGGAGCGGGACCAGGTACCAGGTGGGGGAGGCGGTGACGAGGGGGCCCGCGTAGTCGAGGGCGGCCCGCGCCGCGTACGCCGTGAACGTGCCGAACAGCTGGGGGACGAGGAGCCCGGCGATCAGTCCGAGCCAGGTGGCGTGCAGGACCGTGCGCGAGGAGTGGCGGGCCGGGGAGATGTAGCGCGTGTAGTCGCCGAGGAGCGTGATGAAGGCGATCGGGCCGGACAGGCCGGCCGCCACGGCGGCGAGCAGCCAGGTCGGCCAGAAGGAGCCGAGCAGATAGCCGCCGGCCTCCGGGAGCGCGGCCGTGGTGAAGTGCGGCGCGTACGCGATCACGCCGAGGACCAGCAGCGCCGTCATCGCGAGGGCCAGCACGCGGGACATGGCGAGGAGCACGCGGTAGCCGTACACGGCGCCGGCGACGGTGGCGGCGGCGAGCAGCGCGTAGACGACGGCGTACGACAGTCCGTCGTCCGGCAGTCCGAAGAGGCGGCCGAGCACGCTGACCATCACGTCGCCGCCGATCCACACGGTCAGGGCGGTGTAGCCGAGGGCGAGGAGCAGGCCGACGACGGACCCGACCAGGCGCCCGCGGACGCCGAACTGGGCGCCGGAGGACGTCGACAGGTTCGTCGCCGTGCGCAGTGAGACCAGGGCCAGCGGGGCCGTGAGCGCGGTGCCGACCACCGTGCCCGCCACGATCGAGCTCACCGAGGCCCACCAGCCGAGCCCGAAGGACGGGGGCAGCCAGCCGAAGATGATCACGCCGAGGCAGAGGTTGGAGCCGAGCAGGATCGACACCAGATCGCGGGGACCGCTGGTGCGTTCCTCATCGGGGATGGTGTCGACTCCGCGCTGTTCTATCGGCATGGCTGGTCTCCTTCGACGGCCGCCTGAAGTTTGAGCGACGTTCAATGTGGACCGTACGAACGTCGTCCGTCAATGTTTCCGTTTCATGAATCCGGCGTTTAGAGTGATGTTCTAATCAGTGGGAAGCAAGGAGGTGCCGCGTCGTGAGACTGACCCCCACGGAACGTGACCGGCTGCTGCTCTTCGGAGCCGCGGAGCTGGCCCGCGCACGCCGCGCCAGAGGCCTGCGGCTCAACGTCCCGGAGGCGACCGCGCTGATCGCCGACACCGTGTGCGAGGCCGCCCGCGACGGACGCAGGCTCGCCGAGGCCGTCGAGGCGGCCCGGTCCGTGCTCGGCCCCGACGACGTGCTGCCCGGTGTCGCCGACGTCGTCACCGAGGTGCACGTCGAGGCCGTCTTCGACGACGGCTCGCGACTCGCGGTGGTCAGCGACCCCATCGGCGGCGGCCTCGGCGACCAGGCACCCGGCGCCCTGCTGCCGGGGCCGGAGCACGCCGAGCCCGAGGCCGCCGTCCGTCTGACGGTGACCAACACGGCCACCGTCCCCGTCTCCGTCACCTCCCACTTCCACTTCTTCGAGGCCAACCCGCGGCTCGACTTCGACCGCCCCGCGGCCTACGGCATGCGGCTCGCCGTGCCCGCCGGCTCCTCCGTCCGCTTCGGCCCGGGGGAGAGCGCCGAGGTCGGGCTGCTGCCCATCGGCGGCGCGCGCGTCGCGATCGGTTTCGCCGGCCTCGTCGACGGACCGCTGGACGCCCCCGGAGCCAGAGAAGAGGCCCTGCGCCGGGCCGCCGCCTGCGGCTACCTCGGCGTGCCGGAAACCCGTGACCAGGAGGTCGAGCGATGAGCCGCCCCGGAGGCCACCCCGCCGAGGCCCGCCGCCTCACCCCGTACGAGTACGCCGCCGCCCACGGGCCCCGCGCCGGTGACCGGATCCGTCTCGGCGACAGCGGGCTGACCGTGCGCGTCGAGTCCGACGCCCAGCAGTACGGCGACGAGTTCCTCGCCGGCTTCGGCAAGACCGCCCGCGACGGACTGCACCTCAAGGCCGCGGCCGTCCGCGACACCTGTGACGTCGTCATCAGCAACGTGGTGGTGATCGACGCGGCGCAGGGCATCCGCAAGGTCTCCATCGGCATCCGGGAGGGCCGCATCTGCTCGATCGGCCGGGCCGGCAACCCCGACACCCTGGACGGCGTCGACGTCGTCGTCGGCACCGGCACGTCCATCGTCTCCGGCGAGGGGCTCATCGCCACCGCCGGAGCCGTGGACACGCACGTCCACCTGCTGTCGCCGCGCATCATGGAGGCCTCCCTGGCCTCCGGGGTGACCACGGTCATCGGCCAGGAGTTCGGCCCGGTGTGGGGCGTGGGCGTCAACTCGCCCTGGGCGCTGCGCCACGCCTTCAACGCCTTCGACGCCTGGCCCGTCAACATCGGCTTCCTGGGCCGCGGCTCGTCCTCCGACGGCGCGCCGCTCGTGGAGGCACTCGCGGAGGGCGGCGCGTCCGGCTTCAAGGTCCACGAGGACATGGGCGCCCACACCCGTGCCCTGGACACCGCGCTGCGGGTGGCCGAGGAGCACGACGTCCAGGTCGCCCTGCACAGCGACGGCCTGAACGAATGCCTGTCCGTCGAGGACACCCTGCGCGTCCTGGAAGGGCGCACCATCCACGCCTTCCACATCGAGGGCTGCGGCGGCGGCCACGTCCCCAACGTCCTGAAGATGGCGGGCGTCCCGAACGTCATCGGCTCCTCCACCAACCCGACCCTGCCCTTCGGTCGGGACGCGGTCGCCGAGCACTACGGGATGATCGTCTCCGTCCACGACCTCAAGACCGACCTGCCGGGCGACGCGGCCATGGCCCGCGACCGCATCCGCGCCGGCACCATGGGCGCCGAGGACGTGCTGCACGATCTGGGCGCGATCGGGATCACCTCGTCGGACGCGCAGGGCATGGGCCGCGCGGGCGAGACCGTGCGCCGGACCTTCGCGATGGCCGGGAAGATGAAGGCCGAGCTCGGCGCACCCGAGGGCGACGACAACGCGCGCGTCCTGCGCTACATGGCCAAGCTGACCATCAACCCCGCCATCGCGCACGGCCTCGCGCACGAGGTCGGCTCCATCGAGGCCGGCAAGCTCGCCGACATCGTGCTGTGGCGGCCCGAGTACTTCGGCGCCAAGCCGCAGCTCGTCCTGAAGTCCGGTTTTCCCGCGTACGGCGTCGTCGGCGACCCGGGCGCCGCCACCGACACCTGCGAACCCCTCGTCCTGGGGCCGCAGTTCGGGGCGCACGGCGCGACTCCCGCCGAGATCTCGGTGGCCTTCGTCGCGCAGGCCGCGCTCGACCAGGGCAACGACCGGATGCCCACCCGCAGGCGGCGCGTCGCCGTCCGCGGCACCCGCGGCATCGGCCCCGCCGACCTGCGGCTCAACTCCCGTACCGGAGCCGTCGACGTGGACCAGCGCACCGGACTGGTCACCCTCGACGGTGAGCCGCTGCGCTCGGAGCCCGCCGACTCGGTGTCCCTGAACCGCCTCTACTTCCTGTAAACGCCACGGCCTTGAGGACCTTCGCCATGAACACCCCCGCCTCCGACGGCTTCCGTATGCCCGCCGAATGGACCCCGCACGAGCGGACCTGGATGGCGTGGCCGGGCGCCAACCCCACCTTCGACGACCCCGACGACCTCGCCCGGGCCCGGGAGGCCTGGGCGGCGGTGGCCCGCACGGTCCGCCGCTTCGAACCGGTCACCGTCGTGTGCGGCCCCGGGCAGTCCGCCGAGGCGCGGGCACTGCTCGGCCCGGACGTCGACACCGTCGAACGCGAACTCGACGACGCGTGGATGCGGGACATCGGCCCCACCTTCCTCACCGACGGCAAGGGCGCGCTCGCGGCCGTGGACTGGACGTTCAACGGCTGGGGCGCCCAGGACTGGGCGCGCTGGGAGCACGACGCGAAGATCGGCGCGCACGTCGCCGACCTGGCCGGGGCCCGTACGTACGCCTCGAAGCTGGTCAACGAGGGCGGCGCGATCCACGTCGACGGCGAGGGGACGGTGCTCCTGACCGAGACCGTGCAGCTCGGCCCCGAGCGCAACCCCCACTGGACGCGCGAGCAGGTCGAGGCGGAGATCCACGCCCACCTCGGCACCCGCAAGGCGATCTGGCTGCCGCGCGGACTGACCGGCGACTATCCTCCCCCACTGCCTGAAAGGCATGGGGGGACCCCCAACGGCTTCGGCACGCTGGGCCACGTCGACATCGTCGCCGCCTTCGCGCGCCCGGGCGTGGTCGTCGTCCACTCCCAGCAGGACCCGGCCCACCCGGACCACGAGGTCAGCAAGGAGGTCATCGGGCTGCTGGGCGCGCAGACCGACGCGCGGGGCCGCAGGCTGGAGGTCGTCGAGGTGCCGGCCCCGACGGTCCTGGAGGCCGACGGCCACTGGGCGGACTACTCGTACATCAACCACTACCTGTGCAACGGCGGCGTCGTGCTGTGCGGCTTCGACGACCCGCGCGACGAGATCGCGGCCGGGATCTTCCGCCGGCTGTTCCCGGAGCGGACGGTGACGCTGGTGGACGCACGTACGATCTTTGCCGGGGGCGGTGGCATCCACTGCATCACCCAGCAGCAGCCGAGGATCTGAGACCCGGGAGTCGCTCGTGGCCGAAAGCCGCACACCGCGGAGGAAGAACGCTCCGCCGCGGGAGGATGTGCTGGCCGTAGCCATGGACATGATTGCCGAGCGCGGTCTGGAGAAGCTGACCATGGCGGCGCTCGGCCGCGAGGTGGGCATGAGCAGCGGCCATCTCCTCTACTACTTCCACTCCAAGGACGAACTCCTGCTGCGGACCCTGGAGTGGAGCGAGGGCCGCCTCGGCGCCGAGCGCGCCAGGCTGCTCACCCGGGACGCGCCCGCCCGCGAGCGGCTGGACGCGTTCGTCGACCTGTACGTCCCCGACGGCCACCGTGACCCGCACTGGACGCTCTGGCTGGAGGTCTGGAACCGCTCGCAGAACGCCGACGAGGACGCCCGGGAGCGGCAGGTCGCCATCGAGGGCGCCTGGCACCGGGACCTGGTCGCGCTCCTCGCCGAGGGCATCTCCCGCGGCGAGTTCCGCGCCGTCGACCCGGACCGCTTCGCCGCCCGGCTGCGCTCCCTCCTCGACGGCTTCTCCATCCATGTCGCGATCGGCCTGCGCGGCACCGACCGGGCGCACGTTCTCGGCCATGTCAGGGAGTTCCTGGACGAGTCGCTGGGGCGGGCGGGGCACGCGGACACCTGATCAGGGCCTCAGGGCTCCCGGGCGCCACCGAGGGGGCCGGGCGGACCGGCGGGCGGCGACGGGTCCGTGTGCCGACCGCGCCGACCTGCACCGTGTCCACCGCCGCGTAGCCCGCTGTTCGCATCCTGAGACGCCCGGTGAGCACAGGGGCGGTATGTGCCAGACTGCCCCCGTGCTCTCGTTCGCCATGATTATTGGCAGCAGGCGCGCCGGTCCGCAGTGACCGCCTCGTACCACCACGTACGGGCGGACACCGTCGTCCTCGACCCGCGCGCAGACCTCTCGCACCCGCGAGAGGTTTTTCGTTTTCCTGGCCCACCTCAAGCCGGGAAGGGAGCGCGAGGGACCATGGGGGGACGGTGGAGCCGGTCATTCCGGTAGACCGAGATCCAACATCAGGAGCCAGAGACCATGACGGAAACCAGCGAACTCGACGATTCCTTCCACGTCTTCGACACGACCCTGCGCGACGGCGCGCAGCGTGAGGGCATCAACCTCACCGTGGCGGACAAGCTGGCCATCGCACGGCACCTGGACGACTTCGGGGTGGGCTTCATCGAGGGCGGCTGGCCCGGCGCCAACCCGCGCGACACCGAGTTCTTCGCCCGCGCCCAGCAGGAGATCGACTTCAAGCACGCCGAGCTCGTGGCGTTCGGCGCCACCCGTCGGGCCGGTGCGAAGGCTTCGGAGGATCCTCAGGTCAAGGCGCTCCTGGACTCGGGCGCCCAGGTGATCACCCTCGTCGCCAAATCCCACGACCGCCATGTCGAGCTCGCCCTGCGCACCACCCTGGACGAGAACCTGGATATGGTCCGCGACACCGTCTCCTACCTGCGCTCGCAGGGCCGCCGCGTCTTCGTCGACTGCGAGCACTTCTTCGACGGCTACCGCGCCAACCCCGCCTACGCGAAGGCCGTCGTCCGCGCGGCGTCCGAGGCCGGCGCCGACGTCGTCGTCCTGTGCGACACCAACGGCGGCATGCTCCCGGCACAGGTCCAGGCCGTCGTGGCCACCGTCCTCGCGGACACCGGCGCCCGGCTCGGCATCCATGCCCAGGACGACACGGGCTGCGCGGTCGCCAACACCCTCGCCGCCGTCGACGCGGGCGCCACCCACGTCCAGTGCACCGCCAACGGCTACGGCGAGCGCGTCGGCAACTCCAACCTGTTCCCGGTCGTGGCCGCCCTGGAGCTCAAGTACGGCAAGAAGGTGCTCCCCGAGGGAGCCCTGCGCGAGATGACCCGCATCTCCCACGCGATCGCCGAGGTCGTCAACCTCACCCCCTCCACGCACCAGCCCTACGTGGGCGTGTCCGCCTTCGCACACAAGGCGGGCCTGCACGCGTCCGCCATCAAGGTCGACCCGGACCTGTACCAGCACATCGACCCCGAGCAGGTCGGCAACACCATGCGGATGCTGGTCTCCGACATGGCGGGCCGCGCCTCCATCGAGCTCAAGGGCAAGGAGCTCGGTATCGACCTCGGCGGGGAGCGCGAGCTGGTCGGCCGTGTCGTCGAGCGGGTCAAGGAGCGCGAGCTCCAGGGCTACACCTACGAGGCCGCGGACGCGAGCTTCGAACTGCTGCTGCGCGCGGAGGTCGAGGGCAGGCCGCTCAAGTACTTCGAGGTCGAGTCCTGGCGCGCCATCGTCGAGGACCGCCCGGACGGGTCCCACGCCAACGAGGCCACGGTCAAGCTCTTCGCCAAGGGCGAGCGCATCGTCGCCACCGCCGAGGGCAACGGTCCGGTCAACGCGCTGGACCGCGCGCTGCGCGTCGCCCTGGAGAAGATCTACCCCCAGCTCGCCAAGCTGGAGCTCGTCGACTACAAGGTCCGCATCCTGGAGGGCAAGCACGGCACGTCGTCCACGACCCGCGTGCTCATCTCCACCTCCGACGGCACCGGCGAGTGGTCCACGGTGGGCGTCGCCGAGAACGTCATCGCGGCGTCGTGGCAGGCTCTGGAGGACGCGTACACGTACGGCCTGCTGCGCGCCGGGGTGGAGCCGGCGGCGTAGGCACCCCGAAGGCCGGAGGGGCCGGGGAGGGCCCTTCCGGCCTGTCGGACGGCGGGCGTGGCGCGCACGGCGACCGGACGTCGTCGCGCCGGCGCCCGCACGGGCCTACTGGAGCCGCCACTTCTGGTTGGCCGCTCCCGTGCAGGACCAGATCTGCGCCCGCGCCCCGTTCGCGGACGAGTTGTCCGTCACGTCGAGGCACTTGTTCGCCGCGGCGTTGACCACGTCACCCGTGGACGCGTTGTACGACCACTGCTGTGCCCCCGTGCCGTTGCAGTCGTACAGCTGCACCTTGGCCCCGTCGGCGGTGGAGCCGTCCGTCACGTCGAGGCACTTGCCGAGTGCCCGGACGGAGCCGTCCGTCTGCACGGTCCAGTTCTGCGCCGAGGACCCGTTGCAGTCGTAGAGCTGCACCGCCGTGCCGTTCGCGGACGAGCCGCCCGCCACGTCCAGGCATTTGCCGGCGAGTCCGACGAAGGCCCCCGACCGGCTCCCGCCGCCCGACTGCGTGCCCGACCAGGTGAAGGTCGCCGATGTCCGGCCCGGCAGTGAGTAGGTGGCGTGCTGGCCGCCCCAGTTGACGGTCACCGTCTTCGCGGACGACGCCTCGTTGTACGCGATCAGCGCCTTCGACCCGTCGGGATTGCGCCAGGCCACGTTGGGCACGGCGGACGACGCCGTGGAGGCGATCCGCTGCGCTCCCGGCCGCACGAACTTCGTCAGGTGGCCCATCGTGTAGTACTCGATCGTGTAGTCGACGGTCCCGCTCGCCCCGTCCCCGTTGTGCACGGTGATCAGCCCGGAGCAGGTGCCGCAGCCGCCGTTGTGCGGCCCCCGGTTCTGGTCCACGGCCAGCGACCACTTGGTCACCGACTTCGCCCAGTTCCGGGTGTAGTCGACGATGTTGAGCATGTCCTCGCGCTGCTGGTCGGCGATCCAGGTGCCACCGGAGTGCTCGGTGCCGAAGGCGTCGAGGCCCGGGTACTGGCTGTGCACACTCGTCTGCTTGCCGACGTCGCCGCCGTACCCGTGCCAGGCGATGCCGCCGAAGTTCGGGTGCGAGCGGACCGCCGCGTCGTCCACGGTCTGCGCGGCGTACGCGTCGTACACGTCCCAGTTCCAGTCGTGCGCGAGGACCTTCGTGGACAGACCCGCCGCCTGGAGCTTGGGCAGCAGCTCGCTCTTGGTGAAGTAGGCGAGCCCCGAGGCGTTCCAGCTCATCGAGGGGTAGCCCGAGCAGCACGTCGGCTCGTTCTGCGCGGTGACGTACGCGACGGGCACGCCCTGGTCGCGGTAGGCCTGGAGGTACTTCACGAAGTACGCGGCGTACGCGCCGTAGTCCTCGGCCTTCAGCCAGCCGCCGTTGAGCTGGCCGCTGTCCTTCATCCAGGCGGGTGCCGTCCACGGCGAGGCCATCACGGTCAGGGACGGGTTGAGCTGGAGCGCCTGCTTGGTCAGGGGCACCACGTCCGCGAGGTCGTGGGCGATCGAGAACTTCGACAGCGAGGGGTCCGTCTGCCCGGCCGGGACGTCGTCGTAGGTGTAGCCGTACCGCGCGAGGTCGGAGGCGCCCATGGGGTTGCGCAGGAAGGACAGCCCGATGCCGTCCGTCGGCGAGAACAGCTTCCGCATCGTGGCGTCCCGTGTGCTCTGCGACAGCGCTCCGCTGCTGTTCATCAGCCAGGCGGCGGTGTCCGTGAAGGACGCGCCGCCGCCGGTGAAGGTCTGGTACCGGGTGTTCTCGTCGACGGTGATGTTCTCGCCGCTTCCGCCGCTGCCGGACTGGAAGGCGAACGGCGTCTGGGCCTGGAGCCCGCGCACCACGTGCCGCCCGCCGGCGTCGTCGGTAGTGGTCAGCCAGGCGGTCACCTGTTCGCCCGCGGCCTGCGCGGGAACGGTGCCGACGGCGGTCAGCCCGGCGGTCGTCAGCAGCCCGGCGACGAGCAGCCGGGCCGCCCGGATGGATCTCCTCATGGCGCGCCGCCCTTCTGTGTGGGGGTGGGGGACGGGGCGTGCGAGCCGTGAGTAAATGACGGCTTCGGGTGCGCGTCAAGGGGGTGCGCGTTCAGTTTCCGAAGGAACAACTCCCCTGATCCGGCCGTGAGTTGCGTGTGTACCGGTTCTGGCGTGAAGTCTTGACGACTGCCTGGGACGCCAGTTAACTCACGCCGTGATCTAAGTCGTAAGAGGAGTGTACGAGTTCAGTCACCGCACGGAGAGAGTCGAGGGAAGGTCCATGCGAAGAACCGCCCTGCTCGTGTCCGCCGCCCTGCTCACCGGACTGCTGCCGCTGGCCTCCGCGAGCGCCGCGGCAGGCGCCGACGAGCCGGCGCCCGTCCCCGTCGACCGCTTCGAGGGCGAGGTGCCCTTCGCCGGCCAGCCCGCCGACGGCATCTTCACCTGGGGGAGCGACTCCGACGACCCGCCCCGGCTCGCCCTGACCGCCCGCACCGACGCGCCCGAGGGCGACAAGGTCCTCACCGGCTCCTACGACATCAGCGGCTACGGCGGCTTCACCCACGACTTCGCCGCCGCCCTGCCCGCCCACGACTGGTCGGCGCACAAGGGCATCCGCTTCTGGTGGGAGGGCCGCGGCAGCGGTAAGAAGATCAGCTTCGAGATCAAGGACGGCGGCGCCCACGGCGAGGCCTCCGAGCTGTGGACGACGTCCTTCGCGGACGACTTCACCGGCTGGAAGCAGATCGAGATCCCCTTCACCGACTTCACCTATCGCACGGACTACCAGCCCGTCGGCGGCATCGACCAGGTGCTCGGCCTCACGCAGATGTGGGGGTACGCGGTCACCCTGCCGGTCGGCGTCAAGGGCGACTTCGCCATGGACGGCGTCGAGCTGTACGGCAAGGCGGACCAGTCGCTGCGCGCCTCCGTGACCACCGACGCCGCGGTCCACCCGGTGAAGGAGGGCGGCACGGCGGACGTGCGCGTCTCGGTCGCCACCACCGGCTCCGCCCCGATCGACGAACCGGTGACCGTCGCCTACGAGAGCGCGGGCGGAACCGCCGATCCGGACAAGGACTACACCCCGGTCAGGGGGACGATCACCTTCCCTGCGGGGACCGTCTCGGGCACCTCCCGGACGATCCACGTACGGACGCTGAAGGACCGGTCCGCCGAACCCGCCGAGACGATCCCCCTCAAGCTCACGGTCACCGGCGCCAAGGCCCCCGCCGAGACCCCGCAGGTGGTCGTCGACGCCCACGGCCTGCCCTACCTCGACCCGAAGCTGCCGGTGCGGAAGCGGGTCGCCGACCTCGTCTCCCGGATGTCCCTGGAGGAGAAGGCCGGACAGATGACCCAGGCCGAGCGCGGCGCGGTCACCGCACAGGGCGACATCGCGGCCTACGACCTCGGCTCGCTCCTGTCGGGCGGCGGCTCGACCCCCACGCCCAACACCCCCGCGGCCTGGGCGAAGATGATCGACGGCTTCCAGCTCAGGACACAGGCCACCCGCTTCCAGATCCCGCTGATCTACGGCGTGGACGCGGTGCACGGCCACAACAACCTCGTCGGCTCGACGATCATGCCGCACAACATCGGCATCGGCGCGACCCGCGACCCCGAACTGGCCGAACGGACCGGCGCGGTCACGGCCTCCGAGGTCCGCGCCACGGGCATCCCGTGGGACTTCGCGCCCTGCCTGTGCGTGACCCGCGACGAACGCTGGGGCCGCTCCTACGAGTCCTTCGGTGAGGACCCGGCGCTCGTGCAGTCCATGGAGACGGTCATCCAGGGTCTCCAGGGCCGGGCGAACGGCTCCGACCTGGACCGCGACGACAAGGTCCTGGCCACCGCGAAGCACTTCGTCGGCGACGGCGGGACCGAGTACGGCTCCTCCACGACGGGGACGTACAAGATCGACCAGGGTGTCACCAAGGTCACCCGGCAGCAGCTGGAGGCGGTGCACCTCGCGCCGTTCGGGACCGCTGTCGACCGGGGCGTCGGCACGGTCATGCCCTCGTACTCCTCGCTCGACATCCTCGGGGACGGCCAGGGCGCGGTGAAGATGCACGCCCGCGCGGACATGATCAACGGTGTCCTCAAGGGCCGCATGGGCTTCGACGGCTTCGTGATCAGCGACTGGAACGCCATCGACCAGCTCCCCGGCGACTACGCCTCCCACGTCCGCACGTCCGTCAACGCTGGCCTGGACATGATGATGGTGCCGTACAGCTACAAGGACTTCACCGCCACCCTGATCGACGAGGCGAAGGCGGGCCGGATCAGCGGCAAGCGGATCGACGACGCGGTGTCGCGCATCCTGGCCCAGAAGTTCCGGCTGGGCCTGTTCGAGCACCCCTACGCCGACACCAGCGGGGCCGCGGACATCGGCTCGGCGCAGCACCGCGCGGTCGCCCGCCAGGCCGCCGCCGAGTCCCAGGTCCTGCTGAAGAACTCCGGCGGCGTCCTGCCCCTGAAGAAGTCCCAGAAGGTCTACGTCGCCGGATCGAACGCCGACGACATCGGCAACCAGACCGGCGGCTGGACCGTCACCTGGCAGGGATCGTCCGGAAAGATCACGGACGGCACGACGATCCTCGACGGGATGCGGCGCGCCGGCGGCGACGTCACCTATTCCAAGGACGCCTCGGCGCCCACCGGCGGATACGACGTCGGTGTGGTCGTCGTCGGCGAGACCCCGTACGCCGAGGGCGTCGGCGATGTCGGCAACGGAAACGACCTGGAGCTGACCGCCGCCGACAAGGCCGCCGTGGACAAGGTGTGCGCGGCCATGAAGTGCGTCGTGCTGATCGTCTCCGGACGGCCGCAGCTCATCGGCGACCGCCTCGGCGCCGTGGACTCGCTCGTCGCGTCCTGGCTGCCGGGCACCGAGGGCGACGGAGTGGCCGACGTGCTGTACGGCAAGCGGCCCTTCACCGGGCAGCTGCCCGTCACCTGGCCGAAGTCCGAGTCCCAGCTGCCGGTCAACGTCGGTGACACGGCGTACGACCCGCAGTTCCCCTACGGCTGGGGCCTCACCACGGTCACGAAGGTCCCGGCCGGCGGCACGGCGACCCTGCGGGCCCTCGCCCTCGTCGCCGCAGCGGCGGACCGGGCCGGATCGAGTGCGGCAGGCCGCGCGGCCGTGACCAAGGCCCGCCTCCTCGTCCAGCAGCGGATCGGCACGACGATCACGCCCGCGACCGCCAAGCCCTTCGCGGACGCCGACCACCTGCTGCTGACGGGCCACTACGCGAGCGCGGTGGCGAAGCTGAAGCAGGCGTACGAGGCGGCCGGCTGACACCCGGGCACGAGAACGGCGGGGGCGGCGGGGGACGGAGTGCCCGGCGCCCCCGCTCCCTGTGCGCCCGGCCCGCCCCTGGTCCGGGCTCCGGGTCGGCCCGGTTCCGGACGTCGCCCAGGGGCCGGGGTCTGCCCACCGGCCCCCCTCTCCGTTCCGAATCCCGCACTGATGCCCCATTCGGTGTATTTCGGGTAGTTTCGAAGACATGAAGCCCGCTCGCACCCGAGGTCTCCCGGGATGGCGGGGTCTCCCGGGACTGCTCGTCGCGCTGGTTCTCACCGCCCTGGCGGTCCTCGCGACCGGCATCTCCCGTGCCCAGGCGGCCACCGACGTGGACACGGTGGCCGCCGCCCTGCGTGAAAGCCCCGTGTACGTCGATCCCGCGGCCTCCGCGCAGCTTCCCAAGGCGGACGCCGACGCCCTGGCCAAGAAGATCAAGGACGCGGACAAGCCGGTCTTCGTGGCGGTCCTCCCGGCCGGATTCCCGTCCCAGAGCCTCTTCCAGAACCTGCGCACCGCCACCGGCATCACCGGCCTGTACGGGGTCCGGCTCGGCGACCGCTTCGACGCGCGGGCCGACGCCGCGGTGATGTCCCGCACCGCCGTGCAGAACCTCGTCACCAGCGTCCAGGGCGAGGACGCGAAGACCCAGCTGAACGACTTCACGGACCGTGCCCTCGCCAACATCCGGGGCTCCGCCCCCGCGAGCTGGGACAGCGGCTCGGCGGGCGGCGGCGTCTCCACGGCCGCCCTGGTCACCGTCGCCGCGGTGGTCGTGGCGGGCGGCGCGGGCGCCTACACGCTCGCCCGCCGCAACCGGCGCCGCAAGGAAGAGGAGCGGCGGGCGGCGCTCGACAAGCTCCGCGTGGTCGTGGACGAGGACATCACGGCCTTCGGCGAGGAACTCGACCGGCTCGACTTCCATCCCGCGGAGGCGGGGGCGGACGACGCGATGCGGGCGGACTACGAACGCGCGCTGGACGCCTACGAGCAGGCGAAGTCGTCCATGGCGGCGGCCACCCGGCCCGAGGACGTCAGCGCGGTGACACAGGCCCTGGAGGACGGCCGGTTCTCGCTCGCCGTGCTGGCCGCACGCCGTGAGGGCCGCCCCCTCCCCGAGCGTCGCGCCCCCTGCTTCTTCGACCCGCGGCACGGCCCGTCCGTCGCCGACGCGACATGGACGCCCGCGGGCGGCGCGCCCCGCCAGGTGCCGGTCTGCGCGGCGGACCGGGCCCGGCTGGCCGACGGGGTGTCCCCGGCGGTCCGTGAGGTCGAGACCGACTACGGACGCCGTCCGTACTGGGACGCGGGTCCGGCGTACGGCCCCTGGGCGGGCGGCTACTTCGGCGGCGGCATCCTGCCGGGCCTGCTTGTCGGCACCCTGCTCGGCAATGTGATGGCCAGTCCCTCGTACGCCTCCGACTACGGCTCCGGGTACGGCGACTTCGCCGGCGGTTACGACGGCGGCGACGTCTCCGGCGCCGATTTCGACCCCGGTGACTTCGGCGGTGGCTTCGGGGACGGCGGAGGCGGCGACTTCGGCGGGGGAGGGGACTTCGGCGGCGGCTTCTGAGCCGCGCCCCCGGCCCCGGCCGAGTGCCGCGCGGAGCCGGAGATCACTTGAACGCCGCGGCGTTCCGTCCCGCCCAGTGCGTGAAGGTGCGCCCGGGCCGGCCGAGGAGCCGTTCCACGTCCGGGCTCACCCGCTGTTCCTCGGCGACCGGGGTGCCCAGGATGTCCAGGGTGGTGTCCGCCACCGGCTCGGGCATGAACCGCAGCATCTGCGCCCTGGCCTCCTCACGGGTCTGCTCGACGAACCGCACCGGCTCGCCGACGGCGTCCGCGATCGCCGCGACCTGCTGCCGGGGCGAGACCGGCGCCGGGCCCGTCAGTTCGTAGGTCATGCCCGCGTGGCCGGGTTCCCGCAGGGCGAGAGCGGCGACCTCGGCGATGTCGAGCGGGTCGACGGTCGGCAGCGCGACATCGCCGAAGGGTGCCCCGGCCGTCCGCGCCGCGCGGACCGTGCCGGCCCACGCCAGAGCGTTGGAGTGGAAGCCCGCCGGCCGGAGCAGGGTCCACTCCAGCCCCGAGCGCTCGACCGCCTCCTCCTGCCCGGGCGGGTGACGCCGCGTGCCGACCCCTTGCGAGGAGAGGAGGACGACGCGCCGTACGCCCCCGTCCCGAGCGGTGTCGAGGACACCGGACAGGTCCCCGCCCGACGCCAGGAATTCACCGGTGACCAGCAAGAACAGTGCCTCGGCCCCGTCGAACGCGGGCCGCAGGCTCACTGGGTCGGCCAGGTCCGCCCGGACGTGCCGCACCCCCGCCGGCAGGTCCGCCGCGCCCGTCGCCGAGGTGCCCCGCGACACCGCCGTCACCCTCTCGCCCGCCGCGTCCAGCGCCCGCACGAGCGGCCCGCCGACGTTGCCCGTGGCTCCCGTCACCACCACCATGATTGCTCCCCTTTGCCGTGTCGGCCGGTCATCCGGTCGGTTTCGACCGGTTCCTGCCGTTTCTCTCGGACAAAAAGAAAGCTACCGTCCTTGGCATAGTAGGTACCTAGAGGAAAGTAATGGAGAGAGGGGCTCATCGTGACCGACGCCACATCCCGGCCGGCCGCCGTCGACGTCGACCCCGAGGCGGCCTGCCCGATCGCTCCCGTCGTCGACATCGTCTTCAGCCGCTGGACCACGCCCATCCTGTGGGCGCTGCACGAGTACGGACGGCAGCGCTTCGTGGAACTGGAGCGCCGCATCACCCGGATCACGCCGAAGGTGCTGACCCAGCGGCTGCGCCAGCTGGAGCGCGACGGGCTGGTCGTGCGCACGTACCACCCCGAGGTCCCGCCGCGGGTGGAGTACGAGATCAGCGAGCTGGGCCGCAGTCTGGCTCCCCTGTTCGCGACACTCGCGGAGTGGGCCGAGGTCAACCTGGACAAGGTCGAGGAGGCCCGGGTCGCCTACGACGCAGGCTGAGCCACCGACGTTCAGGCGTCGGGCAGTCGGAGCCACTCGCTCCAGGAGAGATCGCGCCCGATGAACCGGGGCCGCTCGAAGGGCCAGTCCTCGGCGATCCAGCGCGGCACGAGCGCGTCCAGATCGCGCTCCAGCGCGCTGCCGACGCGGGCGTCCACGACCCACCAGGAGATCTCGGCGTCGGCGCCGGCCTTCTCCGGCGGATCGATGTAGACACACCCGTACTCGGACGTGCCCGCGTCGTCGAACAGCACGTAGTTGAAGGACTGGTGGGCGGCGATCTCCGCCTCGTGCCGCCGGAGGTCCTCGAGGTTCGCCTGGTACGACATGGTCTCGGCGGGCCATCCCCAGGCCTCGCCGAAGATGGACCAGAGCCGTTCGCGCGACCCCATGACGGCCGGGTAGTCGATGGCGGCGTCCGCGCCGGTGATCGGGCGCAGGTGATGCCCTCCGGGCACGTCGACGCGCAGCGGGTGGACGAAATCGGCGGGCAACCAGGTCATGTCCGGAGGCTAACGGCCGGGCGGAGCAGCACGCACCGGGTTATCGGCCGCGATGCCGAGCCCCGCCGCGACGCCGGACCTGCCGACTGCGTTGCGAACGTAATCCGGCCGCGAAAAGGGTGTCAACAATTCGGTTGTCTTCATGGCGGACCCTCATCGATTCCCAGTCGGCCCACAGGGAAGCCCCCGGACATGCCGGAGCGCCCGTCCTTCTCGTGCGAGAAGAGCGGGCGCTCCGGACGTGCCGCGGCGGGCGCGGCGGGCCGGGCGGTGCGGCCCGGTGCGGCGGACGGAAGGCGCTCAGCCGGCGTTCCGGATGGCCGAGATGTCGAAGTTCAGCTTGATCTTGTCGGAGACGAGGACGCCGCCGGTCTCCAGAGCCGCGTTCCAGGTGAGGCCCCACTCGGAGCGCAGGAGCTCGGACTTGCCCTCGAAGCCCACGCGCTCGTTGCCGAACGGGTCCTTCGCGGCACCGTTGAACTCCAGGTCGATGGAGATCTCCTTGGTCGTGCCGAGGATCTCCAGGTCGCCCGTGATCCGGTAGTCGTCGCCGCCCAGGGCCTCCGCCTTGGTGGAACGGAAGGTCATCGTCGGGAACTCGTCCGTCTTGAAGAAGTCGGAGCTCTTCAGGTGGCCGTCGCGGTCGGCGGACCCGGTGTCGATGCTGTCCATCTTGATGTCGAGGCTCGCCGTCGACTTGGACGGGTCGCTGCCGTCCAGGTGCAGCGAACCCTGGAAGTCGAGGAACGAACCCTTCACGTTCGTGACCATCGCGTGGCGCGCGACGAAGCCGATCGACGAGTGCGACGGGTCGATCGTGTAGTCGCCGGTCAGCGCGGCGAGGTCGGCGCTGATGGCGGCGGACGCCGGGGCGGCCGAGGCGGTGTCGTCGGTGTTCTTACGGCCGAAGATGCCCATGACGTGCTCCTTAGGGGGACGGGTCGCGGATTCGGTCGGAAGCCGCGAGGTAATCTGTTGAATCTTCAACGAGGGGAACAAGAAGCACCGTAAACCTATTCCGTTCAAGTTTCAACATCATCCGCGACGTGTCTACGACGTTACGACGTGTCACGTACTTCCGCCCTCCGGGGGAGGGCGATCCGGCCGCCGGGCGCGGGTGCTCCGGCGGGCCCGGGGTGGCGCTCTCCGGCCGCCGGAGAACGGGGCGATCCGGTGCACTTCCACCCTCCCGCGCAGACAGGTCCGGACGCCCTCTGGCGAACGCGCGTAGACCTCGGGCACCATCTCCCTGCACCTGCACCGCCTGCACAACCGCCCCACAGGAAGCACGGTCGTCCGCAGGAAGGTTCCCCCATGAAGCTCCGCTCCGTCCTGACCGCCCTCGCCCTCGTCGTCGCCCCGGGCGTGGCCGTCATCGGCACCTCCACCGACGCCTTCGCCGTCACCAAGATCAGCCACGCCACGGCGACGTCGATGTTCCGCTCGTCCGGCATCACCTGGTCCTCGTCGGGTGGCTGCTCCGACCGGAACAACCCCACGTGCACGTCCTTCGAGCAGCTCAACCTCGCCACCGCGCAGGGCGCCCAGACCCTCAAGGGGGCCAGCGGCTGCGCGCTCAACATCACCGGAGGCACCGAGACCGGCCACGCGAGCGGCACGTACTCGCACTGGAACGGCTACAAGCTCGACTACGGCAAGAACACGTGCGTCACCGCCTACATCAAGAACAACTTCACCTACATCGGGCTGCGCGGCGACGGCGCCCCGCAGTACAAGTCCGGCTCCGGCAACATCTACGCCGACGAGGGCAACCACTGGGACGTCCTCTACTACAACTGCGGCGGCTGCTAGGCATGACGGCCAGCCGCCGTACGTTCCTGCTGGCGGCCGCCCTCCTGGCGGCCGCCGCACCCCCGGCGGGCGCCGCCCCGGCGGACGACGAGTACGCGCTGCTCCGCCGGCGCTGGCTGGGCATCGCGCTCGGCACCGGCTACGACCCCACGGCCGAGCCCTATGCCTCCCGGCTGCGCCGCACCGGCGAACTCGCCCGCGGCTTCGCGCAGTTCATGGCCCCCACGGCCGTGTCCCTCTGGCCGGACCACCCCTTCGACCCGCCCGCCGGCATCACCGCGAGCTACTCCCGGCTGTGGACGATGACCCAGGCGTACCTCCAGGAGGGCACCGGGTCGGCCGGCGACGAGAACCTCCTCGCGGAGGTGATCCGCGGCCTCGACCACCTCTTCGCGACGGTCTACAACCCGTCCACCACCCGGTACGGCAACTGGTGGGAGTGGCAGATAGGCAGCCCCCGGCTGCTCATGGACATCGTCGCCGCCCTCGACGAGGACCTCACCGACGCACATCGGGCAGCCGCCTGCGCGGCCGTGGACCACTTCGTCCCGGACGAGATGCTCCGCGACTACTCCGGCACCTCCACCGGCGCCAACCGTGTCGACCTGTGCCGGTCCGTGGCGCTGCGCGGCATCCTCGGCCGGGCCCCTGACAAGATCGCACTGGCCCGTGACGCGCTCTCACCCGTCTTCCCGTACGTGACGTCCGGGGACGGGCTGTACGAGGACGGATCGTTCGTGCAGCACGTCCAGGTCGCGTACTCGGGAACGTACGGCCAGGTCCTGCTCGACGGACTCGGCCGGCTCTTCGCGCTGCTCGCCGGATCGACGTGGGAGGTGACGGATCCGAACCGGCAGATCGTCCTGGACTCCGTCGAGCACGCCTTCGCGCCCCTCATCCACGACGGACTGGTGATGGACACCGTCAACGGGCGGGCCATCAGCCGGGGTTACCTGAAGAGCGACGACCAGCACGTCCTGCGCAGCGACCACTTCCACGGGCAGGCGCTGATCGCCGCGATCGCACTGCTCGCCCAGGGCGCGAGCCCCGCCGAGCGGCAGCGCTGGCACGGACTGATCAAGGGGTGGATCGCCCGGGACACGGTGAGCCCGATCCTCACGGCACCCCAGTTCGAGGTCGCCGACCTCGCGCGGCTGCACGCCGTCGCCGGCTCCACCGCCCCGCCCGCGCCCGAACGCGCCGGCCCCCGCCTGTTCCCCGCGATGGACCGTGCCGTGCACCGCGGCCCAGGCTTCACCGCCGCGGTCTCGATGGCCTCCGAACGGATCGCGCACTACGAGTGCGGGAACGGCGAGAACCCGCGCGGCTGGCACACCGGGGCCGGCATGACGCTGTGGTGGCCCGAAGGGCGCGCGGACCAGTACACGGACTGGTTCTGGCCCACGGTCGACTGGTACCGGCTGCCCGGAACGACCGTGTCCACCAAGCCACTCGCCGACCGCGAGGGCGGCGAGTGGGGCGCGCCCCGACCCGCGGTGCGCTGGGTGGGCGGCGCGACGGACGGAACCTGCGCGGCCGTCGGACAGCATCTGAAGGGACTCGGCTCCACCCTGGAAGCCCGCAAGTCGTGGTTCTGCGCCGTCGACTGCATCGTCTGCCTGGGTGCAGGCATCACGGCCGCCGACGGAGTGCCCGTGGAGACGGTGGTGGACAACCGCAGCCTGGGGGAGGGCGGCACCGAGACGCTCACCGTCCGGCGCGGCTGGGCCCACCTCGCAGGCCACGGCGGGTGGGTCTTCCCCGGCCCGGCCGGTACGTCGGCCCTGCGCACCCTCCGCGAGGACCGCACCGGCGCCTGGGCGGACATCAACACCACCAGCACCACGGAGCGGCGCACCCGGCGCTGGCAGACGCTCTGGCTGGACCACGGCACGGACCCGGTGGGAGCCGGCTACGCCTACGTCCTGATGCCGGGAGCCTCGCGCGCCGCCGTCGCGGCCCGGGCCGCCGATCGCGACTGGCTGCGCGTCCTCGCCAACGACGCCCGCCGGCAGGCCGTCCACGTGCCCTCCCTGGGGCTCACGGCGGCGAACTTTTGGCAGGCGGGAAGCGCGGGTCCGCTGAGCGCCACGGCGGGCGCCTGCGTCCTGGTACGCCGCCGTGGGCACACCGCTACGCTCTCTGTCAGCGAACCGCCCCGTACGGGCGAGCCGCTGGAGGTCGTCTGGGACCGGCCGGTGCGCGCGGTCCTCAGAGCCGATCCGTCGGTCGAGGTGCTCGCCACAGGCCGCCGACTGAGGGTCCGTGTCACTCCGTCGATGGCATGCGCCACACACGAATGTGAGGTGGCTCTCAGCTGACGGCTTTGTGTGACCTCTACAAGCCGGAGGCCCTCTGAGCAGTCAGATCGCCTGCATGGGGTCGCGGTTCTGTTCAGGGCTACCAGTAAAACGGGCCGGAGACTGTACGGAGTCGACGGCTCGCTTTCCTTGCCGGGCTTCGTAAGGTCACTACATGACCGTTTTGGACGAGGCCGGCCCGACAGACTCCACGAGCGCCACAGGCGAACCCACGGACGCGCGCGGGCGCGTGGCCGAACTGCACGCGATCCGTGCGGAGGCGCTGCGGGGTCCCAGCGAGAAGGCGACCGAGGCGCAGCACGCCAAGGGCAAGCTGACCGCCCGGGAGCGCATCGAGCTGCTGCTGGACGCGGGCTCGTTCCAGGAGGTCGAGCAGCTGCGCCGGCACCGGGCGACCGGTTTCGGCCTGGAGGCCAAGAAGCCGTACACGGACGGTGTCATCACCGGCTGGGGCACGGTGGAGGGCCGCACGGTCTTCGTGTACGCCCATGACTTCCGCATCTTCGGCGGCGCGCTGGGCGAGGCCCACGCCACGAAGATCCACAAGATCATGGACATGGCCATCGCGGCCGGCGCGCCGCTGGTCTCCCTGAACGACGGCGCGGGCGCCCGGATCCAGGAGGGCGTGTCCGCCCTCGCCGGCTACGGCGGCATCTTCCAGCGCAACACCAAGGCCTCGGGCGTCATCCCGCAGATCTCAGTCATGCTCGGCCCGTGCGCGGGCGGCGCGGCCTACAGCCCCGCCCTCACGGACTTCGTGTTCATGGTCCGCGAGACGTCGCAGATGTTCATCACGGGCCCGGACGTGGTCAAGGCGGTGACGGGCGAGGAGATCACCCAGAACGGCCTGGGCGGCGCCGACGTGCACGCCGAGACGAGCGGTGTCTGTCACTTCGCCTACGACGACGAGGAGACGTGCATCGCCGAGGTGCGCTACCTCCTCTCGCTCCTCCCGCAGAACAACCGGGAGAACCCGCCGCGGGTGTCCTGCGAGGACCCGGCGGACCGCCGCTCGGACGTCCTGCTCGACCTGGTCCCCGCCGACGGCAACCGCCCGTACGACATGGCGAAGGTCATCGAGGAGCTCGTCGACGACGGCGACTACCTGGAGGTCCACGAGCGCTGGGCCCGCAACATCATCTGCGCGCTGGCCCGCCTCGACGGCCAGGTCGTCGGCATCATCGCCAACCAGCCGCAGACCCTCGCCGGCGTCCTGGACATCGAGGCATCCGAAAAAGCTGCGCGCTTTGTCCAGATGTGTGACGCTTTCAATATTCCGATCGTCACGCTGCTGGACGTACCGGGGTTCCTCCCCGGCGTCGACCAGGAGCACGGCGGGATCATCCGGCACGGCGCGAAGCTGCTGTACGCGTACTGCAACGCGACGGTCCCGAGGATCTCGCTGATCCTGCGCAAGGCGTACGGAGGTGCCTACATCGTCATGGACAGCCAGTCCATCGGGGCCGACCTCACCTTCGCCTGGCCGACGAACGAGATCGCCGTGATGGGTGCGGAAGGTGCCGCGAACGTCATCTTCCGCCGTCAGATCGCCGACGCCGCCGACCCCGAGGCCATGCGCGTCCGCATGGTCAAGGAGTACAAGGCCGAGCTGATGCACCCGTACTACGCGGCGGAGCGGGGCCTGGTCGACGATGTCATCGACCCGGCGGAGACCCGCGAGGTGCTGATCAAGTCGCTCGCGATGCTGCAGACCAAGCACGCGGACCTGCCGTCGCGCAAGCACGGCAACCCCCCGCAGTAACCCAGCGGATCCTCCGCGGTACCCCCGCGGAAACCTCTCTCACGGAGACTGAACCTATGAGCACCCCGGACATTCGCGTCGAGAAGGGCCACGCCGAGCCCGAGGAAGTCGCCGCCATCACGGCCATCCTCCTGGCCCGCGCCGCCGCCCAGCCGGACACCGCCCCGACCCACCGCGGCCGCGCCAAGGCAGGCTGGCGCCGCCTGGAGCGCGAGCCCGGCTTCCGCGCTCCGCACAGCTGGCACTGAGCCCCGGGCCCGCCCGGGCCGACGCAAGGCCCCGCCTCCCTCGGGAGAGCGGGGCCTCGGCGTTTCCGGAGCAGCACCGCCGAAGGGGGTGCCCGGGCGGAGGCGTACGAAACGGCCCCCGCGCCTCCAACAGGAGGCGCGGGGGCCGTTCTCGGGCGTGTGCGGTGTCCCGCGCTAGCGCAGCCGCGCCATCAGCGCGTGCTCCACGAGCGTGATCAGCGCCGACTTGGCGTCCGCGCGGTGGCGGGCGTCCGTCGTGATGATCGGAGTGTCCGGTCCGATCTGGAGCGCCTCACGGACCTCTTCGGGGTTGTACGGCTGGTGTCCGTCGAAGCCGTTGAGGGCGATGACGAACGGCAGACCGCTGTTCTCGAAGTAGTCGACCGCGGGGAAGCAGTCGGCGAGACGGCGGGTGTCGACCAGGACGATCGCGCCGATGGCGCCACGGACCAGGTCGTCCCACATGAACCAGAAACGGTCCTGGCCCGGCGTACCGAAGAGGTAGAGGATCAGGTCCTGGTCCAGGGTGATGCGGCCGAAGTCCATGGCGACGGTGGTCGTCGTCTTGTCTCCGGTGTGCGTGAGGTCGTCGATGCCCGCGGAAGCGGACGTCATGACGGCCTCGGTGCGCAGCGGGTTGATCTCCGAGACGGCGCCGACGAACGTGGTCTTGCCCACGCCGAAGCCGCCCGCCACCACGATCTTCGCGGACGTGGTGGAGCGGGAAGGCCCTCCGCTAGAGCTTGCGAAGTCCACTGAGCACCCTTTCGAGCAAAGTCACGTCTGGCTGGCCACCGGCGTTTTCGTCGCCGCCGGGCTGATGGATGGCGACCAGTCCCGCCTCCGCCAAGTCGGCGACGAGGATCCTGGCCACGCCGAGGGGGATCGTCAGGAGGGCCGAGACCTCGGCCACCGACTTGATCTCTCGGCAGAGATTGCAGATCCGCTGATGCTCGGGCAACTGGCCCTGCATCTGGTGCGGCTGCGCAGTGGTGTGCACCAGCGCCTCGATGGCGAGCTGGTAGCGGGGCCTGGTGCGGCCGCCCGTCATGGCGTACGGGCGCACCAGCGGATTGTTCGACGCGCCGGCCGGCGACGGCTCGGGCGAGCGTCGCTGCGGCTGCACGGGCTGGATGCGCGGCGCCGGCGGTTGGTCGTACGGCGACGGACCAGGACCCTGGGGGCCCTGGGGCGCGTACGGCTGGCGCCGGTGGCTGGGCGCGGAGGGGAAGTTGTACCGGTTCGGGTTCTGCGAACCGTCACCCTGGCCGCCCTGCCCCTGACCGGGGCCGTACGACCAGTTACCCGAAGACGAACCGCCTGGGGGTGTTGCCACTTTCTCCTCCTCCGACTGTGCCGGGCACCCAACGCTGTGGGACCGCGTCCCGAAACCTTACGGCCCCGGGACGTCAATACGCACCGTCTGTCTGCTAGTTGAGAAGGCTCCCCTGGAGCTCTGCTCGGAGATCCGGGGTCAGGACCGTGCCCGCACGGTCGACCAGAAGGGCCATCTCGTACCCAATGAGACCGATGTCCGCCTCCGGGTGTGCAAGGACGGCGAGCGAGGAACCATCAGAAACGGACATGATGAAGAGGAATCCTCGCTCCATCTCCACAACTGTCTGGTTCACATGGCCGCCCTCGAAGATGCGGGAGGCTCCCGCGGTCAACGAGGTCAGACCGGACGCGACGGCCGCCAGCTGGTCGGCGCGGTCACGGGGAAAGCCTTCGGACATCGCCAGAAGGAGTCCGTCGGCGGAGACCACCACCGTGTGGGACACCCCGGGGGTGTTGTCCACGAAGTTGGTGATCAACCAGTTCAGGTTCTGTGCCGCCTGGCTCATCGGGCTCACACTAACGCTCCTGGTTGTAGGTGCTGTCAGGACCGAAGCCCTGGCCGTTCGTGTCACTGCTTGCATTGCGTCCCCGCTCCACGCCACGGCGCAGGTTGCTCAGCCTGCCCCGGACGTCCTCGGGTGCGCGGGAGACCTGGGGGCCGCCCTGTGGGGTCGATTCCGCGGTTCCCTCGACCAGGTTGGCCTTGGGCACCCGCCGCGGCAGGCCGGAGGAGGTGACCCCGCCCGCCTTGGGCTTGCGGAGCTGTGCCGCCTGCTGCCAGCGGTCGTCGTTGGACGAGCGCCACTCGCCGTTGCCGTCCGAGGTCGGAGCGTTGGGCGCAGGCGCCGCCTGCTCCCGCTGCTCCGCGGGGCGCTGGCCGTTGCCGTTGGCACCCGAAGAGGCGCCACGGCGCGGCAGCCCGGCGTCGGTCAGCTGGTGGCCGCCCGAGGGGGCCGGTCCCGGACGGGTGAAGCCTACGCGGTCCTGCTCACTCACGTCAGCGGCCTGCGAGGATTCCGTTTCCGGAGCGTAGCCGGATCGGTACCCGCCCGTGTACGCGCCCTGCTGCGGCCAGTCGTCCTGGTAGGACGGCTCCTCGAAAGCGGAGAACGTCTCCGGGGCGGAACCCTGGACTCCAGCACGGGCGTCCTGGCCCGGCTCCGCATACGCGGGCTCGGGGTAGCCGCCGTTGGACGGGAAGTACGTCTCGTCATACGCCGCCTGCTGCGGGTCCTCGTACGCCGTCTGCTGGTCGTACCGGGCCTGCTGCTCGTCGTACGCGCTCTGACCGTCGTCGTAGGACGGGGCGCCGTTGTCGAACGCGGGACGCTCCGCGAAGTCCGCCTGGTAGCCCTGCGGCGCTTCGATGGCCTCGTGGCCCTGAGCCTGGGCCTCCAGGGCGGCGCGGCGCTCCTCGCGCATCAGCGAGCGGCCCACGGGGTCCAGGTCGCGGATGTCGTCCGGGACCTCGTAGCGGCTGTCGTCGAAGCCGAGTTCGGCGGCCGTGCGCAGCGGCTGCTGGCTGCCGAAGTCCTCACCGTGGAACGAGTGCTGCTCGGGGATGATCTGGGACACCGTGAACTCGTCGCGGATCGGCTGCTGCTCGCCACCGCCACCATGGGTGATCGCGTCGGGGAGCATGACCAGCGAGGTGGTGCCGGCCTGCTCGCCCGAGGGGCGCAGCTGGACGCGGATGCCGTGCCGGTCGGACAGCCGGCCGACCACGAACAGGCCCATGCGCTGCGAGATCGCGGCGTCCACGGTCGGCGGGTTGGCCAGCTTGTGGTTGATGTCCGCGAAGTCCTCGGCGGTGAGGCCGATGCCCTTGTCGTGGATCTCGACCATGATGCGGCCGTCCGGGAGACGGGTCGCGGTGACGCGGACCTTGGTCTGCGGCGAGGAGAACGTGGTGGCGTTCTCCAGGAGCTCGGCGAGCAGGTGCACGAGGTCGGTCACGGCGCGGCCGTGGATCTCGGCCTCCGGGACGCCGGAGAGCTCGATGCGCTCGTACTGCTCCACCTCGGAGGAGGCGGCGCGCAGCACGTCGACCAGCGGGACCGGCTGGTCCCAGCGACGGCCGGGCTCCTCGCCCGCGAGGACCAGGAGGTTCTCGCCGTTGCGGCGCATACGGGTCGCGAGGTGGTCCAGGCGGAAGAGGTTCTCCAGCTGGTCCGGGTCGGCCTCGTTGTTCTCCAGGTCGGTGATCAGGGTCAGCTGGCCCTCGATCAGCGACTGGTTGCGGCGCGACAGGTTGGTGAAGATCGCGTTGATGTTGCCCCGCAGGAGGGCCTGCTCGGCGGCGAGTCGGACGGCCTCGCGGTGGACCTGGTCGAAGGCGCGGGCGACTTCGCCGATCTCGTCCGTCGTGGTGATCGGGATGGGCTGGACGCGGGTGTCGACGCGGCCCGGGTCGGTGCGCGAGAGCTGGTCGACCAGCATCGGCAGGCGCTGCTCGGCGACACCGAAGGCCGCGTTGCGCAGCTGGCGCATCGAGCGGCTCATCTGGCGCGCCACCATGCCGGCCAGGATGAAGGCGGCGAGCAGGGCGACCACGACGGCGGCACCGGTGATGATGGCGTCGGTCTTGGCACTGGCGGAGATGTCCGCGGCCTCGGCCACGGCCTTGTCGGCGAGGTCCGACTCGATCTGGCGGTAGGCGTCGTACTTGGCCGTGTTCACGACCCACCAGTTCTGCGCGGTGACACCCTGGGCGGCCACACGGTCGAGCTCGGTCTGTGACGGGGACTTCAGGCCCGCCAGCAGGGCGACCATGTCAGTGGGCTTCGCCGGCGGCGGGGTGTAGGTCTGGCCCTTGGCGGCAGCGGCCGCGCCGGCCTCCTTCGCCTTGGCCGTCAGGTCGGTCTTGATCTGGACCTGGGCCGCGTCGAGCTTGTCGGAGTCGGCCTGGGTGCCACCACCGAGGTACTCCTCGACGGCGATGCCTTCGAGGTAGGCGTAGGAGGAGAGGGCGACGCGCTGGGAGGCGAGGCTGCCCCTGCCCGGACCGGGCTTGACCAGCATGTGCATACCGATGGACCGCTCCAGCGACAGTGCGGCCTTGGACAGCGAGATCGCGTAGACCGTACGGCCGTAGCTGGTGATGTTTCCGGTGCCCAGACCGAGCTCGTTGGCGAACTCCATCAGCGGGTGCTGGATCTGGAGGTAGCCCTCCTCGGTCTTCACACCCTCGGTACTGGAGGAGTAGGCGATCTTGCGCAGGGGGTCCAGACGGGGCTCGACCTTGCGGAAGATATCGAGCCGGCGCTCCAGGCCCGCCGTCTTCGGCATGTTCTGGGCGGCCTCGTCGAAGACGTCGGCGGCATCGTCGGTGGCCTTGCGGGCCTTGACGACCGTCGGGTCGCTCTGGCCGGCACCGCTCAGCAGGGGCTGGGCGGTGATGTCGCGTTCCTCGAACAGCTTGTCGCCGTAGTTCAGGGCGGCCTGCACCAGACGGGCCGTCTTCTCGGCGTCCTGGGCCTCCTGCCAGGTGTTGATCGAGCTCTTCACCTGGAAGCCGCCCATGACGAGGCCGACCACCACGGGTATGAGCAGGATCGCGTTCAGCCTGGTGGGCACACGCCAGTTGCGCGGGGAGAGACGGCCGCCGCTCGGGGCGGGCGCCGCCGTAGGCTCCTGAACGGGCACCTGTGCGGGCGCCGCTCCGCGCGGCGGCGGGGTGAAGTTGCCCCGTGCCGACGGCTCGGGACCGTTCTTGCTTCGCCTCACTCGACCAACAACCTCTCGGCGTCGGCACCTACGTTGTGCCGCGGTATGTCCAGCGCCCTTGACTACTGGGCAGTTCAGCGCATTCCAGCACGTCAGGCGGCGCCCTTCCAAACACTCGGAATCGACGATTCCGAGTGGCGTACGCCCCAGATAAAACGGTCATAAAGAGCGAGCCCCGCCAAAAGGCGGGGCTTTTGTGAGCGCAGCGGTACCGGGTGACCGCGATGCGTGTCTGCGTCTGCGAAATTCTCTGTCGAAACGTTATGAACACTGTGGCCGACCGTGTCAAACGACACAGCCGGCTCCAATGTGTCTACGACAACTTCCGTACAGAGCCTCGCACTTGGGTGCTATCGCAGGCGAGCCATGAGGGCGTGCTCGACCAGCGTGATCAGCGCGCTCTTCGCATCCGCACGGTGCCGGGCGTCCGTCGTGATGATCGGGGCGTCCGGTCCGATCTGGAGCGCCTCGCGCACCTCTTCGGGGTTGTACGGCTGGTGTCCGTCGAAGCCGTTGAGGGCGATGACGAACGGCAGACCGCTGTTCTCGAAGTAGTCGACCGCGGGGAAGCAGTCGGCGAGACGGCGGGTGTCCACCAGGACCACCGCGCCGATGGCGCCACGGACCAGGTCGTCCCACATGAACCAGAAACGGTCCTGGCCCGGCGTACCGAAGAGGTACAGGATCAGGTCCTGGTCCAGGGTGATGCGGCCGAAGTCCATGGCCACCGTGGTGGTGGTCTTGTCCCCGGTGTGGGTCAGGTCGTCGATGCCCGCGGAAGCGGACGTCATGACGGCCTCCGTGCGCAGCGGGTTGATCTCCGAGACGGCACCCACGAACGTGGTCTTGCCGACGCCGAAGCCACCCGCCACCACGATCTTCGCGGAGGTGGTCGCCCGGCCTCCGTCAGAGCTTGCGAAGTCCACTGAGCACCCTTTCGAGCAAAGTCACGTCCGGCGCGCCGCCGTTGTTCTCGTCGCCGCCCGGCTGGTGAATGGCGACGAGTCCGGCCTCCGCGAGGTCCGCGACGAGGATCCTGGCCACACCGAGCGGCATGGACAGGAGGGCCGACACCTCGGCCACCGACTTCACCTCACGGCAGAGGTGGCAGATCCGCTGATGCTCGGGGAGCAGACCCATCAGCTGTGCCGGGTCGGCCGTGGTGCTGATCAGCGCCTCGATGGCGAGTTGGTACCGCGGCCGGGTCCGGCCGCCGGTCATCGCGTACGGACGTACCAGCGGCTGGTCGCCCTCATCCTCGTACGGCTGCGCGTACGGATCATGAGAGGCGGTGGGCGGGGTCATGAATCCTCCGGGCTGGACAGCAAGTCGGTCAGTCGTGCCGTCTGTTGGGGCCGGTGGGGGGATTGTGTCGGCCGGACGGTGATTTCGTGCTGTGGGTAGAACCCAGGGCCGTCAGTGGAGCAGACTTCCCTGTAGTTCGGCGCGCAGGTCCGGCGTGAGCACTGCGCCCGCGCGGTCGACGAGCAGCGCCATCTCGTAGCCGACGAGACCGATGTCGCACTCCGGGTGGGAGAGGACCGCCAGGGACGATCCGTCCGAGATGGACATCAGGAAAAGAAAACCGCGTTCCATCTCCACGACCGTCTGCGCCACGGTGCCGCCCTCGAAGATCCGGGAGGCCCCGGCCGTCAGCGAGGTGAGACCGGACGCGACGGCCGCGAGCTGGTCCGCGCGATCGCGGGGAAAACCTTCGGACAGCGCCAGAAGGAGTCCGTCGGCGGACACGACGACGGTGTGGGACACCCCGGGGGTGTTGTCCACGAAGTTGGTGATCAACCAGTTGAGGTTCTGTGCCGCCTGGCTCATCGGGCTCAACTAACGCTCCTGCTGGTGAGTGGGGCTGGGGAAGCTGCCGGTCTGGCCGGTACCGGCCTGGCGACCCTGCTGGATGCCCCGACGGAGATTGGTCAGCCGGCCGCGTACGTCATCGGGCGCACGCGAGACCTGCGGACCGCTTTGGTGCGATTGCTGCTGTGCCGTACCCGCGACGAGGTTCGCCCGCGGGACGCGGCGCGGCAGGCCGGAGGTGGTGACCCCGCCCGCCGACGGTTGACGGACGCGTTCTGCCTGCCGGACGAGGTCGTCGTTCGGCGAGGTGCGCCACGAGGCAGCGGCCGGTGCGGCAGCCGGACGCTGCGGAGCCGAGGGAGCCTGCGGCTGCTGCGCAGCCTGCGGCGAACCCTGGGAGCCGTTGTTCTGGGCGCCCTGGGAGTGGGCGCCGTTCGCCTGACCGTGGAACCAGTTGGTCTCCAGCGTGTCGTACAGCGGCGTCCGTCCGTCACCGGCGCCGGGCGCCGGCGGCAGCGCCTCGGGCTCCTGCTGACGGGGTGCCCGCTGCTGCGGCTGAGGGCGCTGGGGGGCGCCGGGCCGCTCGAACTGGCCGGTGGACGAGGGGTCCTGGCCGTTGCCGTAACCGGGGACCGCGAACTGGCCGGTGGACGAGGGGTCCTGGCCGTTGCCGTAACCGGGGACCGCGAACTGGCCGGTGGACGAGGGGTCCTGGCCGTTGCCGTAACCCGGGACCGCGAACTGACCGGTGGACGTAGGGTCCTGGGCGTTGCCGTAACCCGGCCGGGCGAACTGACCGGTGGAGGACGGGTCCTGGGCGTTGCCGTAACCCGGCACCGCGAACTGGCCCGTGGACGACGGGCCCTGCTGCGCGGGGGCCTGGTGGGACGCGTTGAAGACGTCGGGACGGACGAACTGCCCGGTGTTCTGCGGCGCGCCGGCACCGGGGCGCGGGGCGTCGAAGTCGGGACGGGCGAACTCGGACGTGGAGCCCGGGCCCTGACGGTCGTCGATCCGCGGCATGCGCGAGGTGGTGTCGGGCTCCTCGTGACCACGCGGGGCGTCCAGGGACGAGCGCGGTACCGGCGGCTGCGCGTTCTCGTCGCTCCAGCTCGGCACACGGGGCTGCTGGTCGCTACTGGGCAGCTCGCCACGCGCACCACCGCGGCCGGGAAGCTGCGGCCTGCGACGTCCGGTCTTGCCGCCCGTCGGCTGCTGCTGGGCCGGCGCGGCAGCGGGGCCGCTGTCACCGAAACCGCCCTGGCGCGCACCGGCTCCACCCTGACGGGCACCGGACACGTCGCCGAAGCCGCCGCCCTGGCGGGAACCGTCACCGAAGCCCTGAGCGGAACCGGGGCCGGCCGCCTGGAGACCCTGCGGCGCACCCTGTCCGAAGCCACCGGCGCCGGCACCGGCCGGAGCCGGCCTGCCCTGCTGACCGGAAGCCGGACCCTGCTGACCACGCGCTCCACCCGGAGCGCCCGGACGACCGCCCTGGTTGCTGCCGGGCAGCGCGGCCCGCGGGCCCTGTCCCGAGCCGACCTGACCGCGCTGCGGCGGGGCGCCGAGGCGGCCACCGCCGGCGGCCGGAGCACCGGCACCGAGCGAGGGGCCACCCTGCGAGCCGTTGCCGCGGCGGGCCGCGGCGACACCGGCGGCCGCCTGCGCGGCGGCGGGACCGCCACCGCCCGGGGCGCCCTGGCCGGGCTTGCCCGGAGTGGGCTTCTTGGCGCCCTGCGCGACGTCGACGGGCAGCATGACCAGCGCGGTCGTACCACCGGAGTCGGACGGGCGGAGCTGGATGCGGATGCCGTGGCGCTGCGACAGACGACCGACCACGAACAGACCCATGCGGCGGGACACCGAGACGTCCACGGTGGGCGGCGAGGCGAGCCGCTCGTTGATCGCCGCGAGGTCCTCGGGGGAGAGGCCGATGCCGGTGTCGTGGATCTCGATCAGCACGCGGCCGTCGGGCAGCGCGTGACCGGTGACCTTGACCTTGGTCTGCGGCGAGGAGAACGAGGTCGCGTTCTCGAGCAGCTCTGCGAGGAGGTGCACGAGGTCGTTGACGACGCGGCCGGCGACCTCGGTGGTCGGCACGGCGGCCAGTTCGATGCGCTCGTACTGCTCCACCTCGGACGCGGCGGCGCGGAGCACGTCGACCAGCGGGACCGGGCGGGTCCAGCGGCGGCCGGGCTCTTCACCCGCGAGGACGAGGAGGTTCTCGCCGTTACGGCGCATGCGGGTCGCGAGGTGGTCGAGCTTGAACAGCGACGACAGCTGGTCGGGGTCGGCCTCGCGGGACTCGAGTTCCGAGATCAGCGACAGCTGGCGCTGGATGAGGCCCTGGGAGCGGCGCGAGAGGTTGGTGAACATCGCGTTGACGTTGCCCCGCAGAAGGGCCTGCTCGGCGGCGAGGCGGACCGCCTCGCGGTGCACGTCGTCGAAGGCCGCGGCCACCTGGCCGATCTCGTCCCGGGAGTGCACACCGACCGACTCGACGGACGTGTCGACGTCCTGCGGGTCGGACTCGGACAGCTGCTTGACCAGCTCGGGCAGGCGGTCCTGGGCGACCTTGGTCGCGGTGTCCTGGAGGCGGCGCAGCGAGCGGATCATGGAGCGGGCCACGACGAAGGCGCCGACGAGGGAGACACCGAGGACGAGGAGGATCAGCGCACCCGAGATGATCGCTTCGCTCTCGGACTCGTTGCGCAGCTCACGGGCCTTCTGCTCCATCTGGCCGAGCAGCGTGGTCTCGATGGTCGACATGTTCTGGATCTTGGACGTGTCGTCGTCGACCCAGTCCTTGTACGAGCGCTTGGTCTGCGTCTTGAGACCGTCCGGGCCGCCGAGCACGCGCTTGGCGTACTGGTCGGCGGACTGGATGGTCGGGTTGTCGCCCTCGACGGGCTTGAGGAGCTCGGTGACGCCGTTGCCGTAGATGTTCTTGAAGCCGCTGATCTCCGACTCCTGGCTCTCCTGGGCGGAGAGCGCGTACTGCCGGTCGTTCTCGGAAAGCGTGCCGAAGGTGGACTTGGTCTCGGGCAGCGCGGCGGCGATGACGGCGCGCTGGACGGAGGCGTACTCCTTGGCGGAGGAGAAGGCGGACAGCGCGCGGGTGCGCTGGATCATCTCCGGGTTGCTGGTCGCCTCGGCCATGTCCTGCGAGAGCGCGAGCAGCTGGGTGACGAGGCGGTGGTAGGCCTCGACCGTCTGCGTCGAGTTCTTCGGGTCGTTGTAGGCGTCGTTGCGGATGCTGCTCAGCTTGTTCAGCTCGCCCGCGATACCGACGAGGCTGTCACGGACGCCGGACAGCTGTCCCTTCGCCGTGGCGTCGTCGATCTCCTGCGTGCCCTCGAGGAAGTGCTTCTTGGCGACATCCGTGGCGTCGCGGACGCCCTTGACCGTGTAGTCGGTGGCCGGGGCGCCGTGCGCCAGCGGGCCGGCCGACTGGTCGCGCTCCTTCTGGAGCGCGGCGGCGAGCTCGGTCGCCTGCTTGGTCATGTCGGTCAGCAGCTTCATGTTGTCGAGCTGCTGGATGTCGTCCATCGACTGGTTGATGCGCAGCGCACCCAGCGAGGTCGCGGCGACCACGGGGAGCGCGAGCAGCGAGACCAGTCGCGTCGAGATGCGCCAGTTGCGCAGGGCTACGCGTGAGCCGGGGCCGGTCGGGCCCTTCGGCTTCGCGGCCGGTGTGGCGGGAGTCTTGGCCTTGGCGCCGGGGCGAGCGGAGTCACCGCTGCCCCCGAGCTCTGCCGGTCCCGGGTTCTGGGCGTGCTGGGGCGAGGAACCGCGGTCGGTCCCGCCGTGCGGCTCCGGCTCCGCCGAAGCGCTGCCATCCCTCTTGAAACGTCCCTGCACTAGCGTCGCAACCTCTGGACCAGGCGTCCCACCGGTGATACGGCGAGACGGTGTCGGCGTCGTTCAAGGGCGCAGATGCGCCCCCTGGTGGTCGTGAGTGACCGGCGCAGGTTCCCCCTTACCGCCGCCAATCGGCGCTGCGTTGCGCCCCTGCGCGCCGGTTCGATCCCGCGGCGGTCCGTGGAATTCCAGCACAGTGCAGGATCTCCAACAAGGCCCGAGAGCCAGGCTGTGACCTCCGTGACACCTTGTGAGTGCAGCGTCACGAGGCGTAGAAAGTGATCTCGTACATAACGGGCGTATGCCTACGAGGTGTTGGAGTGGGCCGGGTGTCCCAGTCGCCATGATCAGGAGCGGAATGTTTGCTTCAATGGAGCAATGTCCGTTTCGCCAGGCCGAGTTGAGGGTCTGAATTGACCGGTTTGCCTGCTAGTAAGTGAGGAAACTCACATGGCGATCATGGCCTCTTCGCGGCTTCGCCGGGGAATTGCATGTTTAGCCTGGCGCTTTACAGGGATGGCGAATCCGACAACCCGCGCCGGAATGGGGGCTTTTGAGCCCGCCCGGCGCCCCTCACGACAAGGTCGAGTACACCGGTGAAGACGACGATGATGTTCCGCAACATAGCCAACCCGCGACGCACGACGCTGGCGCACCTCGAGGACGCCGACGCGCTGCAGACGCCGGACCAGCCGGAGCACTCGGTCGATCTTCCCACCCAGACCGCCAACCCGCGCCGCACCGTCCTGATGGAAGCCCCGGTCGCGGCCTCCGTCGCCCAGTAAGTAGTACGCACGTCGGCGGCCGGCCGCTCAACAGGGCCCGCACGGATCTCGGCGCCGGCCGCACCTGCCCCCACGAACGGGCCTCCACGCCGGAGGCGTCCCGCGGCGCACCCCGGAAGGCCGGCCCGCCCGCCGACGGCGCGTGACGGCGTCCGGGGGCGCGGCCACGTACGCACCATCCGGTGCGCCCGCGTATATGCGCGAGGCGCGGAGCCCTCCCCGCGTTAGCCTGGAGCGTCAGACTCCAGCCAGCTCAGTGAGGGGCGCAAGGATCCCGTGCGCATCGCCAGATTCTCCATCGACGGCAACGTCGCTTTCGGCGCGGTCGAGGGCGACAAGCCGGACGAGCTCGTCCTCGACATCATCAAGGGCATCCCGTTCGCGGACTTCGAGCTCTCCGGTACGAAGGTCCCGCTGAGCAAGGTCAGGCTGCTGCCGCCCGTGCTCCCCAACAAGGTCGTGGCCTTCGGCCGCAACTACGCGGAGCACGCCAAGGAGCTCGGCAACGAGGTGCCCGACGCCCCGTTCGCCTTCTTCAAGCCGTCGACCTCGGTGATCGGCTCCGGCGACGAGATCCAGTACCCCTCCTTCTCGAACGAGCTGCACCACGAGGCCGAGCTCGCGGTCGTCATCGGCCGCATGTGCCGCGAGGTCCCGCGCGAACGCGTCAAGGACGTCGTCCTCGGCTACACCTGCGCCAACGACATCACCGCCCGGGACGTCCAGAAGCGCGAGAAGCAGTGGGCGCGGGCCAAGGGCTTCGACACCTCCTGCCCGCTCGGCCCCTGGGTCGAGACGGACCTGGACCCGAGCGACCTGACCATCCAGCTGACGGTCAACGGGCAGCAGCGCCAGCTCGGCCGCACCAGCGAGATGATCCACTCCGTCGAGGACCTGATCGTCAACATCACCGAGGCCATGACGCTGCTCCCCGGCGACGTGATCCTCACCGGCACCCCGGCTGGGGTCGGCCCCCTGAACGTCGGCGACGAGGTCGCCGTCACCATCGAAGGCATCGGCACTCTCACCAACAAGGTGATCAAGCGTGGCTAACGCGAACGTCCGCGTACGTTTCTGTCCCTCCCCGACCGGCAACCCCCACGTGGGCCTGGTCCGCACCGCCCTGTTCAACTGGGCGTTCGCCCGGCACAACGAAGGCACCCTGGTCTTCCGCATCGAGGACACCGACGCGGCCCGCGACTCCGAGGAGTCGTACGACCAGCTGCTCGACGCGATGCGCTGGCTGGGCTTCGACTGGGACGAGGGCCCCGAGGTCGGCGGCCCGCACACGCCGTACCGCCAGTCGCAGCGCATGGACATCTACAAGGACGTCGCGCAGAAGCTCCTGGACGCCGGGCACGCCTACTACTGCTACTGCTCCACCGAGGAGCTCGACGCCCGCCGCGAGGCCGCCCGCGCCGCCGGCAAGCCCTCCGGCTACGACGGCCACTGCCGTGACCTGAGCGCCGAGCAGACCGAGGCCTACAAGGCCGAGGGCCGCACGCCCATCGTCCGCTTCCGCATGCCGGACGAGACGATCACCTTCACCGACCTGGTCCGCGGCGAGATCACGTACCTCCCGGAGAACGTGCCGGACTACGGCATCGTCCGTGCGAACGGCGCGCCCCTGTACACCCTGGTGAACCCGGTCGACGACGCGCTGATGGAGATCACCCACGTCCTGCGCGGCGAGGACCTGCTCTCCTCCACCCCCCGCCAGATCGCCCTCTACAAGGCGCTCATCGAGCTGGGCATCGCCAAGGAGACCCCGGCCTTCGGTCACCTGCCGTACGTCATGGGCGAGGGCAACAAGAAGCTCTCCAAGCGGGACCCGCAGTCCTCCCTCAACCTCTACCGGGAGCGCGGTTTCCTCCCCGAGGGTCTGCTCAACTACCTCTCCCTCCTGGGCTGGTCGCTCGCGGCGGACCGCGACATCTTCACGATCGGGGAGATGGTCGCCGCCTTCGACGTCGCGGACGTCAACCCCAACCCGGCCCGCTTCGACCTGAAGAAGGCCGAGGCCATCAACGCCGACCACATCCGCATGCTCGACGTGAAGGACTTCACCGAGCGCTGCGCCCCCTGGCTGCAGGCACCTTTCGCGCCCTGGACGCCCGAGGACTTCGACGAGTCGAAGTGGCAGGCGATCGCTCCGCACGCGCAGTCCCGCCTCAAGGTCCTCTCCGAGATCACGGAGAACGTCGACTTCCTGTTCCTGTCGGAGCCGGTCTCCGACGAGGCGTCCTGGGCGAAGGCGATGAAGGAGGGGTCGGACGCGCTGCTGCGCACCGCGCGCGAGAAGCTCGGCGGCGCCGACTGGACCGACCCGGAGTCCCTCAAGGAGGCCGTCCTGGCCGCCGGCGAGGAGCACGGTCTCAAGCTCGGCAAGGCGCAGGCCCCGGTCCGTGTCGCCGTCACCGGCCGTACGGTCGGCCTCCCGCTCTTCGAGTCCCTGGAGATCCTGGGCAAGGAGAAGACGCTGGCCCGCATCGACGCCGCGCTGGCGAAGCTGTAGCCGTCCGTCCCGGAAAGAGGGGGGTGGGGGGGGGGGCGGGGGCCCCCCCCCCCCCCCCCGGGAGCGGCGTCGCGGGCGGGCGGGGCGGGGCGGGCGCGCTCGCGGGGGGCGGCGACGGCGGGGCGGCCGCGGCGGCGACCCCGGCGTCAGGGGCG
>NZ_JBVHMN010000011.1:154859-362309 GCF_055558435.1 Streptomyces sp. NPDC025784
CACCCCCCCACCGGGCATCCCGGGGCACAGCCCACGCCCCGGCCCCCCCGCGCCGCCGCGCGGCCTACGCTGCCCCCCCCGGCCGGCGACTGGGGGGGGGGGCGCCGGGCCCGCCCCCCACCCCCCTTTTCCGTGTTCTCCTCGTCGCATCCCGGACGCGGTGTCCGTCGCGCGAGTGAGGGACAGGCGAGCGGGCCGCGCGTTACGGTCGGACCATGAACATCGAGGCCGTGGTCTGGGACGTCGACGACACGATCTTCGACTACACGGCCGCGGACCGGGCCGGAATGCGCGCGCACCTGGACGCCGAGGGCCTCCTGGGGGCCTACGAGTCCGTCGACCAGGCACTCGCACGCTGGCGTGAGGTCACCGACCAGCAGTGGGCCAGGTTCTCCGCGGGTGAGTCGGACTGGGAGGGGCAGCGGCGCGAACGGGTGAGGGTCTTTCTGGGGGAACGGCTGAGCGACGCCGAAGCCGACGCGTGGTTCCTGCGCTACGCGGCGCACTACGAAGCCTCGTGGGCCCTCTTCCCCGACGTGGTGCCCGCCCTGGACGCCCTCGCCACCAGCCACCGGCACGCGGTCCTCTCCAACTCCAGCCTGCAGAGCCAGGACCGCAAGCTGCGCGTCCTCGGCGTGCGCGACCGCTTCGAGTCGGTCCTGTGCGCGGCCGAGCTGGGCGTCTCCAAGCCCGCCGCGGCGGCCTTCCACGCGGCCTGCGACGCGCTCGCGCTGCCCCCGGACCAGGTCGCCTACGTCGGCGACCACCCGGAGATCGACGGCCGGGGCGCTGCCGACGCCGGTCTGCTCTCCGTCTGGATCGACCGTGGTGGCGCGCACACCGTGGTGGACGGCGTGGCCCCCGGTCCGCGCCGCATCGCCTCGCTCGCCGAACTGCCCGCGATCCTCGGCGCGGATACCCGTTTTGGAGCGCCGTCCACCTTCAGGTAATGTTCTTCCTGCGCCGCCGGGGAGCGGGCCGAAAGGCCGGAAACCGGAGGAGCGAACTAGAACAAGAACCCCTCCGGGGCTTGCGTTCCAGTGGCCTATGGTGTAATTGGCAGCACGACTGATTCTGGTTCAGTTAGTCTTGGTTCGAGTCCAGGTAGGCCAGCTCGCAGAGCTCATCTGCAACCGCGGAGATCGACTCCGCAAAGCCCCCGTTGTGTAGCGGCCTAGCACGCTGCCCTCTCAAGGCAGTAGCGCCGGTTCGAATCCGGTCGGGGGTACAGATCCTTCCCAAGGGAGACAGTCCGGGTCGCACCCGCTGACTCTCATGCAGGATCGCTAGGGCCCCCGTTGTGTAGCGGCCTAGCACGCCGCCCTCTCAAGGCGGTAGCGCCGGTTCGAATCCGGTCGGGGGTACGCAGTTGGTCTAAACCATATTGGTCTATGGTGTAATTGGCAGCACGACTGATTCTGGTTCAGTTAGTCTAGGTTCGAGTCCTGGTAGACCAGCTTGGATCTGCGGAAACGCAAGATCCTCGCCCCCGTTGTGTAGCGGCCTAGCACGCCGCCCTCTCAAGGCGGTAGCGCCGGTTCGAATCCGGTCGGGGGTACCACACAAGGCCCTTCGCTTCGGCGGAGGGCCTTCGTCGTGCCCGGAGCCGGCTACTCGAAGCCGTACCGCCGTGTCGTCTCCTCCTCCTGGGCCAGCCGGTGCAGCGCCTGCAGGATCGGCTCGTTGATGATCGCCCCCAGGATCGCCCACTCGATCCGCTCCTCCTCCGAGGGCTGCGTCTCCATGTTGTCCAGGTCGAGGACGGCTGTCCGGTGCATCAACTCGGCGTACGGCACGAGCAGTTCGGCCCCGAAGCCGTAGCCGAGCCGGCGGAACGCGGCCACCGCCACCACCAGTGAGCGGTATGCCGGGGAAATGGTCGAGAGCCGCTTGGCGTTCTCCCACCCGAGCCGGTCGAGGAGCGCGGCGGCCTCCTGGTGTGCGGCGCGGACGTATTCGTCGTCCTCGTCCGGCTCCGGCACCTGCGGCAGCGCCCACACCGCCGCGCCCAGGCGCAGCGCGCGGCCCAGGGAGTCGTCGTCCACGTGCCCGAGCACCTCCCGGACGGTCGCCACGGGGAGCCGGCCGACCTGGATCATCGCCCGCACCAGCCGCAGCCGGCGCAGATGCTCCGCGTCGTACTCGGCGGTCCTCGCGTTGATCTGGCGGCCGGGCGCCAACAGTCCCTCGCGCAGGTAGTACTTGATCGTCGCGATGGGCACACCGCTGCGCTCGCTCAACTCGGCCAGCCGCATCCTCTTGCGCCTCTCCTAGGGAAGTGCCACTATCCAATCACTGCACAGAAGGATAGTGCCGGTATCCAATTCTGGAATCAGGGGGGACACCATGTTCGCAAAGCCGTTTCCGGGCCTCAGTACCGCGGCCGTCGAGGGCGATGCGGTGGTCCTGCTGATCGGCATGCGCATCAACCACTTCTGGGCGGTGCACCAGTGGCTGCCGGTCATGCTGTCGATGAAACGCATGCTGGGGGAGCTTGCTCGCGACAGCAGCCGGGGGCTGCTGGGCCACGTCCTGCTGACCGCCTCGCCGCGGACGTACTACGTGGTCCAGTACTGGGAGTCGAAGGAGAAGCTCTACGCCTACGCGACCTCGCCCGACATGTTGCATCACAAGGCGTGGGCGACCATCAACCGCATGGACCGGGCCGGGAAGCTGCGCCAGCACGTGGGGCGCTGGCACGAGGCGTACGTGGTGCCCGAGGGCTCGTACGAGTCCATCTACGCGGACATGCCGGCCTTCGGGCTGGCGGCGGCGCACGGGGTGCTGCCGGTCGAGAAGCGGGGGCGGCGGGCCGCGGACCGGTACGCGTACCGCTCGTCCGGGGCGGCCGAAGGGGCGGAGCCGGCCGAGAAGGCCGGGTGACCCGGGCGCGGACCAGGGGGGACGGGGGAAATCGGGGAGGGTCTGCCGCGGCGTTGAGGCAGGCCCTCCCCGGTTGTCGTACCCGGAAGGTCAGCCCGTGCGGCGCAGGGCCTCGGAGAGACGGGCGGCGGCGTCGATGACCGCCTGGGCGTGCATACGGCCCGGATGGCGCGTGAGGCGCTCGATCGGTCCGGAGACCGAGACGGCGGCCACGACGCGGTTCGAGGGGCCGCGCACCGGCGCGGACACCGACGCGACGCCCGGCTCGCGCTCGCCGATCGACTGGGCCCAGCCGCGGCGCCGCACGCCCGACAGCGCCGTCGCCGTGAAGCGGGCGCCCTGGAGGCCGCGGTGCAGCCGCTCCGGCTCCTCCCAGGCCATCAGGATCTGGGCCGAGGAGCCGGCCTTCATCGTGAGCGTGGAACCGACCGGGACCGTGTCCCGCAGGCCGGACAGCCGCTCCGCCGCGGCGACGCAGATGCGCATGTCGCCCTGGCGCCGGTAGAGCTGTGCGCTCTCGCCCGTGATGTCCCGCAGATGCGTGAGCACCGGGCCCGCCGTCGCGAGGAGACGGTCCTCGCCGGCGGCCGCGGCCAGCTCGGCGAGGCGGGGGCCGAGAATGAAACGGCCCTGCATGTCGCGCGCCACCATGCGGTGGTGTTCAAGTGCCACGGCGAGGCGATGTGCCGTGGGTCGTGCCAGTCCGGTCGCCGCGACCAGGCCCGCGAGGGTGGCCGGACCGGACTCCAGAGCGCTCAGGACAAGGGCTGCCTTGTCCAGAACGCCGACGCCGCTACTGTTGTCCATGCAACGATACTCGCGTCTCACTCTGTGAAACGCAAGTTCAATTTTCCGTGGAACGCGCCACCCTTGTAGACACAGCGGCCCGCGGACCAACGGGCCCGGCGGACGACGTCCGGTACGAGGGGTACGGACGTTCCCGCCCCGGAAATCTCTAGTTGGGCCGGCGCCACACAGGCCGGCCGGAGGGAAAGCGATGGGTAGGACACTCGCGGAGAAGGTCTGGGACGACCACGTCGTCCGGCGCGCCGAGGGCGAGCCCGACCTCCTCTTCATCGATCTGCACCTGCTGCACGAGGTGACCAGCCCGCAGGCCTTCGACGGCCTCCGTCAGGCCGGGCGTCGCGTGCGCCGTCTCGACCTCACCATCGCCACCGAGGATCACAACACCCCGACCCTCGACATCGACAAGCCCATCGCGGACCCGGTCTCCCGGGCCCAGCTGGAGACGCTGCGCAAGAACTGCGCCGAGTTCGGCGTACGGCTGCACTCGCTGGGCGACGTCGAGCAGGGTGTCGTCCACGTGGTGGGGCCGCAGCTGGGCCTGACCCAGCCGGGCACCACCGTGGTCTGCGGTGACTCCCACACCTCCACGCACGGTGCCTTCGGCGCGCTGGCGTTCGGCATCGGCACCTCGCAGGTCGAGCACGTGCTGGCCACGCAGACGCTGCCGCTGGCCCGCCCGAAGACGATGGCCATCACCGTCGACGGCGAGCTGCCCGAGGGTGTCACCGCCAAGGACCTGATCCTGGCGATCATCGCCAAGATCGGTACGGGCGGCGGCCAGGGCTACATCCTGGAGTACCGCGGCTCCGCCATCGAGAAGCTGTCGATGGAAGCCCGGATGACCATCTGCAACATGTCGATCGAGGCCGGTGCCCGCGCGGGCATGATCGCCCCCGACGAGACGACCTTCGCCTACCTCGAGGGCCGCGCCCACGCGCCCGAGGGCGAGGACTGGGACGCCGCGGTCGCCTACTGGAAGACCCTGAAGTCGGACGACGACGCGGAATTCGACGAGGAGGTCGTCATCGACGCCGCCTCCCTGTCGCCGTTCGTCACCTGGGGCACCAACCCCGGCCAGGGCGCGCCGCTTTCGGCGTCCGTCCCCGACCCTGCTTCGTACGAGGACGCTTCGGAGCGCCTGGCCGCCGAAAAGGCCCTGGAGTACATGGGGTTGGACGCCGGACAGCCGCTGCGCGACATCAAGGTCGACACCGTCTTCGTAGGTTCCTGCACCAACGGCCGCATCGAGGACCTGCGCGCCGCCGCCGCGATCGTCGAGGGCCGCAAAGTCGCCGACGGCGTACGGATGCTGGTGGTCCCGGGTTCCGCGCGGGTCGGTCTGCAGGCCGTCTCCGAGGGCCTGGACGTGGTCTTCAAGGAGGCCGGCGCCGAATGGCGGCACGCGGGCTGCTCGATGTGTCTGGGCATGAACCCCGACCAGCTGGCCCCCGGTGAGCGCTCCGCGTCCACCTCCAACCGCAACTTCGAGGGCAGGCAGGGCAAGGGCGGCCGTACGCACCTGGTCTCGCCGCAGGTCGCCGCCGCCACCGCCGTGCTGGGCCACCTGGCCTCCCCGGCCGACCTGTCCGACGCGTCCGCCGCCCGTACGCCCGCTGGAGTCTGAGAAGTCATGGAAGCATTCACCACGCACACCGGCCGGGCCGTACCGCTGCGCCGCAGCAACGTCGACACCGACCAGATCATCCCGGCCCACTGGCTCAAGAAGGTGACCAGGGACGGCTTCGAGGACGGGCTGTTCGAGGCCTGGCGCAAGGACTCGTCCTTCGTCCTCAACCGGCCCGAGCGCCAGGGCGCCACGGTCCTGGTGGCCGGCCCCGACTTCGGTACCGGCTCGTCGCGCGAGCACGCCGTCTGGGCCCTGCAGAACTACGGCTTCAAGGCCGTCATCTCCTCGCGGTTCGCGGACATCTTCCGCGGCAACTCGCTCAAGAACGGCCTGCTCACGGTGGTTCTGGAGCAGAAGATCGTGGACGCGCTGTGGGAGCTGACCGAGCAGGACCCCGAGGCCGAGATCACGGTCGATCTGGAGGCCCGCGAGGTGCGCGCCGAGGGCATCACCGCCGCCTTCGAACTCGACGAGAACGCCCGCTGGCGCCTGCTGAACGGCCTGGACGACATCTCCATCACCCTCCAGAACGAGAGCGACATCTCCGCGTACGAGGCCAAGCGGCCGTCGTACAAGCCGAAGACGCTGCACGTCTGAGGCCCGGTCCCACGGGCCCGGCCCACGGCTGATTTCGGCCACCGCAACACCCCTCTGTACCCCCAATCGTGGACGGTTGGGGGTACAGCTGTGTCTGCCCCGGAACGGCCCTCGAACACCCCGGGGCAGCACCCCAACTCCCTTGGTTACAGGGGAGATTGCCTGGGTACTCGCATTCCGCTGCCACGCCGCGTCGAGCTGCCCAGGACCCGCTCGAGGGGCGGCAGTTGCCCCCTGAGCAGGCGACAACTCGCCCCAGATGGCACAATCTGTGCATGGAACACGACGGCCAACTCGAGCTCTACGTGGCAGTCGCGGCCCAACTCAAGGAAGCGCACACAAGAGTGCGCGCACTGCAAGTCCCGGAGGGCGTACGGATGGCGCTGACCCGGAAGCTGCTGGTCATTACGGCCGTGGCCAAGCACGATCTCGCCGACGCGACAAGGCGGCTGGAGCGGTTCACCGACGACCTCGACGAGGGTCGATTCCTCGAAGGGGAACGCTGAGGAACTCCGCGCCGGTCCGAGTTCGTTGCGGCACAAGGGTGATTAGCCCGTTTCGTGTTTGATTTGCGGTATATATCTGCCTAACGTGCGAAAAAGCTTGAACGCATTCGTTCGGGCAATGTCTCCGAAGGGGAAGACGTGAACAAGGCGCAGCTCGTAGAAGCGATTGCCGACAAGGTCGGCGGGCGTCAGCAGGCCGCCGACGCGGTCGACGCCGTACTGGACGCGATCGTCCGTGCAGTTGTCGGCGGGGACCGGGTCTCCGTCACCGGCTTCGGTTCCTTCGAGAAGGTCGACCGCCCGGCCCGTTACGCCCGCAACCCGCAGACGGGTGAGCGCGTCCGGGTCAAGAAGACCTCCGTACCGCGTTTCCGTGCGGGCCAGGGCTTCAAGGACCTGGTCAGCGGCTCGAAGAAGCTCCCGCGCGGTGGCGAGGTGGCCGTCAAGAAGGCGCCCAAGGGCAGCCTGACCGGTGGCGCCACGGCGACGGTCAAGAAGGCCGCGGCCAAGAAGGCCACCGCCAAGAAGGCGACGGCCAAGAAGACCACGGCTGCCGTGAAGAAGACCGCGGCGAAGAAGACCACCGCCGCCGCGAAGAAGACCACGGCGAAGAAGACCACCGCCAAGAAGACCACCGCGGCCGCGAAGAAGACCACGGCGAAGAAGACCACCGCCAAGAAGGCGACGGCGAAGAAGGCCCCGGCCAAGAAGGCGACGGCCAAGAAGGCGCCGGCCAAGAAGTCGACGGCCCGCAAGACCACCGCCAAGAAGGCCACCGCCCGCAAGTAGCAGCGGCGCAGGGCACCTCACGCGCCGGGCCGGGCTCCCCAGGGGAGCCCGGCCCGCGGCATGTCCGCGTCCTGCTCAGAACGTCTGCAGGGTGATCAGGGTGATCCGGCGGGCCTCGCCCTCGCCCTCCGTCTCGATGCGCACGCGCTGCCCGGGGCGCAGCAGCCTGAGCCCGCCCGCCTCGAACGCCGGCCCGTCGAAGGGCACCGGGGTGCCGTCGTCGAGCAGCACCTGGCCGCTGTGGGTCTCGGGGTCGTACGTGTACGCGGTCGCCTGCATGGGGGAAGCCTATCCACCGGCCCGCGGCACAGGGATCGGCACCGCCCACAGGGGGAGCGGGGAACGGGCGCGGTCCCGCGGAACGCCGCGGGGGAGCGGAACCGGCGCCGCCCGGCCGTCAGCGGCCCGGTGGCCCGGGAAGCAGCAGACGCGCCGCCACCGCCGCGGTGCGCGGGCCGACTCCGAGGGCCAGCGCGGCCCGCAGGTCCTCGCCGGTGTCCACGTCCTGGCGTACGGAATCCACCGCGTCGAGGCCGATTTCCACGGCACCCGAGGCGCGATGCCGGGCACGGGATTCGGTGCCGAATGCGGGAATCAATTCCCGGCCCGGGGAGGCGGCCAGCAGAGTCGTACCGATTGCGGCCGCATCGGGGAGAAATGAGCGGGGGAATTCGGCGGCGGCGTCGAGCACCCGGGCCAATTCGGTGGGGCGCAGCGCGGGCAGATCGGCGTTCAGCGCGGCGACGGCGCTTTCGGGACTCCGGGAGCGGACGACGGCCGCCGCGTGGGCGAGGGCGGCGTTCAGTCCGCCGCCGGGTTCGTCCGGGACGACACGGGCGCCGAGGGCGGCCAGCTCCCGTCCGGCCAGCACGTCGTCCGTGACGACCGCCACATCCAGCACGGCCGCGCAGGCCAGCACGGCTGCCACGGTGTCCTGTGCGAAGGCGAGCGCGAGGCCGGGCCGCAACCCGTCCGCGGCGGTGTCCGCCAGCCTGCTCTTGGCTCGCGCCAAGGGTTTGAGGGGTACGACCACAGTCCACCGCACGAACGCTCCACCCTCCCTAGTCGCGTCCCCATTGTGACCCGGCGGCCCTGGCGGTACGGATGTCGGGGCGTACGGTGTTCTCGACAGACAGGCGGCCTGGGGCGACACTTGTGCGGCCCCCCAGGCCCTAGAGGAAGGTGTCCGCGTGCCCCGCCGCAGAATCGGCTTCTGGTACCGCTTCGCAGCGGTCCTCTGCAAACCACCGCTGGTGGTTCTGATCAAGCGGGACTGGCGTGGAATGGAGAACATTCCGGCCGAGGGCGGATTTATCACTGCGGTGAACCACAATTCGCACGTCGACCCGTTCGCGTATGCGCACTATCAGTACAACACCGGGCGCGTTCCTCGTTTCCTCGCGAAGGCCGGCCTTTTCAAGAAGGGATTCGTGGGAGCCGCCATGCGCGGCACCGGACAGATCCCCGTCTACCGCGAGAGCACGGACGCCCTGAGCGCCTTCCGGGCCGCGATCGACGCCGTGGAGCGCGGCGAGTGCGTGGCCTTCTATCCCGAAGGCACCCTCACCCGCGACCCCGACGGCTGGCCGATGACCGGCAAGACCGGGGCCGCCCGGGTCGCCCTCCAGACCAAGTGCCCGGTGATCCCGGTCGCCCAGTGGGGCGCCAACGAGCTGCTGCCGCCGTACGCCAAGAAGCCCAACCTCCTTCCCCGCAAGACCCACCACGTGCTCGCGGGCCCGCCCGTGGACCTCTCGCGCTTCTACGACAGGGAGATGAGCCCGGAGCTCCTCAAGGAGGCCACCGAGGTCATCATGGCCGCCATCACCGCGCTGCTGGAGGAGATCCGCGGCGCGAAGGCCCCCGAGAAGGCCTACGACCCGCGCGAGGTGCGTATCGCGCAGCGCCGCAGGGCCGCGGAGGCGGAGCGGGCGAAGGTACAGCAGGAAGAGGGGCAGGGCACGTGAGCAGTCCGGTCAAGGCGGCCGTCTTCGGGACCGGATCGTGGGGGACGGCCTTCGGCATGGTGCTCGCCGACGCCGGGTGCGATGTCACCCTGTGGGCGCGCCGTGCCGATCTCGCCGACGCGGTCAACTCCACGCGCATGAACCCGGACTATCTGCTGGGCATCGAACTCCCGGAGAACCTGCGGGCCACCACGGACCCGGCCGAGGCGGCGCGCGGCGCGGACTTCACCGTGCTCGCCGTGCCCTCGCAGACGCTGCGCGGCAATCTGGCCGAGTGGGTTCCGCTGCTCGCCCCGGACACCGTGCTCGTCTCGCTCATGAAGGGCGTCGAACTCGGCACGGTGAAGCGGATGAGCGAGGTCGTCGAGGAGGTCGCCAAGGTCTCGTCCGACCGCGTCGCCGTGGTCACGGGGCCCAACCTCGCCAAGGAGATCGCCCAGCGGATGCCGGCCGCCGCGGTGGTCGCGTGCCGTGACGAGTCGGTGGCCACGCGCCTCCAGGCCGCGTGCCACACGCCGTACTTCCGCCCGTACACCAACACGGACGTGGTGGGCTGCGAACTCGGGGGCGCGGTCAAGAACGTGATCGGTCTCGCCGTGGGCATCGCCGACGGCATGGGCCTCGGGGACAACGCCAAGGGCTCGCTGATCACCCGCGGCCTCGCCGAGACCACCCGCCTCGGGCTCGTCATGGGCGCCGACCCCATGACGTTCTCCGGCCTCGCGGGACTCGGCGACCTCGCCGCCACCTGCTCCTCGCCGCTGTCGCGCAACCACACCTTCGGCATCAACCTGGGCCGAGGCATGACGCTCCAGGAGACCATCGCGGTCACCCGGCAGACCGCCGAGGGCGTCAAGTCCTGCGAGTCCGTGCTGGATCTGGCCCGCAGGCACGGTGTCGACATGCCCATCACGGAGACGGTCGTCAGCATCGTCCACGAGGGCAAGCCGCCGGTGGTCGCGCTCAAGGAGCTGATGTCGCGCAGCGCGAAGCCCGAACGCCGCTGAACGGCCCCGCCGACGATGCCGGGAACGGCCCGGCAGGCGGTCGCCCGCGGCCGTTCGCGCGACGCTGAGCGACGGTCCGCACGACGCTGAGCAACGGCCGTCGTGGGGCGCTGACTCACCGCACTACCAACGGGTACTCTCAACGCGATATGAGCACCGAGAACCTCCCCCAGAGCCCTGAGCAGCCGCCTCGCAAGCCGCGCGTGGCCGTCGTCTTCGGCGGCCGCAGCTCCGAACACGGGATCTCCGTGGTGACCGCCGGCGCCGTTCTGAGCGCCATCGACCGTACGAAGTACGACGTACTGCCGATCGGCATCACCCAGGACGGCCGTTGGGCGCTCACCGCGGACGAGCCGGAACGCATGGCGATCGTCGACCGCAAGCAGCCCAGCGTCGAGCAGCTCGCCGAGTCGAGCGAGGGCGGCGTGGTGCTCCCCGTCGACCCCGCCAACCGCGAAGTGGTCTACAGCGAGCCGGGTTCGGTCCCCAAGGCCCTCGGCGAGGTCGACGTCGTCTTCCCCATGCTGCACGGCCCGTACGGCGAGGACGGCACCCTGCAGGGCCTCCTGGAGCTCTCCGGGGTGCCCTACGTCGGTTCGGGCGTGCTCGCGTCCGCCGTCGGCCAGGACAAGGACTACATGAAGCGGGTGTTCACCTCGTTCGGCCTGAAGGTGGGCCCGTACGTGGTGATCCGGCCGCGCGAGTGGGAGCGCGACGAGTCGGCCGCCCGCAAGAAGATCGTCGACTTCGCGGGCGAGCACGGCTGGCCGCTGTTCGTGAAGCCCGCGCGCGCGGGCTCCTCGTTCGGCATCACGAAGGTGGACGACCTCTCCGGCCTCGACGAGGCGATCGCCGAGGCCCAGCGCCACGACCCGAAGATCATCGTGGAGGCGCTGCTGCGCGGCCGCGAGATCGAGTGCGGCGTCCTGGAGTTCGAGGACGGCCCGCGCGCCTCGGTCCCGGCGGAGATCCCGCCCGTGCAGTCGCACGCGTTCTACGACTTCGAGGCCAAGTACATCGATTCGGCCGACGGCATCGTCCCGGCGCCGCTCACCGAGGAGCAGACGGCCGAGGTGCGGCGGCTGGCCGTCGAGGCCTTCGAGGCGGCCTCCTGCGAGGGCCTGGTCCGCGCGGACTTCTTCCTCACCGAGGACGGCGAGTTCGTGATCAACGAGATCAACACGATGCCCGGGTTCACGCCCATCTCCATGTACCCGCGCATGTGGCAGGAGACCGGGGTCAGCTACCCGGAGCTGGTCGACCGCCTGGTGCAGGCGGCGCTGCGCAGGTCCACCGGCCTGCGCTGAGCACGCGTTCCGGACGAGGTCCGGGTCAGTCGGCGATCCCCTTGGGGATCGCCTTCTTGATGGAGGCGGCGAGGTCGACGAGCATCCCCGAGGTGTCCCGTCCCTCCGGCACCGTCACCTCGACGTAGGCACGGCGTTGTGCGGTGGTGAAGCGGGTCGATCCGTCGTCCCGCTTCTCCATCAGCCAGTCGACGCCGTTCACTCGGCCGCCGACGGCCTTCGGGTCGTCGCCGAGCGCCACCTTGGGGTCGATCATCTTCGCGGGCCGCTCCACACCGCAGCGCAGTATGATCGCCGGGCTTCCCCAGCCCGCGGTCAACGCGGACCGGGGCTCGGGGTCCTGGCGGCCGAGGCCGTCCACCTTCCGCGGCAGCGCCTTGTCCAGGTTCTGACACAGCTCGGTGACCTTCGTGTCCGGACTCGGAACCGCGACGGAGTCACCGTCGTCTGCTGAGGAGCAGCCCGCGATCGTGATCAGCAGGGCCAGGGCGGGCAGTCCGAGGAAAGCGGAACGCCGGTGACGGAAGAAGTTCACCGGCCAAGGGTAGACGGGGGCTACAGGTGCACGACCGGGCAGGTCAAGGTACGGGTGATGCCGTCCACTTGCTGGACCTTCGCGACCACCATGCGGCCGAGTTCGTCGACGGTATCGGCTTGGGCGCGCACGATGACGTCGTACGGTCCTGTCACGTCCTCTGCCTGGATCACCCCCGGGATCTTGCTGATCGTCTCGGCGACGGTCGACGCTTTGCCGACCTCCGTCTGGATCAGGATGTACGCCTGTACCACGGAACCTCCAGGGCGGCCACGAGGATCATGTGGGGAAAAGGAACGCCACGGTATCGCGTCGCCGCTCGCCGCGGGGAGACCCACGGTGACTGGGGCTTGCGCGCCGGGGTGGGCGGACTGCACAAGTTGACGGTCAACTCGACCGTACCGAGTACGGAGACGGCTCGCGACCGGGCACGGGCAGCGAGAGAGGGAGCAGTGCGATCATGAAGGGCACCGTGGGCGAGTTGGGGGAGTTCGGGCTCATTCGAGAGCTCACCTCGCGTCTCACCACCACCCCGGCCGTCCGGGTCGGCCCCGGCGACGACGCCGCGGTGGTGGCCGCGCCGGACCGCAGGGTCGTGGCGAGCACCGACATCCTGCTGGAGGGACGGCACTTCCGCCGTGACTGGTCCACGGCGTACGACGTGGGACGCAAGGCGGCCGCTCAGAACCTCGCGGACATCGCGGCGATGGGCGCCGTACCGACCGCGCTGCTCCTCGGCCTGGTCGTGCCGGCGGAACTTCCGGCGACCTGGCCGTCCGAGCTGATGGACGGACTGCGCGACGAGTGCCAGGTGGCGGGCGCGGCCGTGGTCGGCGGTGACGTCGTACGCGGCGACACCATCACCGTCGCGATCACCGCGCTCGGCGATCTGCGCAACCACGAGCCGGTCACCCGGGCCGGCGCCCAGCCCGGCGACGTCGTCGCGGTGACGGGCTGGCTGGGCTGGTCGGCGGCCGGGTACGCGGTGCTCTCGCGGGGCTTCCGCTCGCCGCGTGCCTTCGTGGAGGCCCACCGGCGCCCCGAACCGCCGTACCACGCGGGTCCCGCGGCGGCCGGACTCGGCGCCACCTCGATGTGCGACGTCAGCGACGGCCTGATCGCCGACCTCGGGCACATCGCCGAGGCCAGCAAGGTGCGCATCGACATCCGCTCCGGCGACATCGACATCCCCTCCCAGATGAACGACATCGGGCAGGCCGTCGGCGTCGACCCCCTCCAGTGGGTGCTCAGCGGCGGAGAGGACCACGCGATAGTGGCGACGTTCCCGCCGGACGTGAAGCTGCCCGCCCGCTGGAAGGTGATCGGCGAGGTCCTCAACCCGTCGGCACTCCCTCAGGTCACCGTGGACGGGGCGCCCTGGACGAACAAGGGCGGCTGGGACCACTTCGGCGACATGGAGGCGTGATCCTGGCGGCCCGGGGCCGCGGAACACGCAGGGGCCGCCCGTGGGCCCGGCACCGACTGCGCCGGGCCCACGGGCGGCCTCGTACGTGCCGGTGGCATCGGCGGTGTCCGCCATGTCACCCGTGTCGGTCGGTCCGTGTCCGCCGGGGAGGGTGCCCGGTGCCGCGGAAGCGTGCGCAGTGATCTGTCCGCCGCGGTGCGGGCGCAGCAAAAAACCGGCCCACCCGGAGAGGTGGACCGGCTCAGTGCAAGCGAACCAGCAGTGGCCGCGCGCTAGCGGTTGTCAGCGCGAGACCTTGCCGGCCTTGATGCACGAGGTGCAAGCGTTCACGCGCTTCGGCGTCCCGCCGACCACCGTACGGACGCGCTGGATGTTGGGGTTCCAGCGACGGGGCGTACGGCGGTGCGAGTGCGAGATGTTGTTGCCGAAGCCCGGCCCCTTGCCGCAGACGTCGCAGTTGGCAGCCACGGGTCACTCCAAAGACTTCAGATGCACTTACGGTTGATCCCGGCATGCCGGAATCAGGATCTAGGATCTGAGTGGCGGTGCCAGGGGGAAGGCCCGATCGGATCGGGCAACTGGAGCAGCATACAACGACTGCGTCCGGAGAACGAAACTACCATGACCGGCCCGCACCTGGTCCGCGCCCTCATCAGGGTCCCCTACCGACAGTAACCCGTTCTGGGTCTACGCTGCGTCCCACGTTCAGCAGCTCAAGGAGGCGCAGGTGCCGCAGGTGCCGCAGACACTCGATGCTCTCGCGGTGCGCACCTGGTGCGGGCTCGCGCTCGAATCGCTGGGACGGGCCCGCGAGGAGATCGACGCGATCAACGTCTACCCGGTGGCCGACGGGGACACGGGGACCAACCTGTATCTGACCGTGGAGTCGGCGGCAGCGGCCGTCGAGGCGGTGTTCGCGGGCCACGAGACGATGGCGGTCGCGGACGCCCGGGACCCCCGCGGCACCGGTGCCCCTGCCGGCAGCGGCACCGATGCCGACGCGAGCGGAGGTCCGGCGGCGGTACGGGCGGCCGGCGGCCCCAGCCTCGCCGACGCCGTACGGGCGATGGCCCACGGAGCGCTCATCGGGGCACGGGGCAACTCCGGGACGATCCTCGCGCAGCTGCTGAGGGGTATGGCACAGGTCCTCGCGGACGGTGACACCGCTCACACCGACGGGCAGGGGCTGCGGCTCGCTCTGCGGCACGCCGCGGACTCCGCCCGCCTGGCCGTCGCCCACCCCGTCGAGGGCACCGTCCTCACGGTCGCCACCGCCGCGGCCGACGCGGCGGACGGAGCCGAGGGCGACTGCTCGGCGGTCGCGCGTGCGGCCCACGAAGGGGCACGCGCCGCACTCGCCGCGACCCCGGGGCAGCTGGCCGTCCTGCGGCGCGCCGGCGTCGTCGACGCGGGCGGGCGCGGGCTGGTCGCCGTTCTCGCGGCCCTCGTGGAGACGTTCACGGGCGAGTCGCCCGGCCTGCTCGCGGTGCCCGCGCCCGCCCGCGCCCGTGAGGGGACGACCACGGCCCAGGCTTCCCCGCCCGCCGACGCGTGCACGGACGACGGGTCGGAGGACGGCGGGCCCGCCTTCGAGGTGATCTACCTCCTGGAGGCGGAGGACGCGGCCGTGGAGCGGCTCCGGCAGCGCCTCGACGGTCTCGGGGACTCCCTCGTCGTGGTCGGCGGGGACGGGCTGTGGAACGTCCATGTGCACGTCGACGACGCGGGCGCCGCCGTGGAGGCGGGCGTCGAGGCCGGACGTCCGTACCGGATCCGGATCACGCACTTCGGGCTCGGCGACGTCCACACCGCGGGCGCGGCCGGGCGGCCGCCGCGGGAGCGGGCCCAGCGCGCGGTGGTGGCCGTCGTGCCCGGAGAGGGACTGGCCGGGCTGTACACGGAGGCCGGAGCGACCGCCGTGCTCGCCCGGCCCGGGGAGCCGCCCGCCAGCGGGGAGCTCGTCGAGGCCGTACGACGGGCCCACGCGCGTGAGGTGGTGCTGCTGCCGAACGACGCCGAGCTGCGGCACACCGCGGCGGCCGCCGCGGAGCAGGCCCGCACGGAGGGCGTCCGGGTCGCGCTCATCCCGACGCGGTCCGCGGTGCAGGGCATCGCCGCTCTCGCCGTGCACGAGCCGGACCGCCGCTTCGACGAGGACGTCGTCGCCATGACCTCGGCGGCCGGTGCCACCCGCCACGCCGAAGTCGTCGTCGCCGAACGGCAGTCCTGGACCATGGCCGGCATCTGCCAGGCCGGGGACGTCCTCGGCCTCATCGACGGAGACGTCGCCGTGATCGGCTCCGACGTCACGGCCACCGCCGAGTCGGTCCTCGACCGCATGCTCGCCGCCGGCGGCGAGATGGTCACGCTCGTCCTCGGCGACGAGGCCCCCGAGTCCGTGGTGCCCCATCTGGAGGCCCGGGTCAGGGAGTCGTACCTGGCGGTCGACACGGTCGTGTACCGGGGCGGCCGGCAGGGCGCGTTGCTGCTGATCGGGGTGGAGTAGCGGCGGCGCCCCCGCCCATGTCCTCGAGCGCCGGAGGACTCCGGCGCGCCCACGCCATCGAGGGCCGGTCGCCTTGAGCCCGTCCGGCGCTTGAGGACGAGGCCGTCCAGGCCGAAGCGGGGGTCTGGGGGCGCAGCCCCCAGGAGCAGGGGAAGGGCAGGGGCGGAGGGGGCGAACCTCCGGCCTGCGGGAGCGCGGCGAACCTCCGGCCTGCGGGAGCGCGGCGAACCTCCGGCCTGCGGGAGCGCGGCGAACCTCCGGCCTGCGGGAGCGCGGCGAACCTCCGGCCTCCGGAGGGGCGTCCCCTGGTCCGCGGAAGGAGCGCCCCCCGATGCGTGGACGGGGCGCCCACGGGACCCCGGCCGGCTCAGTCCCCCGGGAGCCCCTCGACCAGCCCCAGCATCCGCTCCGCCTCGGTCCGCCGGGCCCCCGCCGTCTCCCCGTCCAGCCCCTGGCAGGCGGAGAGCACCGCACGCGCGCGTGCGGCAGCCGCGGCGGGGCGGCCGAGGTCGGCCTCCAGCCAGCCGGCGGCGAGTTCGGCCCCGGTGCGGGCGCCGACGCCACCGTCGCCGAGCGAGGTGAACACGGCGATCGCCCGCGTGACATGGGCGAGCGCCTCCTCCAACACCGCCCCGGCGGAGGCCTCTTCCTCGTCACCGGACACGGAGCGGACCACCAGATCACCGAACTGGCGGTGGGTGTGCCCGAGTTCGGCGACCAGGCGCTCCCGCGCGTCCTCGTCATCCGGAGCCCCGGAGGCGGAGCCGGACGATGAGCCGGACTCCTCCTGGAGAGCCGACTCGCACGCGCGCACGGCCGTCTCCATCAGCTCCCGCGCGGCGCCGAGCCCGGCCTCCGTGCGCGTCGCGGTCCACGCGCGCGCCCGCAGCGACCTGACCAGCCCGTGGACGTTGCCGAGCGCGCGCCACAGGTCGCCGGCACGGGCGTACGCCTGCTCGGCCCGGTCGGCGAGACCGGCGTGCCCCAGGGCCTCGGCGGCCAGATGCGCGAGCATCGCGTGGTCGTGCTGTTCGGGCCAGTGCCGGGCGATGTCCGCGGCCCGCAGCCAGTGCCCCGCGGCCTCACGGTGTTCGCCGAGTTCGGTGAGACAGTCGCCGAGCCACCACCGCGTCTGGACGATCGCGCCGTCCCCGTGCATCTCGGCGGTCAGGTCGGGCAGCGCCGACTCCAGCACCTCGGCCGCCTCGGCCCACCGCCCCTGGCGGAGCAGCAGCCCGCCGAGCTGGTGCCGGGCCCAGGCGCCGAGCGTGCCGGCCTCGCCCGCCTCGTCGGCCCAGTGCGCGGCTTCCAGTGCCTGTTCCGCGGCGGGGCCCAACTGCCCTCCGGCGCCCAGGATCTCGGCGAGCTGGAGGTGCAGCTGGGCGTGGCCCATGGGCTCCAGGTACGCACCCGCGTGCTCCAGCGCCGCGCGGGCCGCCCGCTCCGCGGCGTCGGCGTCGCCCAATTGCATCGCGATGCCTGCGAGCCGGGAGTCGTACTCCACGGCGAACCACGGCAGCCCGGCCGAGACGAACCCGTCCACGGCGGCCGAGAGGTGTGCCACGGCGGCCTCGGCGTCGTCGGCGCGCGCCGCGAGCTCGCCGAGCATCGCCCTCGCCTCCGCGGCCCGCGAGGCGAGTGCCACGTCCTCGCCGACGTGGGGCCCGACGAGCGCGAGCAACTCCCGCGCGGCCGCCCCGGCCGTCCGGGTCGCGGTCGCGGCGTCCGGGCCGGCGGCCTCGCCCCCGCTCTCCAGTTGATCGACCCGGTGCATCCACGTCCGCGCCCGCCCGATCAGCACGGACGCCGTCTGAGGCACTCCCGTGGCGCCCCGGGCGTGGAGGGCGAGCACCTCCTCGTACAGTTCCGCCGTCTCCGCCAGCGCCTCCTCGGTGCCGGCGGACAGGGCGTGGACGTACGCGGCGCGGGCACGGGCCGCGAGCGCCTCACCGGGGTCGCCCGCCTCCTCGTACAGTTCCGCCGCGCGGCGGAACACACCGACCCCCTCGGGACCGCGGCCCATCGCCTCGTGGTCGGCGATCTCCGCGCGGTCGCGGACCGCCAGCTCGTGGCCCTCGGCGGCGCGTGAGACCGCCGCCCACGCCTCCACCGCGTCCGGGCTGCGCAGCCCGGACAGCCGCCGGGCCTCCGTGAGCAGCGCGGGCAGGTCCGGTGCGGCGCCGGCACCCGCAGCCCGCGGCCGGTGCTCCGGTGCCGGCTCGGCGCGACCTGCGGACGTGGGGCGGGCGGAGCGCACGCCCAGCGGCAGCCGGTCCACCAGCGGCGCCCGGTCCATGCGCGCCCGGGCCCGCTCACTCACGTAGGAGGTGCCGTTGCGGGAGTCGAAGCGCGCGGCCAGCGCGAGGGTCTCCCCGCGCGCGTGGACGGCCAGCTCCGCCGCGGTCCACGCGCGTCCGGCGGGGCCGGGCACCGTCTGCCCGCCGAGGCCGAGGGAGGTCAGGCGGTCCATCAGGAGGGCCACGACCGCCATGAAGTCCAGCTTGCTGCGCGGGTCCCCGGAGTCCGTGAAGTACGCGGGCCGCTCGGCGAGGAGCTCCAGGGCACGGGCCTCGTTCCCCGACAGGGCGCAGAACTCGACGTGGTCCGCGTACGCCCCGCGCATGCTCTCCATGGCGCGCACCAGCCGGAAGCCCCGGAGGTGATGGGCGCGGGCCTCCTGCAGGCGGCCCAGGCGCAGCAGGGGGAGCAACGACGACGCGAGGACGGTGTGCGGCTCGTGGGCGCACGTGTACGCGCCCTCCAGGACCGGAGCCCACAGGTCGAGCGCCTCCGCGTCGGCGTCGCGCTCCGCGCGCCACCATCCCTGGCTGTGCAGCTCGCACGCGTGGCAGTCCGCCATGCTGTCCCGGTCGGCGGCCAGCCACGCGGCATACGCCCGGTCCGCGCGCTCCAGGTCCCCGAGATGCGCGGCGACGCTGAACTCCGCGCCCCGCACGGCCCGTTCGGAGTGGCCGGCCAGCCGGTAGCGGCGCTCCATCTCGCCGAGCCACTTCTCGATCGAGGCGAGCGGGATGTGCGGCTGGTCCAGCATTCCGGCCGACATCCACTTGAACACCCAGTGCAGCGAGTGGATCTCGTACTCGTCGAAGTCCTCCGGGTGCTCGTCCCACATGCGCAGCAGGCGCGCGAAGGGGACGAACATTTTGTCCTTCTCGGAGCTGTAGTTGTAGACCTTCAGCTGGTGTCCGAGTGCCTCGACGACCGCGAGCGGGATGTTCAGCTTCTCGGCCTCCACGAGCAGTTGCTCCGCGCGCGCGTTGCGTGCGGGCCCCTCGGGCTGCTCGTGGTTGTCCGCCATCTCCTGGCGCAGGGTGTCGAAGTCCATGGCCCCGCTCATCCGCGGTCGTCCCTCCCCGGGTCGGTGTGGGTGGCCCATTCGAGGAGGCCGATGAACGAGCGGTTCAGGAGCGCGGAGTCCGCGGGCCGCAGCGGACGCTGGGCCATCAGCAGTGCCTGGCCGTACAGCGACTCGGTGGCGGTGCCGATCAGCTCCGGGTCGGCCAGGGAACCGATCCGCCGGACGAGCGGGTTGAGGTGGTTGAGCACCAGCCGCGCGCGGGGCGCGCTGCCGCGCAGCGAGCCGAGGATGCCGGCCCACAGGTCGTCGGCCTGCTCCTCGGCCTCCGCTCGGGCCTGCTCGTGCCGGGCGGCGCGGTCGTCCAGGTGCAGGGCCGGGACCGAGAGCGGGTGGAAGGCACGCACGACGACGTCGCAGCCCAGCGGGTCGAGCTTCGCCCGCGCCGCAGCCAGGAAGGCCGACAGGGCCAGCTCCTCGCCCGGGTCGACCGCGTCCAGGTGCGCGGTCACCGTGTCGGCGTCCAGCTCCGAGACGACCGTGCCCGGGCGCACCGAGGGCAGCGCCTCGACGAGCTCGCTGTCGTACGTGTAGCCGCCGTTGACGACGCCGACGCCCTGCGCGGACGCGATCGGCGCGACCTGCCGGTACTCCTCGACGGTGCGCGTGAAGTGCACGACGGGGTGCCGCTGCGCGAACTCCTCCAGGGACAGCCGGCCGTCGGTCGTCTCGAAGGGCAGCCACGGCAGCATCGTGCGCAGCATGTCCGTGTCGTGCCGCGCCAGGGACTTCACCCCCAGGTGGTGCACCGACAGGAACGCCGACAGCCGCTCCGGGTCCCCGGCCGCCAGCCCGGTCAGCCAGGACCGGATGCGCTCACCGAGCGCCTCGCGCACGGCGGCGAGGGTCTCGTCCTCGTACAGCGACTCGCGTGAGGCGGTGGGCCGCAGACTGTCCGTGTCCAGCACGCAGCGCACGAAGAACGCCCAGTCGGGCAGCAGCTGTTCGGCCCGCTCGGTGAGCAGCATGCCCTTGAGGTGCACCCGGTGGCTCGCCCGCTGCGCGGGACTCACGGCGGTCGGCAGGACGTACGCGACACCGCGGATGCCGGCCAGTGGCACCTTCAGGTCGATCGCGTCCAGCGGGGTGAAGCCGAACAGGTCGTGGCAGTGCCGGGCGAGGGCCACCCGCCGGGTGGCGGGGCTCGGGTACGCGCGGTCCCACGGCGCCGGCAGGTCGGTGACCGCCTCGTCGCCCACGCGCAGGTCGTACGGCAGCAGCGAGCCGAAGTCCCGCGCCAGCGACCGCACCCGCTCCTCGGTGAGCCACTCGCCGGCCCCGGCGCGCGCCACCAGGTGCACGGTGGTGCCCGGTTCGGGGCGTGCCTCGGCGGGCAGCGTCCGCACGGTGTAGGAACCGTCGTCGGCCGCCGTCCACTCCACGGGCGGCGCGTCGGGCGTGCGCGCGCTGCGGCTGACGACGCGGATGCGCTCGGCGACCACGAAGCAGGCGAGCAGGCCGATGCCGAACTGGCCCAGGAAGTCCGAGCGTGCCGACTCCAGGCCGTCGTCCCGCTTGGAGCTGCGGCCGATGGTCGCGAGGAGGCTGTGCACGTCGGCCTCGGTGAGCCCCACACCGGAGTCCTCCACCCGCAGCGCGCCGCCCTCGGCATGCAGGCGCACGGTGGCCGGGGCGTCCGGCTGCTCGGCCCGCCGCGCGGTGATCGCGTCCACCGCGTTCTGCAGCAGCTCGCGCAGATAGACCTTGGGGCTGGAGTAGAGGTGATGGGAGAGCAGGTCCACCAGACCGCGCAGGTCGACCTGGAACGTATGAGGTGACTGAGGTGCCTGGGATGACTGTGAGGTCTGGGAGTCCATCGTCGCTGCGCCGGTGGGTGGGGGGACGGGCGACGGCGCGGGGTCGGGCGGTCCCGGCGGACGGTGACCGCGAAGAGGGCCGGAACGCGTCATCCTAGGCCCGGAACGACCGGCCTGACCAGCGGATTTCCAGGACGTATACGGCATTGTCAGTGTGGTGGTGTGCAATGGATCTCGTGCCCGTGCTCGAAGAACCACTGAAGAAGGTGCTCGGTCCCGCCACCGCGAAGGTGATGGCCGAGCACCTCGGCCTGCACACCGTCGGCGACCTCCTGCACCACTATCCCCGCAGGTACGAGGAGCGCGGTCAGCTCACCCACCTCGCCGACCTGCCCATGGACGAGCACGTGACGGTGGTCGCCCAGGTCGCCGACGCGCGCCTGCACACCTTCGCCTCGTCCCGGGCGCCGCGCGGCAAGGGCCAGCGTCTCGAAGTCACCATCACGGACGGCAGCGGCCGCCTGCAGCTCGTCTTCTTCGGCAACGGCGTGCACAAGCCCCACAAGGACCTCCTGCCGGGCACGCGTGCGATGTTCTCCGGCAAGGTCTCCGTCTTCAACCACCGCCTCCAGCTGGCCCATCCGGCGTACGAGCTGCTGCGCGGCGACGGCGACGAGGCCGCCGAGAGCGTCGACTCCTGGGCCGGCGCCCTCATCCCGATCTACCCGGCCACGGCCAAGCTGGAGTCCTGGAAGATCGCCAAGTCCGTGCAGACGGTGCTGCCCAGCGCCCAGGAGGCGGTCGACCCCCTCCCGGACTCCCTGCGCGACGGCCGCGGGCTGGTCACGCTCCCCGAGGCCCTCCTCAAGATCCACCGTCCGCACACCAAGGCGGACATCCACGACGCCCGCGCCCGGCTCAAATGGGACGAGGCCTTCGTCCTCCAGGTCGCCCTGGCCCGCCGCCGTCACGCCGACGCGCAGCTCCCGGCCGTCGCCCGCGTCGCCCGAGCGGACGGCATGCTCACCGCCTTCGACGCCAAGCTGCCCTTCACGCTCACCGAGGGCCAGCAGAAGGTCTCCAAGGAGATCTTCGACGACCTCGCCACCGAACACCCCATGCACCGGCTGCTCCAGGGAGAGGTCGGATCGGGAAAGACGATGGTCGCCCTGCGCGCCATGCTCGCCGTCGTCGACGCCGGCGGGCAGGCGGCCATGCTCGCGCCCACCGAGGTGCTCGCCCAGCAGCACCACCGGTCCGTCACCGAGATGATGGGGGAGCTCGCCGAGGGCGGCATGCTCGGCGGGGCCGAGCACTCCACCAAGGTCGTGCTGCTCACCGGCTCCATGGGCGCGGCGGCCCGCCGCCAGGCACTGCTCGACCTGGTCACCGGGGAGGCCGGCATCGTCATCGGCACGCACGCGCTGATCGAGGACAAGGTGCAGTTCCACGACCTGGGCCTGGTCGTGGTGGACGAGCAGCACCGCTTCGGCGTCGAGCAGCGCGACGCTCTGCGCGGCAAGGGCAAGCAGCCCCCGCACCTCCTGGTGATGACCGCCACCCCGATCCCGCGGACGGTCGCGATGACCGTCTTCGGCGACCTGGAGACCTCCGTCCTCGACCAGCTCCCCGCCGGGCGCTCACCGATCGCCAGCCATGTCGTGCCGGCCGCCGACAAGCCGCACTTCCTCGCGCGCGCCTGGGAGCGCGTGCGCGAGGAAGTGGAGAACGGCCACCAGGCGTACGTCGTCTGTCCCCGCATCGGCGACGACGTCGACGACGCCGACGCGAAGAAGACCAAGAAGAAGTCCCCCGAGGACGAGGCCGAGAAGCGCCCGCCGCTCGCCGTCCTCGACATCGCCGACCACCTTGCCCAGGGCCCCCTGCGGGGACTGAAGGTGGAGGTCCTGCACGGGCGGATGCAGCCCGACGACAAGGACGCCGTGATGCGCCGCTTCGCCGCGGGCGAGACGGACGTCCTCGTCGCCACGACGGTCATCGAGGTCGGGGTGAACGTACCGAACGCCACCGCGATGGTGATCATGGACGCCGACCGCTTCGGCGTGTCCCAGCTGCACCAGCTGCGCGGTCGCGTCGGCCGAGGCTCGGCGGCCGGACTCTGCCTGCTGGTCACCGAGATGCCCGAGGCCAGTGCGGCCCGCCAGCGGCTGAACGCGGTGGCGTCCACCCTCGACGGCTTCGAGCTCTCCCGCATCGACCTGGAGCAGCGGCGTGAGGGCGACGTCCTCGGCCAGGCCCAGTCCGGCGTGCGCTCCTCCCTGCGGATGCTCGCCGTCATCGACGACGAGGAGATCATCGCCGAGGCCCGCGAGGAGGCCACCGCGGTCGTCGTCGCCGACCCGGCCCTGGAGCAGCTGCCGGGCCTGCGCACCGCGCTGGACGCGCTGCTCGACGAGGAGCGCGAGCAGTACCTGGAAAAGGGCTGACAGACTGGACCCGACACATCCCCGCCGCAAAGGACCCTCATGACCCGCGTGATCGCCGGCAGGGCCGGAGGACGCCGACTGGCCGTCCCTCCGGGCACCGGCACCCGGCCCACCTCCGACCGGGCGCGTGAGGGCCTCTTCTCCACCTGGCAGTCGCTGCTCGGCGGCCCCCTCGACGGAGAGCGCGTCCTCGACCTCTACGCGGGCTCGGGCGCCGTCGGCCTGGAGGCGCTCAGCCGCGGCGCCGGACACACCCTGCTCGTCGAGGCCGACGCCCGGGCCGCCCGGATCATCCGGGAGAACGTGAAGTCGCTGGGCCTGCCCGGAGCCGAGGTCAGGTCGGGCAAAGCGGAACAGATCATCCGTACGGCGCCGCCCGCGTCACCGTACGACCTGGTCTTCCTGGATCCCCCGTATGCCGTCACGGACGACGATCTTCGCGAGATTCTGCTCACACTCCGCTCGGAGGGCTGGCTCGCGGCCGAAGCCCTCGTCACCGTGGAGCGCAGCACCAGAGGCGGCGAATTCGGTTGGCCGGACGGCTTCGAAGCGATCAGGGCCCGTCGTTACGGCGAAGGCACGTTTTGGTACGGTCGCGCCGCCTCTACGTGCGAAGACGCACGATGACCGGACCGGAGAGCGAGGGACCACTGTTGCGCCGCGCCGTCTGTCCGGGGTCATTCGACCCCATCACCAATGGACACCTCGACATCATCGCCCGCGCCTCCAGGCTCTACGACGTCGTGCACGTCGTCGTGATGATCAACCAGGCGAAGAAGGGCCTGTTCAGCGTCGAGGAGCGGATCGAGCTGATCCGCGAGGTCACCGCCGACTACGGCAACGTCCAGGTCGAGGCCTACCACGGCCTCCTCGTCGACTTCTGCAAGCAGCGCGACATCCCCGCCATCGTCAAGGGCCTGCGCGCGGTCAGCGACTTCGACTACGAACTCCAGATGGCCCAGATGAACAACGGCCTCTCCGGCGTCGAGACGCTCTTCATCCCGACCAGCCCCACCTACAGCTTCCTGTCCTCCTCGCTCGTCAAGGAGGTGGCGAACTGGGGCGGCGACATCTCTCACCTGGTGCCGCCGGTGGTCCTGGAGGCGCTCACCGAGCGGCTCGGCAAGGGCTGAGACCCTGACAGCCCGTCACCAGGTGTCGGGAGGGGCGGCAGTGGTCGTACAGTCGACCCGTCCGTCTCCAACACAGCTGTAGAGAGTGGCGAGCACACGGTGGACGTGCAGAAGAAGCTCGACGAGATCGTCGCGACGGTCGGCGGCGCCCGTTCCATGCCCATGTCGGCCTCGTGCGTGGTCAACCGCGCCGAGCTGCTCTCGATGCTCGAAGAGGTGCGCCAGGCGCTGCCCGGCTCCCTCGCCCAGGCCCAGGAGCTGATCGGCGGGCGCGAGCAGATGGTCGAGCAGGCCCGTCAGGAGGCCGAGCGGATCATCGAGTCCGCGCATGCCGAGCGCGGTTCGCTGATCTCCGACACGGAGGTCGCGCGCCGTTCGCAGAACGAGGCGGACCGGATCCTGGCCGAGGCCCGCCAGGAGGCCGAGGAGATCCGCGTGGAGGCCGACGACTACGTCGACTCCAAGCTCGCCAACTTCGAGGTCGTCCTCACCAAGACCCTCGGCTCCGTGGGCCGTGGCCGCGAGAAGCTCCTCGGCACCGGCCCCGGCCTCGACGAGCAGGGGTACGAGGACGAGGACGCCCCCGAGCGCAGCCACGACCCGGAGACCCTGCGCCGCAACGCCGACGAGTACGTCGACGTCAAGCTCGGAGCCTTCGAGGCCGTCCTCGCCAAGACCCTGGAGGCCGTCGGCCGCGGCCGTCAGAAGCTGCACGGCCGGATCGCCTCCGACGACCTCGGCGACCTGAGCGCCTTCGACGAGGACGGGACGCCCGGCCGGCACACCAGCGACGCCGATTACCTGGCCGGGCTGGCCGAGCTCGCGGACGCCGCCCCCGAACAGCCCGCGCAGACCCCCGAGGTCCCCGCCCAGCCGTCCTACGGCCAGCAGGAGGCCTACGGCTACCAGCAGCAGTCGGCCGACCCGTACGGCTACCAGCAGCAGTACGCCCAGCAGGACGCCTACGGCTACCAGCAGGCCGACCCGTACGCCGCCTACCCGCAGCAGCAGGCCTACGGCCAGCAGGGCGCGTACGACGGTGGCGGGCAGGCCTACGCCGAGCCGCAGGGCCACACCGCGGACCCGCAGACGCATGCCCTCGACGAGACCAGCCTCTTCGACACCAGCATGATCAGCGCCGAGCAGCTGCGGGCGTACGAGCAGGGGCGCGGCGGGCACTGAGGCCGGCGCGGGCCGGTCGCCCGGGCGGGACACGGGCGGGCGCGCCCCGGCGCCCGGAACCGGGGACGGGCACCGGATTGGGCCGAGAGCGAAAGGTCCAGTATCCTGGCTCTTCGGTCGCGCGTACGTCCGCGATCACCGCTGCCCGGAACACCAGGGGCAGTGGCTCTTGAGCTTCGAGGATCGAAAGCAGGAATGGCCCTGAACACCCGCCACGACCACCGCAACCCTCTCGTGTTCGACACGCACGAGCTGGGGCGGCGTCCTGGTGCGATGCAGCGCCTGACCCGCACGATCGACGCCCCCGCGGATCTCGGGATCCCGGGAGTCATCGGAGTGCCGGAAGGTGCCCCGTTGGAGCTCGAACTCCGGCTTGAGTCGGTCATGGAAGGGGTGCTCGTCACAGGCACCGCCCGTGCGTCGGCCAAGGGGGAGTGCGTAAGGTGTCTGGAGCCGCTGGAGCAGGAGCTCGAAGCGGACTTCCAGGAGATGTTCTCGTACCCTGACGCCGATGACCGGGGCCGCGTCAAAGCGGAGCCGGCCGACGACGCCGAGGAAGACGAGGACAGGCTCTTTGTCGAGGACGGCCTGTTCGACCTCGAACCCGTGCTGCGTGATGCGGTGGTGCTCGCACTGCCGATGCAGCCGGTGTGCCAGGACGACTGCCCCGGCCTGTGCTCCGAGTGCGGAGCCCGGCTCGCGGACGACCCGGACCACCACCACGACGCCGTCGACATCCGTTGGGCGGCACTGCAGGGACTCGCCGGTTCACTCGAAGATGGCGAGAAGGACGAGATGAGCGGCGGCGCGCTTCCATCAGCGCACGTCGACGAGAAGCAGGAGAAGTAGCCGTGGCTGTTCCGAAGCGGAAGATGTCGCGCAGCAACACGCGCCACCGCCGGTCGCAGTGGAAGGCTGCGGTCCCCACCCTGGTTGCGTGCGAGCGCTGCCACGAGCCCAAGCAGCAGCACATTGCCTGCCCGGCTTGCGGCACCTACAACAAGCGCCAGGTCCTCGAAGTCTGAGTGGCTGGTGAGAGGTCTGATGTCTGACGCCAAGGCGGAATCAAACGCCAAGAAAAAGGCGGACAACACAGCCTCGTCCCACACGCTTCTGGAAGGGCGGCTCGGCTACAAGGTCGAGTCCGCCCTTCTGGTGCGTGCACTGACCCACCGTTCCTACGCGTACGAGAACGGCGGTCTGCCGACCAACGAGCGCCTGGAGTTCCTCGGGGACTCCGTGCTGGGCCTTGTCGTCACGGACACGCTGTACCGCACCCACCCCGACCTGCCCGAGGGCCAGCTGGCCAAGCTGCGGGCCGCGGTGGTCAACTCACGTGCGCTGGCCGAGGTGGGCCGCGGCCTCGAACTCGGCTCCTTCATCCGGCTCGGCCGGGGCGAGGAAGGCACGGGTGGCCGGGACAAGGCATCCATCCTCGCCGACACCCTCGAAGCGGTGATCGGCGCGGTCTATCTCGATCAGGGTCTGGACGCGGCGGGCGAGCTCGTCCACCGTCTCTTCGACCCGCTGATCGAGAAGTCATCGAATCTGGGCGCGGGCCTGGACTGGAAGACCAGTCTCCAGGAGCTCACCGCGACGGAAGGGCTCGGCGTTCCCGAGTACCTCGTCTCGGAGACCGGCCCGGACCACGAGAAGACCTTTACTGCTGCCGCCCGCGTCGGAGGCGTCTCGTACGGCACCGGCACCGGCCGCAGCAAGAAGGAGGCGGAGCAGCAGGCCGCGGAGTCCGCGTGGCGTGCCATCCGTGCCGCCGCGGACGAACGCGCAAAGTCGGCCGAGGCCGCCGCCGAACAGGCGGCCCGGGCCGCCGAGGGGACCGCCGACACCCCCTCGGCACCGACGAGCGACGCGGCCACGGCCTGACTCCTTCACAGCAGGACGCACTACCCGAACCCCGTCGCAGCGCTCGCGCCGCGACGGGGTTCGTGCGTCGGGCCGCCGTCCGGCGTGGTGACGGCCTCGGGCCGCCGTCCGGAATGATCACCGAGTCCGGCCGCCGCCCGGCACGGCGACCGAGTCCGGCCGTCGTCCGGACCATGCCGCGGTCGGCTGCCGGTGTCGCGCGACCGTGGCCGGCCGCCCCGGGAGGGAACACGGCGCGGGCCTCGGGTCCCGCGGTCCTGTCTGCCCGAAAGGCCGCGCCGTCGCGCACCGTTGAGCACGAGGTACCCTTCGGGCACTGCCCCCTCGAACCACCCCTTTGAAGGAGTCCCGTGCCCGAGCTGCCCGAGGTCGAAGTCGTGCGACGGGGCCTGGAGCGCTGGGTCAGCGGACGCGTCGTGCAGACCGTCGAGGTGCGGCATCCGCGGGCCGTACGACGCCATCTCGCGGGCCCCGAAGGCTTCGCGAAGACCCTCGCGGGGCACCGCGTGGGCGAGGCCCGACGGCGCGGCAAGTACCTGTGGCTGCCCCTGGACGACTCCCCGTTCTCGGTGCTCGCGCACCTCGGCATGAGCGGGCAGCTCCTCGTGCAGCCGCAGGACGCCCCGGACGAGAAGCACCTGCGCATCCGCATCCGCTTCGGGGACGGCCTCGGCACCGAACTGCGCTTCGTGGACCAGCGCACCTTCGGCGGGCTCTCGCTGCACGAGAACACTCCCGACGGCCTGCCGGACGTCATCGCGCACATCGCCCGCGACCCGCTGGACCCCCTCTTCGACGACGTCGCGTTCCACACGGCGCTGCGCGCCCGCCGTACGACGATCAAGCGGGCCCTCCTCGACCAGTCGCTGATCAGCGGGGTCGGCAACATCTACGCGGACGAGGCGCTCTGGCGGTCCCGGCTGCACTACGAACGCCCCACGGGGACCCTCACCCGTCCCCGCACCGCGGAACTCCTCGGGCACATCCGTGACGTCATGAACGACGCCCTGGCCGCCGGCGGCACCAGCTTCGACAGCCTGTACGTCAACGTCAACGGCGAGTCGGGCTACTTCGACCGCTCGCTCGACGCGTACGGCCGCGAGGGCGAACCGTGCCGACGGTGCGGGACGCCGATGCGGCGGCGGGCCTGGATGAACCGGTCGAGCTACTTCTGCCCGCGCTGCCAGCGGGCGCCACGCCTCCCGGCCTGACGAAGGGCGTGCACTCCCGTGGGCGCAGGCCTCGCCTCCTCCCGGTGACCCTGCCGGTGGCGCGGGCCACCTAGCGCTCGCGCGTCCCGTCGTAGCGCTCGCGGGCCTCCAGCACGTCGTCCATGTGCCCCTCGACGAAGTCGATGAGGGTCAGCAGACGCTCGGAGACCTGGCGGCCGAGCGGCGTGAGCCGGTAGTCGACGCGGGGCGGGTTGGTGGGCTGGGCCTCGCGGTGCACCAGACCGTCGCGCTCCAGCGCGTGCAGCGTCTGGGAGAGCATCTTCTCGCTGACCCCGTCCACACGGCGACGCAGCTCGTTGAAGCGGAACGTGCCGTCGTGCAGCGCGCCCAGCGTCAGTGAGCCCCACCGTCCGGTGACGTGCTCCAGCGTGCCCCGGGAGGGGCAGCTGCGGGCGAACACGTTGTACGCGAGGTCCTTGCCCTGCACGCAGGCGGCGCTCCGGCCGCCGTCGGTGCCCTCAGCGGTCTGCGCGACAGATTCCATACCCTGAGCATACGCGGACACAGCGCTAACCAGAAGGTTGCGCTATCTAGAAGTTAGTGCTTTCCTTTCGTCATCTTCAGCGAGCAGCGCAGATGTCGCTGCCCGCTTTCGCCCCTGAGGAGTACGAATCGTGACGACCCCCGTTGTCTCCATCGCCTACCACTCCGGCCACGGCCACACCGCCGTGCTCGCCGAGGCCGTCCGCGCGGGTGCCGCCGAGGCCGGCGCCCAGGTCGAGCTGATCAAGGTCGACGAGATCACCGACGCGCAGTGGGAGCTGCTCGACGCCTCGGACGCGATCGTGTTCGGCTCGCCGACGTACATGGGCACCGCTTCCGGTGCCTTCCACGCCTTCGCCGAAGCGTCCTCGAAGCGCTGGTTCGGCCAGGACTGGCGGGACAAGCTCGCCGCCGGATTCACCAACTCCGGTTCCAAGAGCGGCGACAAGCTGCACACGCTTCAGTTCTTCCAGATCCTCGCCGCGCAGCACGGCATGAACTGGATCAACCTCGGTCTGCACCCGGGCTGGAACAGCAGCACGGCCTCCGAGCACGACCTCAACCGCCTCGGCGTCTTCGCCGGCGCCGCCGCGCAGACCAATGTCGACGAGGGCCCGGACGGCGTGCACAAGGCGGACATCGCCACCGCCGAGCATCTCGGCCGCCGGATCGCCGAGGCGGCCCGTGTCTTCGCGCTGGGGCGCGTGGCGGCGGCCGGGGTGGCCGCCTGAAGCTCCCCGTCCGGACGCCCGGCGCCGCGGGGCACGGGGGAGTGGCGTTTCTGGCGCGTGCCTGTGATGCGAGAAAAATCGAACACATGATTGAATCGCGTCATGCGACCGTTTCCCGACGATCTCGTCCAGGCGCAGCAGGAGTGGAGCACCACCTACCGTCGGCTGGCCGAGCAGCCCGGCCGGACCGAGCTGCGCCGCCGTCTGCACCGGCTGTCGACCGCGGTGCTCTTCCATCCGTACTGGCAGGAGCGCGGCCGGACCCCGGCGGCCTGGTGGGAGCTGCGCAGCCTCGGGCGGCGGGGCGGCGGCCGGGGCTGAGCGCCCGCCCCGGCCCGCGCGGGCGGCGCCCACGGGTGAACATGCCGACGGCGGCCCCGAGGGGCCGCCGTGGAAAAAGCGGACGGTGCCCCGAGGGGCCGCCGTCGAAGTCGTGAGGTCTGCGCCGCCGGTCAGTCGGTCGCCTGGAGGTGTCGCCGGTCCGGCACGGTCACAGTGGTTGCTGTACTCCGCTGCTGTACTACAGCCACCATGCCGGCTCCCGTGGTCGCTGCGAGGAGTCATGCTCACCAGTAGAACCAACCTGGTGTCGCCGTGTAGTCCTGAGGTATGTAGTCGCACTTGTCACCGACAGGCCGTTGGGCTGCGATCGTTGCAGCGCGACTCTCCCCGCGAGCATCTACGCCGTCTGCTGCTATGAGCAGTGCAACCACAGTGATCATGCATGCGAGGTGGAGAAGGGCGCTCCGCGGTTTGTTCCACCAGAGAGCGATGGCGCTGAGGGCCGATACGGCGCCGGCCGACAGCACCAGACCAAGAGCGGTGTATGTCAGACGGTCAACAGCTTCCGAAGCGTGGCAGAAGACGTACTGGCGACCGCCCCTGAAAGCGCTGAGCCGTTCGAACAGCGCGCCAGCGGTCAGTAACAGCCCGAACAAGGCAACATGCCCAGCTCTCAGCACGGGCCGGGTGCCTACCGTGGTGTCAGCGGCTTTCAAGATCCCCCCAGTGGCGCACTCTTGATGAGCTCGTCGTGCACAGTAGCGCGCGGTCGGTGGATCCAAGCAGAGGGAGCTTCGCCCGTGGACTGAGGGCGGCGCCCGGCAAGCCCAGCCTTAAGGCCTGGCCTCATCCCTATCAGGTCGATCAGCGGGGGTTGGCGACGTCGGCCAACCGGTACTGCTCCTCGGCAGATAGTCCATTGAGGTCCGGCGACGGCCGCCGCTGTTCGCGCTTGTTGGTGTCAGTCGCTGGTGTCAACCGCTGTGTGCGGTCTTGACAAGCGTGGCTATCCCGCCGATCGCCGCTTTCAGAATGGCGGGTCGTCGGCATAGCCGTCCGCCCAGGGGTCGGCATCTGAGATCCGCGAGTCAGGCAGAGGGCCGGGCTCTGCACCCCAGGTGACGAGGCACCGCTTAGCAAGGTATCGGTAACCCCGGTACTCGCTGGTGCTTAGCGTGTTGCGTACCAGCGGCACGAGCTTCGGGATGTGTACGGCCAGGCCAGGCGCGGCGAGCGTCATCGCAGCTGCGTGTACCGCTGCTTCCCGGATCAGAAGGTCCGTATCACCTTGACGCCCCTGGGCCGCGTCTGCTCGGCTCAGCCCGGGTCGACGGTGGATGGGATGGGAGCACCCCGCGCACGCCACTACGTGCCCGCGGTCGGCGACGGCGCCCCCTCCATCCCGGTGCCGGCCGATCCCCCGCCGGAGGCATCGTTCTGACCGTAAGCCGCCCTATACGGACGGACGGGCGGGCGGCGACGTGCGGCCGGTGGCGAAGACAGGTAAGGCGGCGCGGCGGCGACCGGCCGGCGCCGCCGCGCTGGGCGCGGCCCTCGGGTCCTTGATCCGACCTACCGGCAGTAGGCAACCGGGTGGAAAGGGGTGCGCCGTGGCCTCATTAGCGGGGCGTTGGGGTCGAGCTGCTGTTGCGTCTTTCCCTTCCTGAGCCCGGATCGCGGTGGCGGTGGCGTGGGGGCCGGGGGTGGCCGTCAATGCGCTTGGGCGGCGGGTGCGGCGGCCGGGTTGGCGATGATCCAGAGGCTTCGTTGGCCGCGGGACCAGCGAGCGAAGCGGGCCTTGATGAAGTAGGGAAAGTTCTACCGCGCTGCGATCAGGCTCTTGCCGTCATGGCTCCGCACGTGGGGCCCGTTGCCGTCCGAGGCGTCCAGGAGCCGGATCGCGAAGACCTCGGCCATGGGCTCGCTGACCTCTTCAGGGGTGAGCCAGTCGACCGCGGTCGATTCGCTGGAGGTGCGCTCGGTGCCGCCGGAGGGCTTGCAGCGGAAGACCAGGGCGACGATACCCCGGGTGGTGTTCTTGCAGACCCCGGTGAGCTGGTCCACCTCGACGTGGATGCCCGTCTCCTCCAGGACCTCGCGGGCGACGCCGGCCTCGGGGTCTCGTCGAGTGCGAGTACGCCGCCGGGAAGTTCCCAAGTGCGGCGGATCGCCAGAAGTCGGCCGTCCCCGCCGATGACCAGTCCGGCTACGGACAATGCCGTCGAGCGGGACTCGGACCCGGGCCGCCGTGGACGGAGTCTTCATGGAAGAAGAGTCCACGCAGGACGGCCCGGACACGGCCCAGGAGGGTGCTTAGCCCTCTGACCTGCGGTTAGTTCAGTAACCGAAGTCCTGCGTCCACCAAGGGCCGCCCGAGCCGAAGTGGGCTCCGACGCCGAGAGTCTTGAAGTCGCAGTTCAGTATGTTGGCGCGATGGCCGGGGCTGTTCATCCAGGCCTCCATCACCGCCTCGGCGGTGGTCTGGCCACGGGCTATGTTCTCGCCGCCCAGACCGGTTATCCCGGCCTGCGCCGCACGGTCCCAGGGGCTGAGCCCGCCCGGGTCGGTGTGGTCGAAGAAGTCGCGCAGCGCCATGTCCTCGCTGAACGACTGGGCCAGCTCGGACAGGGAGCTGTTCGCTGCCACCGGGCTGCAGCCGACCTTGGCGCGCTCCTCGTTGACCAGGCGCAGCACCTCGGCCTCCGCCGCCGTCTCCGCGGACACCGTCACCGGCTCCTTGGTCTTCGGCCCCTTGGTGGCCTGCTCGGCCGGCTTGCTCGGCTTGGGGGCCTTGGTCTTGGCGGGCTTGGAGGGGTGCTCCTTCGGGGGCGCCGTGGTGCTTGGCGCGGCCGGCGACGTCGAGGGGGCGGCCGGGGGCGAGACGGAGCGCTGGGCGTCACGGCTCGTCGGGGTGCCGTCGTCGCGGGAGTCGTCCGCGGAGCCCGATGTGCCGCCCTGCTGGGTCTCCAGGGACGACGGGGAGCTCGCGGCCTGCACGTTGTCGGAGTTGTTGCTGCCGCCGCCGAGCGAGTAGTTCTCGCTGCCCGGCAGCACGCCGGTCGCGACGGCGACGGTTCCCAGCGCCACGGCCGCCGACACACCGAGCAGACCCGTGCGCACGGGCGTCACCGTCTTGCGCTTGCGGTGCGAGCGGGCGGCGGCGGTGGGCGGGAGGTCGGCGACGGCTGCGTAGCCGTACAGATTCTCCGGACCGTAACTCTCCGTGGGGGTCCCGTGTGTTTCCGTGACCCCGGTGCCGCGCCCTGTGGCGGCGCGGCCGGCGGCGGAGCGTCGGTGGCGTCCCATCTTCTGGGCCTTCCTCGATCTTGCGGTCAGCGATCCCCGGATGAACCTCACTCGAAAGAGTGAGTTTCCTGTGAGGCTCATTGGGTCGGGACGGTACCCCATGCCGCGTGAGGGGGAAGTGCTCCGAGAGACATTGTCCGGTTAGCGTGCACCCATGAACGAGGTTGCACGGCTGGTCGTCTGGGTGCGCGGAAGGGTCCAAGGTGTGGGTTTCCGCTGGTTCACGCGCGCCAAGGCCCTGGAGATCGGCGGGCTGAGTGGTTTTGCTCTCAATCTGGACGACGGACGCGTCCAGGTCGTGGCGGAGGGCCCGCGCGACGACTGCCAGAGTCTGCTCGACTGGCTCCAGGGCGACGACACGCCCGGCCGGGTCGACGGAGTCACTGAGATCTGGGACACGCCCCGCGGGATCTACGACGGCTTCGCCGTCCGCTGACGACATCGACCCCGGTGACCTCGACGGACCGGGGTCGGGCATGCCACCGGCACCTGCCGGGAGCAGAAATGACCTGGTGGTTGCCAAGAACGGCGAGAAGTGGCAGGCTCCCCAGAGAAGGATGATCTCCACGCCCTGAGGGCCCCGCAGGAGTCGCAGCGCAGCCGTCAGAAGGCCGCGCGACAGTGGGTTGCCCCCCAATACGGGGCGTGATCGTGTTGACCGTCAAACTTTTTGGTGAGACGCTGAAAGCCCCGCGCACCTTAGCTGTTTGGCATGTGGAACGGCAGCAGGACATCAGCAGTGTCAAGCATCGCGGGTGCGATTCCCTCACGACCCACACCGCTTCGGTCGGTCACTCAGTGTGGAGGACCATCCATCATGGCAAAGGCGCTTCTCGGTTACGTCGGCGGCTCCGACCCGCGACTCATTGCCGAGATGCGACGGCTCCAGCAGCGCGTACAGGACCTCGAATCCGAGCTCGTACGGATCCAGGCCGAGAACGACGCGCTCGCGGCTGCCGCTTCTCACGATTCGCTTCTTGAGAGCATCGACGTACCCCAGGCGGAGCCTGCGCTCACCTGATCACTGCACCGCACCACGACAGCAGTGGTTGGGCTGCCCGTATCAACCGCTAAGTTGTCAGATTTGCAAGGGACGCCTCTTCGGCGTCCCTTCTTTCTTGCCCCCGCGTCCCCTTCCCCTCTCTTCACCGTCTGGTGTGCCCTGCACGTTCATGGGTGAAACCGCGCGTTCATGGAGTGAGACCCGGCCCGAAAGGTAGAGTCCAGCGGCGTGCACCTCAAGGCCCTGACCCTGCGCGGGTTCAAGTCGTTCGCCTCGGCGACCACGCTGCGGTTCGAGCCGGGCATCACGTGCGTCGTGGGCCCCAACGGCTCGGGCAAGTCCAATGTCGTGGACGCGCTGAGCTGGGTCATGGGCGAGCAGGGGGCCAAGTCGCTGCGCGGCGGCAAGATGGAGGACGTCATCTTCGCCGGCACCACCGGCCGCCCGCCGTTGGGCCGCGCCGAGGTGTCGCTCACCATCGACAACTCCGACGGGGCCCTGCCCATCGAGTACGCCGAGGTCACCATCACGCGGATCATGTTCCGCAACGGCGGCAGCGAATACCAGATCAACGGTGACACCTGCCGGCTCCTCGACATCCAGGAGCTGTTGTCCGACTCCGGCATCGGCCGCGAGATGCACGTCATCGTCGGGCAGGGCCAGCTCGACTCCGTCCTGCACGCCGACCCGATGGGCCGCCGCGCGTTCATCGAGGAGGCCGCGGGCGTCCTCAAGCACCGCAAGCGCAAGGAGAAGGCGCTGCGGAAACTGGACGCGATGCAGGCCAACCTCGCCCGCGTGCAGGACCTCACGGACGAACTGCGGCGGCAGCTGAAACCGCTCGGCCGGCAGGCGGCGGTGGCGCGCCGGGCAGCGGTCATCCAGGCCGATCTGCGCGACGCGCGACTGCGGCTCCTCGCCGACGACCTCGTACGGCTGCGGCAGGCGCTGCAGACCGAGATCGCCGACGAGGCCGCGCTGAAGGCGCGCAAGGAGTCCGCCGAGGCCGAGTTGAAGAAGGCGCTCCAGCGCGAAGCCCTCCTGGAGGACGAGGTGCGGCAGCTGACTCCGCGCCTGCAGCGGGCCCAGCAGACCTGGTACGAGCTGTCGCAGCTCGCCGAGCGGGTGCGCGGCACGATCTCGCTGGCCGACGCACGCGTGAAGAGCGCCACGTCCGTGCCCGCCGAGGAGCGGCGCGGGCGCGACCCCGAGGACATGGAGCGCGAGGCCGCGCGCATCCGCGAGCAGGAGGCCGAGCTCGAAGCGGCGCTGGAGGCGGCCGAACGCGCTCTGGAGGACACCGTCGCGCACCGCGCCGAACTGGAGCGCGAACTCGCGCTGGAGGAGCGCCGCCTCAAGGACGTGGCCCGTGCCATCGCCGACCGCCGTGAGGGCCTCGCCCGCCTGAACGGCCAGGTCAACGCAGCCCGTTCGCGAGCCGCCTCCGCCCAGGCCGAGATCGACCGCCTCGCCTCGGCCCGCGACGAGGCCCAGGAACGCGCCTTCGCCGCCCAGGAGGAGTACGAGCAGCTGAAGGCCGAGGTCGACGGCCTCGACGCGGGCGACGTGGAGCTCGCCGAGCGGCACGAGGAGGCCAAGAGGCAGCTGTCCGAGGCGGAGGCCGCCCTGACCGCCGCCCGTGAAGCGGTCACCGCGGCCGAGCGCAGGCGCGCCGCCACCCAGGCCCGCCACGAGGCGCTCGCCCTCGGCCTGCGCCGCAAGGACGGCACGGGCGCGCTGCTCGGGGCCCGCGACCGGCTCACCGGCCTGCTCGGGCCCGCGGCCGAACTGCTCTCGGTCACACCCGGTTTCGAGGTCCCGCTGGCCGCGGCGTTCGGCGCCGCCGCCGACGCGATCGCCGTCACCAGCCCGGCCTCCGCGGCGGAGGCCATCCGGCTGCTGCGCAAGCAGGACGCGGGCCGGGCGGCCCTCCTGCTGACCGGAGCGCCGGACGAACCCGGAGACGGCACCCCGGGCGGCGCCGCTCCGGCACAGCCGGACGGCTCCCGGTACGCCGCCGAACTGGTCCGTGGTCCCGCCGAGCTGATGCCCGCCGTACGGAGGCTGCTGCGCGGCATCGTCGTGGTCGGCACCCTCGAGGACGCCGAGGACCTCGTCTACGCGCGGCCCGAGCTCACCGCCGTCACCGCGGAGGGCGACCTGCTCGGCGCGCACTTCGCGCACGGCGGTTCCGCCGGGGCGCCCAGCCTGCTGGAGGTGCAGGCGTCCGTGGACGAGGCGGCGGCCGAGCTGGAGGAACTCGCGGTCCGCTGCGAGGAGCTGACCGAGGCGCAGCATCTGGCGGCCGAAGTGCGTGGTGAACGGGCCGCGCTCGTCGAGGAGCTGGGCGAGCGGCGGCGGGCAGCCGAGCGGGAGAAGTCCTCCGTCGCGCAGCAGCTCGGGCGGCTGGCCGGCCAGGCGCGCGGCGCCGCCGGGGAGGCGGAACGGAGCACGGCTGCCGCGGCGCGCGCCCAGGACGCCCTGGACCGGGCGGTCGAAGAGGCCGAGGAACTGGCGGAACGGCTCGCGGTGGCCGAGGAGATGCCGGTGGAGGAGGAACCCGACACCTCCGTGCGCGACCGGCTCGCGGCCGACGGCGCCAACGCCCGGCAGACCGAGATGGAGGCCCGCCTCCAGGTGCGTACGCACGAGGAGCGGGTCAAGGGGCTCGCCGGACGCGCCGACGGACTCGACCGGGCCGCGCGCGCCGAACGCGAGGCACGCGCGCGTGCCGAGCAGCGGCGTGCCCGGCTGCGGCACGAGGCCGCGGTCGCCGAGGCCGTCGCCTCCGGCGCGCGCCAGCTGCTCGCCCACGTCGAGGTCTCGCTGACCCGCGCGGAGGAGGAGCGGGCCGCCGCGGAGAACGCGAAGACGCACCGGGAGCAGGCCCTCGGCGTCGCCCGGGGCGAGGGTCGTGACCTGAAGGCGGAGCTCGACAAGCTGACGGACTCGGTGCATCGCGGCGAGGTGCTCGGCGCGGAGAAGCGGCTGCGGATAGAGCAACTGGAGTCGAAGGCGCTGGAGGAGCTCGGTGTCGAGCCGGCCGGGCTCGTCGCGGACTACGGTCCGGACCAGCCGGTGCCGCCGTCGCTGCCCGCCGAGGGCGAGGAACTGCCGGAGGACCCGGAGCACCCGCGCAATCAGCCCCGGCCGTTCCACCGTGCGGAGCAGGAGAAGCGGCTCAAGTCAGCCGAGCGGGCGTATCAGCAGCTCGGCAAGGTCAATCCGCTCGCCCTGGAGGAGTTCGCCGCGCTGGAGGAGCGTCACAAGTTCCTCAGCGAGCAGCTGGAGGACCTCAAGAAGACGCGCGCCGATCTGCTTCAGGTGGTGAAGGAGGTCGACGAGCGCGTCGAGCAGGTGTTCACCGAGGCGTACCGGGACACGGCCCGGGAGTTCGAGGGGGTCTTCAGCCGGCTGTTCCCGGGAGGGGAGGGGCGGCTGATCCTGACCGATCCCGACAACATGCTCACCACGGGTGTGGACGTCGAGGCCCGGCCGCCGGGCAAGAAGGTCAAGCGGCTCTCCCTGCTGTCCGGCGGTGAGCGGTCCCTGACCGCGGTGGCGATGCTCGTGTCGATCTTCAAGGCCAGGCCGAGTCCGTTCTATGTGATGGACGAGGTCGAGGCGGCGCTCGACGACACCAACCTCCAGCGGCTGATCCGGATCATGCAGGAGCTCCAGGAGGCCTCGCAGCTGATCGTGATCACGCACCAGAAGCGCACGATGGAGGTCGCCGACGCGCTGTACGGCGTCTCCATGCAGGGCGACGGTGTGTCGAAGGTCATCAGCCAGCGTCTCCGCTAGCGCCGCAAAAGTGCGTGTAGCCCACACCTGTCTTGACCTGGGCTTCCTGCCGCCTTCACCTTGACTTCAAGTGTTGAACATAACTCTGGGGAAGCTGTGGCTAAAATTCATAGCTGGGCGCCTGTTGACTTCGGAACTTGAAGGCATAGTCTCTGCAACGTTGCTTTTACCTTCAGGTGGTGGGCGGCGTGAACCTGTGCGCCACTGGAACCACCAGCGAAGGGCTCGCCCCCCACCCCCGGCAGTGACGCCGGTGGCCCGAGGAGTTACCCGTGACCAGCACAGCGCAGGCACCTCAGTCAGGAGCCAGGTCGGCTCACCCCGAACATCTCGGGCATGTCATCTTCATCGCGGCGGCGGCCGCCATGGGCGGTTTCCTCTTCGGTTACGACAGCGCCGTGATCAACGGTGCCGTCGAGGCCATCCGCAGCCGCTACGACATCGGCTCCGCGGCCCTGGCCCAGGTCATCGCCATCGCGCTGATCGGCTGCGCCATCGGCGCCGCCACCGCGGGCCGCATAGCCGACCGCATCGGCCGCATCCGGTGCATGCAGATCGCCGCGGTCCTCTTCACCATCAGCGCCGTGGGTTCGGCGCTGCCCTTCGCGCTGTGGGACCTCGCCTTCTGGCGCATCATCGGCGGCTTCGCCATCGGTATGGCCTCCGTGATCGGCCCCGCCTACATCGCCGAGGTCGCCCCGGCCGCGTACCGAGGTCGCCTCGGCTCCTTCCAGCAGGCCGCGATCGTCATCGGCATCGCCATCTCGCAGCTGGTCAACTGGGGCATCCTGAATGCCGCGGGCGGCGACCAGCGCGGCAACCTGATGGGCCTGGAGGCCTGGCAGGTCATGCTCGGCGTCATGGTCGTCCCGGCCGTCCTCTACGGCCTGCTCTCCTTCGCGATCCCCGAGTCGCCGCGCTTCCTGATCTCCGCCGGTCGCCAGGACCGCGCCCGCGAGGTCCTCAAGGAGGTCGAGGGCGACAAGATCGACCTGAACGCCCGCGTCGCCGAGATCGAGCACGCCATGAAGCGTGAGCACAAGTCGACCTTCAAGGACCTGCTCGGCGGCTCCTTCTTCTTCAAGCCGATCGTCTGGGTCGGCATCGGCCTCTCGGTCTTCCAGCAGTTCGTCGGCATCAACGTCGCGTTCTACTACTCCTCGACGCTGTGGCAGTCGGTCGGCGTCGACCCGACGGACTCGTTCTTCTACTCGTTCACCACGTCGATCATCAACATCGTCGGCACCGTGATCGCGATGATCTTCGTGGACCGGATCGGCCGCAAGCCGCTCGCCCTCATCGGCTCCGTGGGCATGGTCATCGGTCTCGGCCTGGAGGCCTGGGCCTTCTCCTTCGACCTGGTGGACGGCAAGCTGCCGGCGACCCAGGGCTGGGTCGCCCTGATCGCCGCCCACATCTTCGTCCTCTTCTTCGCCCTCTCCTGGGGCGTGGTGGTCTGGGTCTTCCTCGGCGAGATGTTCCCGAACCGCATCCGCGCCGCCGCGCTCGGCGTCGCCGCCTCCGCGCAGTGGATCGCCAACTGGGCCATCACCGCGAGCTTCCCGTCGCTGGCCGACTGGAACCTCTCCGCGACCTACGTGATCTACACGATCTTCGCCGCCCTCTCCATCCCGTTCGTGCTCAAGTACGTGAAGGAGACGAAGGGCAAGGCCCTGGAGGAGATGGGCTAGGCCTCGGCGCCGCCCCACCGAAGAGGTCCCCGGACTCGGGGAGAAGGGCCAAGTCCCCGCTGCCCCTCTCCTCGTACTCGTAAGAGGCGTACCGCCCCGGCTCAGCCCTTCAGGGCATCGAGCCGGGGCAGCACGTTCTCGCAGAACAGGTGCAGGCTGCGCCAGCCCTCGTCGACCGGCATCCCGCCGGACAACGGGTGCAGCACGTAGTTGTCGAGACCCAGGGCCACGCACGCGTCCGGCGTCAGGACGCGGTAGACGCCCTCGGCGCGCAGCTCGTCGACCGTCGTGGCCGCGGACCTCACCGCCGAGCGGATGTCCCCCGACTGCCAGGATGCGTAGGTACGGGCCTCGTGCAGGAAGTGCCTGCCGTGCTCGGCCCAGGTGCGGTCGGGGTCCTCGGAGACGTGCAGCAGCGGGGTCTCGGCCGCGGGCATCATGGTCCAGCCCTCGGTGCCGTACTCGGTCAGCCGCTCCTTGTAGTACGCCTCCAGCTCCGGGAGGTGCGCGCTCGGGAAGAACGGCAGCCCGAGACGGGCGGCGCGCCGGGCCGCCGCCTTCGACGAACCGCCGACCAGCAGCAGGGGATGCGGATCGGAGAACGGGCGCGGGGTCACCCGGACCGTACGGCCACGGTAGGAGAACTCCTCGCCGCTCCACGCCTTCAGCACGGTCTCCAGGAGTTCGTCCTGGAGCCGGCCACGCCGCTTCCAGTCCACGTCGAACAGGGCGTACTCCTCCGGCCGGTAGCCGATCCCGGCCACCGTCACGAGCCGTCCGCCGCTGAGCAGGTCGAGCACCGCGACGTCCTCGGCGAGGCGCAGCGGATCGTGCAGCGGGCCGATGACCGCCGACACGGTGACCGCGATGTGCCGGGTCGCGCCGAAGACGGCGCCCGCGAACGCGAACGGCGAGGGCAGCCAGTTGTTGGCGACGCCGTGGTGCTCCTCGGTCTGCACGGTGGTGATACCGCGGTCGTCGGCGTAGGCGGCCATCTCGACGGCCGCCTTGTAGCGGGCGCTGAGGGAGGCGGGGGTGGCTTCGGGCTCGACGAGGTTGAAGCGAACGACCGTCACGGGCATGGGGTGCCCCCCTTCGTGTGTGGGGGAGGACGCTAGCTGACGGTGCGTCAGACAGCCATAGTCGTGGCCTCTTCGGCGGAATCCGCGGGACCGCGGACCGCCGGTTTCGGCAGCACGACGTACAGCAGGAACGACACCGCCGCGGTGGCCACCCAGCCGAGGCCGTACTCGCCGATCGGGTTGCCGGACGCGAGCGGCCCGCTGAACCAGTCCGACGTGGTGAACAGCACGCCCGAGCCCAGACCGGCCGCCCACGCGACGACCGCGGCCGGGCTGAAGCCGCCCCGGTACCAGTAGGCGCTGGTGCGCGTGGTGTCCAGCAGCGCCTCGCCGTCGTACGCCGGGCGGCGCAGCATGTCCGCGCCGAAGACGCCGACCCAGGCCGAGAAGGCGACCGCGAGCAGCGACAGGAAGGCGAGGAAGGAACTCAGGAAGCTGGTCGCGACGAGCATCAGGACGCCACCGAGGACCAGTGAGATCGCGGCGTTGACCGAGACCGCCCAGTGGCGCGGCACCTTCAGGCCGAGGGTCTGCGCGGTGAAGCCCGCCGAGTACATCGACATCGCGTTGATCAGCACCATGCCGACCAGGGCGATCAGCAGGTACGGCACCGCCATCCACAGCGGCAGAGCCTCGCCGAGGAAGGAGACCGGATCGGGTGCCGAGGCGAGGTCCGGGGTGGAGACCGCCATGACCGCACCCATCAGGATCAACGGGAGCACGACGATCGCGGCACCGCCGACGGTGTTGCGCACGATCGCCACCGACGACGCCGTACGTGGCAGATAGCGCGTGAAGTCGGGCGAGGACGGCGCCCAGCTCATGCCGCCCGCCGCGATCAGCCCCACCCCCGTGACCATCAGCGCCGCGGGGCCTGCCGGCTGCGCGAACACCCTGTTCCAGTCCGTGTCGGCGACGAGGTGGCCGAGGACGAGCAGGGAGAAGACGCCGAACAGGTACGTCGCCCACTTGGTGCACCGGCGCACCGCGCCGATCCCCAGCCCCGAGATCGCGAACGTCGTGGCGACGAACAGCAGCAGGGCCGCGACGACCAGAAACGTGCTGCTCCGGACGCCGAAGAGGATGTCCAGCACGGTGAGCAGGGCGTAGGCGCCGGTCACCGCGTTGATCGTCTCCCAGCCCCACCGGGTGACCCAGATCAGCGAGCCGGGCAGGAGGTTCCCGCGCTGGCCGAATACCGCACGCGACAGCGCCATCCCCGGGGCTCCGCCGCGCTTGCCCGCGATGCCGACCAGCCCGACCAGCCCGTACGACACGGCCGGCGCCGCGACGCCGACGACCAGGGTCTGCCAGATGTTGAGCCGGAAGGTGACGGACAGGCTCGCCCCCATGGTCAGCAGCAGCACGGTGATGTTGGCGGCGACCCAGGTGGGGAAGAGCCCGCGGGTCCTGGCCCGGCGCTCGCCGGGCGGGACGGGCTCGATGCCCCGGGTCTCCAGGGCGCGGGGCGCGTGTGCGCCGGAGGCGTCCCCTGCGGGAGGTTCCGGGGTGTCCTCGTCGCGCGGACCGCGACCGGCGCGGGCATGTGCTCCGGGGGCGTGCGGTTCGCGAAAGCCGCGGGCACGAGGTCGGTGGGCGCCATCGGTCGATGCGGTGGAGCTCATGGCCAACTATCGTACGTTGGTCCTACTAAATCCTCTAAATGGCTTATGTTCCCTGGAGGAAAACACAAGCTGGGTTCCCGTGAGGGCCATGGCCGATACTGGGTGGGTTATGGAAACCGTCATCCTTGCTGTAGTCATCGCCGTGGTCGTGATCGGCGCGCTCGGCGGGCTCGTCATCGGCAGCCGCAGGCGCAAGCAGCTGCCCCCGCCGCCCCCGTCCGCCCCCGACATCACCGCCCCTCCGGCCGAGCCGCACGTCGGCGACGAGGCCGAGGCACCGCACGACGAAGAGCGCCGCACGATCGAGGAGGTGGATCTTCCCGAGGGCTCGGCCGCCGCGCCGGTCGTCGTCGAGGAGCCTCTTCCCACCGAGGCGCCCGCCGTCGAGATCCCGGAGCCGACCGCCGGGCGCCTGGTGCGCCTGCGCGCCCGGCTCTCCCGCTCGCAGAACGCGCTCGGCAAGGGGCTGCTCACGCTGCTCTCCCGCGAGCACCTCGACGAGGAGACCTGGGAGGAGATCGAGGACACCCTCCTCACCGCCGACGTCGGCGTGCAGCCCACCCAGGAACTGGTCGAGCGGCTGCGCGAGCGCGTGAAGGTCCTCGGCACCCGGACGCCGGACGAGCTGCGCGGACTGCTGCGCGAGGAGCTGCTCCAGCTCCTCGTCCCCGAGTTCGACCGCGCGGTCAAGACCGACTCGAACCTCGACACCCCGGGCATCGTCATGGTCGTCGGTGTCAACGGCACCGGTAAGACCACCACCACCGGAAAACTCGCGCGCGTGCTCGTCGCCGACGGCAGGAGCGTCGTGCTGGGCGCCGCCGACACCTTCCGCGCCGCCGCCGCCGACCAGCTGCAGACCTGGGGCGAACGCGTGGGTGCCCGCACCGTGCGCGGCCCCGAGGGCGGCGACCCCGCCTCGATCGCCTTCGACGCCGTCAAGGAGGGCATCGAGGAGGGCGCCGACGTCGTCCTCATCGACACCGCGGGCCGGCTCCACACCAAGACCGGCCTCATGGACGAGCTCGGCAAGGTCAAGCGTGTCGTCGAGAAGCACGCCCCGCTCGACGAGGTGCTGCTCGTCCTCGACGCGACCACCGGCCAGAACGGTCTGGTCCAGGCGCGCGTCTTCGCCGAGGTCGTCGACATCACCGGCATCGTGCTGACCAAGCTGGACGGCACCGCCAAGGGCGGCATCGTCATCGCCGTGCAGCGTGAGCTGGGTGTGCCGGTCAAGCTGGTGGGTCTCGGCGAGGGCGCGGACGACCTGGCGCCGTTCGAGCCCGAGGCGTTCGTGGACGCGCTCATCGGCGAGTGACACCACCCCCGGCCGAGGGCCTGTCCCGCGGGGCACGCCCGGCCCGCGGGACCGCGGCCGTCCGTTCGTCGAAGAGAAGCGCCCGCCCCCAAGGTGCAGTTGGGAGCGGGCGCTTCGTCATGCGGCCCCGTGACGGGGAAGACCGGGGAGTGCCGCTCGGATCACCGCGGGCGCCGGGAGATCCGAACGACGCCCCTAGACGCGCGAGCGGTGCGCCACGTACGCCAGCGTGCCCAGGAGCAGCCGGGCCTGCGGCGGCCGGGTCGCCGAGTCGAGGTCGGGGGAGCGCAGCCAGCGGACGGGGCCGAGGCCGCCGCGGTCGGAGGGCGGCGCCGTGATGAAGGAGCCCGGGCCGAGACCGCGCAGGTCCAGGGACGGATCGTCCCAGCCCATCCGGTAGAGCAGCTCGGGCAGCTCGGCGGCGGCGCCGGGGGCGACGAAGTAGTGCGCGCGGCCGTCCGGCGTCGCCGTCACTGGCCCGAGCGGGAGGCCCATCCGTTCCAGGCGGGCGAGTGCGCGGCGCCCGGCGGGCTCGGCGACCTCGATCACGTCGAAGGAGCGGCCGACCGGCAGCATCACCGCGGCTCCGGGGAAGTCGGCCCAGGCCTCGGAGACCTCGTCGAGCGTGGCGCCGGCCGGGACGGTGGGGGCGAAGTCCAGGGGGTGCGCACCCGGGGCCAGGCAGTCGGCCTTGCCGCACGAACACGTCCCCGCGGCGGCACGGGCGCCCGGGACCGCGTCCCAGCCCCACAGTCCGGTGAACTCGGCCACGGCGGTGCACTCCGACGAGCGGCCGCGGCGCCGCGTGCCGGGCCGGTTTTCGCGCAACCCTCGGCTGCTGCCGATCGTGAAGCCCATGCCCCCTCCAACGGGTCCGACGCACCAGTGGTTACGTGGAGGAATCGGAATGTGACCCTCTGTTCCCGACTTCCCCGTGCCGCCCGGTCCAGGCGGCGCGTTGTGGTGCACCGGGTGGTGTGCTCGGCTCCGCGCGCCCCGGCGTACACCGCTCCATCCACCCCTGCTTTTCCTGTGTCAAGTGAATCGCGCGCAGGCCACACGGAGTTCATTCGAAGGGGTGGCGAATGGTGGCGTTTCATGGATCGCCATGGCTGGGGCAGTGATCGTAGGATTACTTTGAGTACACGAGTCCTGGGGACGTGTGCACTCGTGGGTATGCCAAGGGCAAGTCGGCTTCCCGTTCGAAGGGTGAGAACTACGGGACGGGCGGCCGTATTTACCGGCATTCTGATAGGGCTTGGCGCACGCAGCGTACAAGTGGTCTCAGGGATGGGGGCGTTCCAGTGGGCGGCAACGGCGGAAGCGGTACGAACGCTGACAAGCGCCCCAATGAGCTGCTCGGCTCATGGTTCGTGCGCAGCGGCTGGTCCAAGGGCGAACTCGCACGTCAAGTGAACCGCAGGGCCCGCCAGTTGGGGGCCAACCACATCTCCACGGACACCTCGCGGGTGCGCCGCTGGCTGGACGGGGAGAATCCGCGCGAGCCGATCCCGCGCATCCTGTCCGAGCTGTTCTCCGAGCGGTTCGGCTGCGTCGTCGCCGTCGAGGACCTCGGCCTGCGGGCCGCTCACCAGTCACCGTCCGTGTCCGGCGTCGACCTCCCCTGGACGGGCCCGCAGACGGTGGCCCTGATCAGTGAGTACTCGCGCAGCGACCTGATGCTGGCGCGGCGCGGCTTCCTCGGCAGCTCGCTGTCGCTGTCCGCGGGACCGGCCCTGATCGAGCCGATGCAGCGCTGGCTCGTCCCCACCCCCGCCACACCCCACGAGGAGCCCGAGCTCCCGGCCTCGGCACGCCGCGGCGGCCGGCTCTCCAAGCCGGAGCTGGACCTGCTGGAGTCCACCACGGTGATGTTCCGCCAGTGGGACGCACACTGCGGCGGCGGTCTGCGCCGCAAGGCCGTCGTCGGCCAGCTGCACGAGGTGACGGACCTGCTCCAGGAGCCCCAGCCCGCCGCCACCGAGAAGCGTCTGTTCAAGGTCGCCGCCGAACTGGCCGAGCTGGCGGGCTGGATGAGCTACGACGTGGGACTCCAGCCCACCGCGCAGAAGTACTTCGTGCTCGCCCTGCACGCCGCGAAGGAAGCGTGCGACAAGCCGCTCGGCGCGTACATCCTGTCCAGCATGAGCCGCCAGATGATCCACCTCGGGCGGCCCGATGACGCCATCGAGCTCATCCACCTCGCGCAGTACGGCAGCCGTGACTGCGCGAGCCCACGCACCCAGTCGATGCTGTATGCGATGGAGGCCCGCGCCTACGCCAACATGGGCCAGCCCGGAAAGTGCAAGCGGGCCGTGCGGATGGCCGAGGACACCTTCTCCGACGTCGACGAGTGGGACGACCCGGACCCCGACTGGATCCGCTTCTTCTCGAAGGCCGAGCTGTACGGCGAGAACTCCCACTCCTACCGCGACCTCGCGTACGTGGCCGGCCGCAGCCCCACGTACGCGTCCCTGGCCGAGCCCCTGATGCAGGAGGCCGTCGACCGCTTCGCCAAGGACTCCGAGCACCAGCGCTCGTACGCGCTCAACCTCGTCGGCCTGGCCACCGTGCACCTGCTGCAGCGCGAGCCCGAGCAGAGCGTGGCGCTGGCCAAGGACGCCATGAAGATCGCCAAGAAGGTGCGCTCCGAGCGTGTGAACACTCGTATCCGAAAGACGGTCGACGCCGCGGTCCGCGACTTCGGGGACCTCGCCGAGGTCATCGACCTCACCGACCAGCTCGCCATCGACCTGCCCGAGACCGCAGAGGCGGTCTGACCCGGGGCCGCGGCAGCGGCCCCGCCCAGTACCCCGGCCACGGCCGGTCGTCCCGAACTGCCCGACTCGGCTCCCCCATGCCAGGTCATCGGACGACCCGCCGTGGCCGGTTCTTTTGCCTTCGAAGAAGGTTGCGCCACGATAACGATCGCTCGGCCCGGCAGCAGGCAGTTCATCGACGCGTAACACGCAGGACCTCTTCGTCACTGCGGCGAAACAACGAGGGGCTTCGACCGAAACCGCGCTGCGCCAATCTCATGGCGCATAACCGGCCCACCCCTCACGACCACTCAGGCTTCGCCCGCACGGGGCCGTACCAACGACGAGGAGACGCCGATGGCACCAGCCATCACCCTTGCCGCAGAGGCACCCAAGCTGTCTGCCGCCAACACAGGGTTCATGCTCATCTGTTCCGCCCTGGTGCTGATCATGACACCCGGACTCGCCTTCTTCTACGGAGGCATGGTCCGCGTCAAGAGCACCCTGAACATGCTGATGATGAGCTTCATCAGCATGGGGATCGTCACCATCCTGTGGGTGCTGTACGGCTTCTCGGTCGCCTTCGGCACCGACAAGGGCTCCCTCGTCGGCTGGACCTCCGACTTCGTCGGATTCAGCGGCATCGGCAAGATGGAGCTCTGGGACGGCTACACCATCCCGATCTACGTCTTCGCCGTCTTCCAGCTGATGTTCGCGATCATCACGCCCGCCCTGATAAGCGGCGCCCTCGCGGACCGCGTGAAGTTCACCGCCTGGTCCCTGTTCATCGCGCTGTGGGTCACGGTCGTGTACTTCCCGGTCGCGCACTGGGTCTGGGGCACCGGCGGCTGGGCCTTCGACCTCGGCGTGATCGACTTCGCGGGTGGTACGGCGGTCCACATCAACGCGGGTGCGGCCGCACTCGGCGTCATCCTCGTCATCGGCAAGCGCGTCGGCTTCAAGAAGGACCCGATGCGCCCGCACAGCCTCCCGCTGGTCATGCTCGGCTGCGGTCTGCTGTGGTTCGGCTGGTTCGGCTTCAACGCCGGCTCGTGGCTCGGCAACGACGACGGCGTCGGCGCGCTGATGTTCGTCAACACGCAGATCGCCACCGCCGCCGCCATGCTCGCCTGGCTCGCCTACGAGAAGATCCGGCACGGCGCGTTCACCACCCTGGGTGCCGCCTCCGGCGCGGTCGCGGGCCTGGTCGCGATCACCCCGTCCGGCGGTGCCGTCTCCCCGCTCGGCGCGATCGCCGTCGGCGCCATCGCCGGTGTGCTGTGCGCCATGGCCGTCGGCCTCAAGTACAGGTTCAACTACGACGACTCCCTCGACGTCGTCGGCGTCCACCTCGTCGGCGGTGTCGTCGGCTCCCTGCTCATCGGCTTCTTCGCCAGCGGCGGCGGTCAGTCCGACGTCAAGGGCCTGTTCTACGGCGGCGGGCTCGACCAGTTCTGGAAGCAGTGCGCCGGTGTCTTCGCCGTCCTCGGCTACTCCCTCGTCGCCTCCGCGATCCTCGCCTTCCTGATCGACAAGACGATCGGCATGCGGGTCACCGAGGACGAGGAGATCGCGGGCATCGACCAGGCCGAGCACGCCGAGACCGCATACGACTTCAGCGGCGCCGGTGGCGGCGCGGCCCGGACCGCGGTCCCGACCCCGGTCGCCGACGCGCAGACCAAGAAGGTGGACGCATGAAGCTCATCACCGCCGTCGTGAAGCCCCACCGGCTCGACGAGATCAAGGAGGCCCTGCAGGCCTTCGGAGTACACGGACTGACGGTCACCGAAGCCAGCGGCTACGGTCGGCAGAGGGGCCACACCGAGGTCTACCGCGGTGCCGAGTACACCGTCGACCTGGTCCCCAAGATCCGCATCGAGGTCCTGGCCGAGGACGACGACGCCGAACAGCTCATCGAGGTCGTCGTCAAGGCGGCCCGGACCGGCAAGATCGGTGACGGCAAGGTCTGGTCCCTCCCGGTGGACACGGCAGTCCGGGTCCGGACCGGCGAGCGCGGCCCGGACGCGCTCTGATCAGCACGAGGACAGGAGTCGCTGGGTGACGAGTACGGACGTGCGTGCGGAAGCAGAGGACTCGGGACCCAGCGGCTACGCGGCGGCCCGGCTGCGCCTCCTCCAGGAGGGGGCGCGGTCCGGGCCGCCGCGCCGTACGGCCCTCGCCGAACTGACCGACGACTGGCTCACCGGCCTGTTCACGGCCGGCTCCGAGGGACTGCGCGGTGTCTCCCTCGTCGCCGTCGGCGGCTACGGCCGCGGAGAGCTCTCCCCCCGCAGCGACCTCGACCTGCTGCTCCTGCACGACGGCAGCGACCCCGGCGGCGTCGCCGCGCTCGCCGACCGCGTCTGGTACCCGGTCTGGGACCTGGGCCTGGCCCTCGACCACTCCGTGCGCACCCCCGCCGAGGCCCGCAAGACCGCGGGCGAGGACCTCAAGGTGCAGCTCGGCCTGCTGGACGCCCGGCACATCGCGGGCGACCTCGGCCTGACCGCCGGACTGCGTACGGCCGTGCTCGCCGACTGGCGCAACCAGGCACCCAGACGCCTCCCCGAGCTCCAGGAGCTGTGCGCCGAACGCGCCGAGCGCCAGGGCGAGCTCCAGTACCTCCTCGAACCGGACCTGAAGGAGGCGCGCGGCGGGCTGCGCGACGCCACCGCCCTGCGCGCCGTGGCCGCCTCCTGGCTCGCCGACGCGCCCCGCGAGGGCCTCGCCGACGCCCGCAGGCGCCTCCTCGACGTCCGCGACGCACTGCACCTCACCACCGGACGCGCCACCGACCGCCTCTCGCTCCAGGAACAGGACCAGGTCGCCGCGGAGCTCGGGCTGCTGGACGCCGACACCCTGCTGCGCCAGGTGTACGAGTCCGCCCGGGTCATCTCGTACGCCAGCGACGTGACCTGGCGCGAGGTCGGGCGTGTGCTGCGCTCGCGCGCCGTACGGCCGCGTCTGCGCGCCATGCTCGGCGGCGGCAAGCCGGTCGCCGAGCGCTCGCCCCTCGCGGAGGGCGTGGTCGAGCAGGACGGCGAGGCCGTGCTCGCCCGTGCCGCACGCCCGGAGCGCGACCCGGTGCTCCCGCTGCGGGCGGCGGCGGCCGCAGCGCAGGCCGGAATTCCGCTGTCGCTGCACGCCGTGCGGCGCATGGCGGCCGTGGCGCGCCCCCTGCCCACCCCCTGGCCCGCGGAGGCGCGTGAGCAACTCGTCACCCTCCTCGGCTCCGGCCGCCCCACCATCGAGGTCTGGGAGGCACTGGAGGCGGAAGGGCTGATCACCAGGCTGCTGCCCGACTGGGAGCGGGTGCGCTGCCGGCCGCAGCGCAACGCCGTGCACATCTGGACCGTCGACCGTCATCTCATCGAGACCGCGGTACGGGCCTCCGAGCTCACCCGGCGCGTCGGCCGCCCCGACCTGCTGCTCGTCGCCTCCCTGCTGCACGACATCGGTAAGGGCTGGCCGGGCGACCACTCCGTGGCCGGCGAGATCATCGCGCGCGACGTGGCCGCCAGGATCGGCTTCGACCGCACGGACGTGGGGGTCCTCGCCACCCTCGTACGCCACCACCTGCTCCTCGTCGACACCGCCACTCGGCGCGACCTGGAGGACCCGGCCACCGTCCGCTCGGTCGCCGAGGCCGTCGGCTCCCAGGGAACCCTGGAGCTGCTGCACGCCCTCACCGAGGCCGACGCGCTCGCCACCGGGCCCGCCGCCTGGTCGTCCTGGCGCGGCTCCCTCGTGGCCGACCTGGTCAAACGGGTCTCGGCGGTGCTCGCGGGCGACGATCCCGAAGAGCCCGAGGCCGTGGCGCCCACGGCGGAACAGGAGCGGCTCGCGATCGAGGCGTTCCGGACCGGCGGCCCGGTCCTGGCGCTGCGCGCGCAGACGGAATCGGCCGACGCCGACACCCCCGCGGACGACCCGGAGCCACTGGGCGTGGAGCTTCTCATCGCGGTGCCCGACCAGCCCGGTGTGCTTCCCGCGGTCGCCGGCGTGCTCGCCATGCACCGGCTGACCGTACGCACCGCGGGACTGCGCGCCCTGGATCTGCCCGAGGAGGTCCAGGGCTCGGTGCTGCTGCTCGACTGGAGGGTCGCCGCCGAGTACGGCTCGCTGCCCCAGGCCGCCCGGCTGCGTGCCGACCTCGTCCGTGCACTGGACGGCTCCCTCGACATCGCGGCCCGCCTCGCCGAGCGCGACGCCGCCTACCCGCGGCGCCGGGGCACGGTCGCGCCGCCGCCCCGGGTGACGGTGGCCCCGGCGGCCTCCCGGCACGCCACCGTCATCGAGGTCCGCGCCCACGACGCACCCGGGCTGCTGCACCGCCTCGGCAGGGCCCTGGAGGACGCGGAGGTCCGGGTGCGGAGCATGCACGTCTCCACGCTCGGCGCGAACGCCGTGGACGCGTTCTACGTGACCGGCGCGAAGGGAGCGCCCCTCCCCGGGGAGGAGGCCGCCGCGGTGGCCCGCGCCCTGGAAGAGGCACTGCGGGCGTGAGCCCGGCCCGGATCCGGCCCGGCGGCCCGGGTCCGGGGCCACTGTCCTGGGCCGTCACCGGTCTCGTACGAACGCGGTGGAGACCGCACCGCACGCGGCCAGATACCCTGGAGGGCGATTCCCTTCGCCCCCGACCCCTGAGGACCGACGAGCGCCGTGTTCGATACTCTCTCCGATCGCCTCTCAGCGACGTTCAAGAACCTGCGGGGCAAGGGCCGACTGTCCGAAGCTGACATCGACGCCACCGCACGCGAGATCCGTATCGCGCTCCTCGAGGCCGATGTGGCCCTGCCGGTCGTGCGGACCTTCATCAAGAACGTCAAGGAGCGCTCGCTCGGTGCCGAGGTCTCCAAGGCGCTGAACCCGGCCCAGCAGGTTCTCAAGATCGTGAACGACGAGCTCGTCACGATCCTCGGCGGCGAGACCCGTCGCCTCCGGTTCGCCAAGAACCCGCCCACCGTGATCATGCTCGCGGGTCTGCAGGGTGCGGGCAAGACGACCCTCGCGGGCAAGCTCGGCAAGCACCTCAAGGACCAGGGCCACTCGCCGCTGCTCGTCGCCGCCGACCTCCAGCGCCCGAACGCGGTGAACCAGCTCAGTGTCGTCGCCGAGCGCGCCGGTGTCGCGGTCTACGCGCCCGAGCCGGGCAACGGCGTCGGCGACCCGGTCAAGGTCGCCAAGGACTCCATGGAGTTCGCGAGGACCAAGGTCCACGACATCGTGATCGTGGACACCGCGGGTCGCCTCGGCATCGACCAGGACATGATGCAGCAGGCCGCCGACATCCGTGACGCGGTCTCGCCGGACGAGATCCTCTTCGTCGTCGACGCGATGATCGGTCAGGACGCGGTCAACACCGCCGAGGCCTTCCGCGACGGCGTCGGCTTCGACGGCGTGGTGCTCTCCAAGCTCGACGGTGACGCCCGCGGTGGCGCGGCCCTGTCGATCCGCCAGATCACCGGCAAGCCGATCATGTTCGCGTCGAACGGCGAGAAGCTCGACGACTTCGACGCCTTCCACCCTGACCGGATGGCTTCCCGCATCCTCGACATGGGTGACCTGCTCACCCTGATCGAGCAGGCGGAGAAGACGTTCAGCCAGGAAGAGGCCGAGAAGATGGCCTCCAAGCTGGCGTCCAAGAAGGGCCAGGACTTCACCCTGGACGACTTCCTGGCCCAGATGGAGCAGGTCCGGAAGATGGGCAGCATCAGCAAGCTGCTCGGCATGCTCCCGGGCATGGGCCAGATCAAGGACCAGATCAACAACCTCGACGAGCGCGACGTCGACCGCACGGCCGCGATCATCAAGTCGATGACCCCGGCCGAGCGCCAGGAGCCGACGATCATCAACGGCTCGCGCCGCGCCCGTATCGCCAAGGGCTCCGGCGTCGAGGTGAGCGCCGTCAAGAGCCTGGTCGAGCGCTTCTTCGAGGCCCGCAAGATGATGTCCCGCATGGCCCAGGGCGGCGGCATGCCGGGTATGCCCGGGATGCCGGGCATGGGTGGCGGCCCCGGCCGCGCCAAGAAGAAGCCGAAGCAGGCCAAGGGCAAGCAGCGCTCCGGCAACCCGATGAAGCGCAAGCAGCAGGAGGAAGAGGCTGCCGCGCGCCGCGAGGCAGGTGCGCAGCCGGGCGGTGCCTTCGGTCTGCCGCAGCAGGGCGGCAAGGACTTCGAGCTCCCGGACGAGTTCAAGAAGTTCATGGGCTGACGACTCGCGCAGCCCCCCGCCGGCCCGCGCCGGGCCGGCCGGCTCTCGTACGTCATCGAGGGCGCCCCTCTCCGAAGGGGCGCCCTCGGCGTATGTCGGACCGGCGGACGGCTCGGGTGCCGCGCCCGCCCGACGCGGAGCCTCCCGTCGTGTCTGCCCGTGCCGGTGTCGGCGCCGACGAAGGGGTCCGCCGGGGCGTCGGGCGCCGGAGCCGGCCGGGGCGCCGGCGAAGGGGCCCGCTGGGGTGCCGGCGTCGCACACGTGTCGTAACGTCCCGATATGGCCAACCCTGCGCCACCTCGTAAGTCTCCCGACCAGCCCTGGCGTACCGAGGGCACCCCGGAGGAGACGCCGAAGCCGACGCCCGGCGGGCGGAAGATGCGCGGCGGCTGGTGGCGGCTGGTCCTCACCGCCCTCGTGGTGTTCCTGATCGCCAACCTCGTGCTGTCGTTCTTCAACGAGGGGGACGAGCCGACGATCTCCTACACGGAGTTCAGCAAGCAGGTCGACGCCGGGAACGTCACCAAGATCTACGCCAAGGGCGACGCGATCCAGGGGCAGCTCAAGACCGCCCAGGACAACCCCGACGGGGGCGGCAAGTACACCAAGTTCAACACCCAGCGCCCGTCCTTCGCGGACGACCAGCTCTGGCAGGACCTCACCAAGAACAACGTCACCGTCACCGCGCAGCCGGTCGTCCAGCACCGCAGCTTCCTGGCGAATCTGCTGATCTCGCTGGCCCCGATGATCCTTCTGATCGTCCTGTGGATCTTCATCGCCCGGCGGATGAGGGCGGGCATGGGCGGCACGGGCGGCATGCTCGGCCGCAAGCCGCCGCCGAAGCCCGTCGAGCTGGAGCCGGGCGCCGAGCGCACCACGTTCGGCGACGTGGCGGGCATCGACGAGGTCGAGGGCGAACTCAACGACGTCGTCGACTTCCTGAAGAACCCCGACGCCTACCGGAAGATGGGCGCCAAGATGCCCCGCGGCGTGCTCCTGACGGGCCCTCCGGGCACCGGGAAGACGCTGCTCGCCCGCGCCGTCGCCGGCGAGGCGGGCGTACCGTTCTTCTCCGCGTCGGCCTCCGAGTTCATCGAGATGATCGTCGGCGTCGGCGCCTCACGCGTACGCGAGCTGTTCGCCGAGGCACGCAAGATGGCCCCGTCGATCATCTTCATCGACGAGATCGACACCATCGGACGGGCGCGGGCCGGGGGTTCCGGCATGGGCGGTCACGACGAACGCGAGCAGACGCTGAACCAGATCCTCACCGAGATGGACGGCTTCTCCGGCTCCGAGGGCGTCGTCGTCATCGCGGCGACGAACCGCGCCGACATCCTGGACCCGGCGCTCACCCGCCCCGGACGCTTCGACCGGGTCGTCACCGTCTCGCCCCCCGACCGTGGCGGCCGGGAGGCGATCCTGGAGATCCACACCCGTGACATCCCGCTCGCCCCGGACGTGGACCTCTCCCACGTGGCCCGTACGACCCCGGGCATGACCGGCGCGGAACTCGCCAACCTCGCCAACGAGGCAGCCCTCCTCGCGGTGAAGCGCAAGCAGCGGCAGGTGACGCGGACGGACCTCTCCGAGGCGCTGGAAAAGGTGCAGCTGGGCGCCGAACGCCCCTTGGTGATGCCCGACGAGGAACGCCGCCGCACCGCATACCACGAAAGCGGCCACGCCCTGCTCGGCATGCTGCAACCAGGCGCCGACCCGGTCCGCAAGATCACCATCGTCCCGCGCGGCCGCGCCCTGGGCGTCACGCTCTCCACCCCGGAGTCGGACCGGTACGCGTACACGGAGGAGTACCTGCGCGGCCGCATCATCGGAGCCCTCGGCGGCATGGCCGCCGAACAGGTCGTCTACGGAGTGGTCACCACGGGTGCGGAGAACGACCTGGAGCAGGTCACGAACATCGCCCGCGGCATGGTCGCCCGGTGGGGCATGAGCGACCGCGTCGGCCGCTTGTCCGCTCTCCCGACCGACGCTCAGCAGGCCTACGGGCTCGCCGCGGCACCCCGCACCCTCGACGTGATCGACGGGGAGATGCGCCGCATCGTCGACGAGTGCTACGAGGAGGCCTGCCGCAAGCTCCGTGACCACCGCGGACAACTCGACGCGCTGGCCGAGGCGCTCCTCGCGAACGAGACCCTGGAGGAGGCGGACGCCTACCGGATCGCGGGCATCACCCGCCTGACGAAGGAGACGTAGCGGTCCGGTGCCCGTTCAGGCCGTGCGGGCGATCAGGTACCGGAAGACGTTCGGCATCCACACCGTGCCGTCCTGCCGCAGGTGCGGGTGCAGGGCCTCGGCGAGCTCCTTGTCGACCTGTGCCCGGTCGGTGGCCTCGACCGCCGCGTCGAACAGCCCCGTCGACACCAGTCCCCGTACCGCGCTGTCCACGTCGGCGTACCCGAAGGGGCAGGCGACCCGCCCCGACCCGTCCGGTCGCAGCCCGGCCCGCTGAGCGACCTCCTCCAGGTCGTCGCGCCGGGCCGCCCGCCAGTTCCCCGCCCCCGGCAGGGGATCGGCCAGCTTGGCGGCGATCCGCAGCACACCCGAGGTGGCGCAGCGCTCAGGCGGCCCCCATCCGACGAGGACCACGGGCGTCCCCCGCTCCGCGAGCGGTGCCGCCCGGCCGAGCAGCGCACCGAGCGCCTCGGAGTCCCCGGCCGTGCATCCGACCGGCTCGAAGGCGGTCACCAGGTTGTACGCCGGCGTCCCCGCGGCGACGGCCGCGTCCTCGGGGGAGCCGTCCACCAGCCGCGTGTCCACAGGCACGCGCGTGCGCCAGTCCTCCGGCAGCAGCCGCTCGCGCGCCAGGGCCGTCAGCTCGGGCGACGCGGAGTCGACGCCGGTCACCGTCGCACCGCGCGCCGCAGCCATCAGCAGCGCGAGTCCCGATCCGCACCCCAGTCCCAGCAGCCGTGTCCCACGGCCCACTTCCAGTCTTTCGTAGACGGCCTCGTAGAGCGGCACCAGCATCCGCTCCTGGATCTCGGCCCAGTCACGCGCGCGTGCACACAGGTCCACGCGAGGCGATGGACCCGCGTGAGGCAGTTGCTGCCGCACGAGCGTAGGTGTCATCGAAAGCGCCCCAATCCGCCGAGAGTTGCCGCCTTGCCTGTTTCGCCGCCCCCCGTGCAGTGCGCTCGCACTCCCCCCGTATGTCAGGTAACTCCGCACTCGACCCGGCGTCCAGGGGTTGCGGGGCCCGGCTTGTCCACCGACCGCGCCCGCCGCGAGAATTCACATTCCGGCAACGTGGGCCCGTACGATCGCCGCATGGCAAAGGCACCCGTTCTCACGCCCCGGGCGGACGACTTCCCCCGCTGGTACCAGGACCTGATCAACAAGGCCGAGCTGGCCGACAACGGCCCGGTGCGCGGCACCATGGTCATCCGGCCGTACGGGTACGGGCTGTGGGAACGGATGCAGCAGGAGATGGACGCCCGCATCAAGGAAGCGGGCGCCTCGAACGCGTACTTCCCGCTCTTCATCCCGCAGTCGTACCTGACGAAGGAGGCCGAGCACGTCGAGGGCTTCGCCCCGGAGCTCGCGGTCGTCACGCACGGCGGCGGCAAGGAGCTGGAGGAGCCGGTCGTCGTCCGCCCCACCTCCGAGACGATCATCAACGACTACTTCTCCAAGTGGGTGCAGAGCTACCGCGACCTTCCGCTGCTGATCAACCAGTGGGCCAACGTGGTGCGTTGGGAGATGCGCCCGCGCGTGTTCCTCCGTACGACTGAATTCCTCTGGCAGGAGGGCCACACCGCCCACGCCACCTACGAGGACGCCCGGGACTACGCCGCGTACATCCACCGCGAGGTGTATGCGGACTTCATGGTGAACGTCCTCGGCATCGACGTCGTCCTCGGCCGGAAGACGGCGAGCGAGCGGTTCGCCGGCGCCATCAACACCCTCACGCTCGAAGGGATGATGGGCGACGGCAAGGCCCTCCAGATGGGCACCAGCCACGAGCTCGGACAGAACTTCGCCAAGGCCTTCAACACCCAGTACCTGTCCAAGGAGGGCAAGCAGGAGCTCGTCTGGCAGACCTCCTGGGGGTCCTCGACCCGCATGGTGGGTGGCCTGATCATGTCGCACGGCGATGACAACGGGTTGCGGGTGCCCCCGCGGCTCGCCCCCGTGCAGGCCGTCGTCCTCGCGATCAAGGGGGACGAGGCGGTTCTGGCCAAGGTCCGCGAGATCGGCGACCGGCTCAAGGCGACGGGCGTACGCGTCCAGGTGGACGACCGCACGGACACCCCCTTCGGCCGCCGCGCCGTCGACTGGGAACTCAAGGGCGTACCCGTCCGCATCGAGGTCGGGCCCCGTGACCTGGAGAACGGCACCGCGATGCTCGCCCGGCGCATCCCCGGAGGCAAGGAGCCGGTCGCCATCGACGCCCTGACGAGTCTGCTCCCCACGGTCCTCGAAGAGGACCAGGCGCTGCTGCTCAGGCAGTCGCGCGAGCGCCGCGAGTCCCGGACCTCGGACGTGACGACGATCGAGGAGGCCGTCGAGGCCGCCGCCGCGGGCGGCTGGGCCCGCATCCCCTGGGCCGACCTCGGCGAAGAGGGCGAGGCCAAGCTCGCCGAGCACTCCGTGACCGTACGGTGTCTGGTCGCCGAGGACGGGTCGGTGCCCGATGCCGACGACGCACCGGGTAACGTCGCCGTCGTGGCGCGCGCTTACTGAGTAGGTCCCAGGCCGACCGAAAGACCTCTTGCGCATCTGCTGACTCCAGGTGCCCCGGCGCGCCGACCCCGTCTACGCGCCGGGGCGTACGTGTCCCTACGTACCGCCTTGGTACGAGCTGCGAGGCTTCTCCGCAGATCAGCGCACCCGCCCTCGTCAGGACACATCAGCGGCAACTGACGGGTACGTGCAAATTATTTGGGATGCCCCGGAATAGGAACACAGAGGCACCCCGGCTCGTTGTCACGACGTGAGCACGACACCACCTGTTCTCGCCGCAGAGCTGGCAGGGGCGTGGGCCGACATTCAGCGGCACCACCCCGAGCTGCCCGATCTTGCCGCGCCAGAGTCCCTGATCGGGGAGTCGTCGTCCGCCTGCGGGCACGAACTCTCCTTCGAACGACTGCTTCACGAGGCAGTCCACGGCATCGCCGCCGCCCGCGGAGTCCGCGACACCTCGCGCGCCGGCCGGTATCACAACCGCAGGTTCCTCGCGATCGCCGAGGAGTTGGGTCTCGACCATCCCGAGGAACCGCATCCCAGCAGCGGCTTCTCCCTGGTCACGCTCAACCCCGAGGCGAAGCGCCGGTACCGCCCCACCATCGAGCGGCTCCAGCGCGCGCTGAAGGCGCACTCGGCCGCGACCGCCGCCGACAGCGCCCGGTCGTTCCGCGGCCCGGCCGCGCGCCACGGCTCCTCCGGAGGGGGCGTCCGCGTCAAGGCCGTGTGCGACTGCGGCCGCAATGTGCGCGTCGTCCCGTCGGTGCTGGCCCAGGCGCCGATCGTGTGCGGAGGGTGCGGCAAGCCCTTCCGGATCCCCGAAGTGGTGGGCGCGGCGGCGTCCTGAGAGCACGGCTGCTCGTGGCAGCCGTGCTCAGCCGTCCAAGACGGCGGCACCTTGGGGCGCCGGGCGGCGTGACGGGCGCCCGGGGGCCGGCGCCGGGTGCCGATGAGCCATGGCCGGGCGCACCCCGCGGGTGAGGGCGACCCGCGGGGATGTGGCACAATGGCTAGCTGTACTCGACAGCCGCACAGGACCCCTCTCTCCTCCGGCTGACGCGTCCATCGGGCACTCGGGTACCGCAACCCCACGCGGCCATCTCGCCGTGCCCAACCACGTCAAGACCAGGAGACACCACTTCCGTGGCAGTCAAGATCAAGCTGAAGCGTCTGGGCAAGATCCGTTCGCCTCACTACCGCATCGTCGTCGCCGACTCCCGTACCCGCCGTGACGGCCGGGCCATCGAGGAGATCGGTCTGTACCACCCGGTGCAGAACCCCTCGCGCATCGAGGTCGACTCGGACCGCGCGCAGTACTGGCTGGGTGTCGGCGCGCAGCCGACCGAGCCCGTGCTCGCGATCCTGAAGCTGACCGGCGACTGGCAGAAGTTCAAGGGCCTGCCGGCCCCGGCTCCGCTGCTCGTGGCCGAGCCGAAGGCCACGCGCCCGTCCTTCGACGCCCTGGGCGGCGAGGACGAGGGCAAGGGTGAGGCCATCACCCAGAAGAAGAAGGCTGAGAAGAAGGACGAGGCCAAGGCCGAGTCCGAGTCGACCGAGGCCTGAGCATGCTCGAGGAGGCTCTCGAGCACCTCGTGAAGGGCATCGTCGACAACCCCGACGATGTGCAGGTCGCCTCGCGCAACCTGCGCCGCGGGCGCGTACTCGAGGTCCGGGTGCACCCCGACGACCTCGGCAAGGTGATCGGCCGCAACGGCCGCACCGCGCGCGCTCTGCGCACCGTCGTGGGCGCCATCGGCGGCCGCGGCGTCCGCGTCGACCTCGTCGACGTGGACCACGTCCGCTGATGTAACAGGCAGCACCGGCTCGGGCCGGGGAGGGCTTACGAGCCTTTCCCGGCCCGTAGTCGTATCGACAGGAGATCAAGCACAGTGCAGCTGGTAGTCGCTCGCGTCGGCCGCGCCCACGGCATCAAGGGCGAGGTCACCGTGGAGGTGCGTACGGACGAGCCGGAACTCAGGCTCGGACCGGGCGCCGTCCTGCTCACCGACCCGGCCTCCGCCGGACCGCTGACCATCGAGACGGGCCGCGTCCACAGCGGCCGTCTCCTGCTGCGCTTCGAAGGCGTACGGGACCGGAACGCCGCCGAGGCGCTGCGCAACACCCTGCTCATCGCCGACGTCGATCCGGAGGAGACGCCGGAGGACCCCGAGGAGTACTACGACCACCAGCTGATCGACCTGGACGTGGTCACCGCGGACGGCGTCGAGGTCGGGCGGATCACGGAGATCTCGCACCTGCCCTCGCAGGACCTGTTCGTGGTCGAGCGGCCGGACGGGACCGAGGTCATGATCCCGTTCGTCGAGGAGATCGTCACCGGCATCGATCTCACGGAACAGCGGGCCGTCATCGACCCGCCGCCGGGACTGATCGACGACCGCGCCGAGATCGCCTCCCCCAGGGACGAGGCGTAATGCGGCTCGACGTCGTCACGATCTTCCCCGAGTACCTGGAACCCCTGAACGTCTCGCTGGTCGGCAAGGCACGCGCGCGTGGACAGCTGAACGTGCACGTGCACGATCTGCGGGAGTGGACGTACGACCGGCACAACACCGTCGACGACACCCCGTACGGCGGCGGCCCCGGCATGGTCATGAAGACCGAGCCCTGGGGCGACGCGCTGGACTCCGTCCTGGCCGACGGCTACGAGACGGGCTCCCACGGGCCCGCCCTGGTGGTCCCCACGCCCAGCGGACGCCCCTTCACCCAGGAGCTCGCCGTCGAGCTCTCCGCATGCCCCTGGCTGGTCTTCACCCCCGCCCGCTACGAGGGCATCGACCGCCGGGTCATCGACGAGTACGCCACCCGCATGCCCGTCCACGAGGTGTCCATCGGCGACTACGTGCTCGCCGGCGGCGAGGCGGCCGTCCTGGTCGTCACCGAGGCCGTGGCGCGGCTGCTGCCCGGTGTCCTCGGCAACGCCGAGTCCCACCGCGACGACTCCTTCGCCCCCGGAGCCATGGCCAACCTCCTGGAGGGCCCGGTGTACACCAAGCCTCCGGCCTGGCGCGGCCGGGAGATCCCGGAGGTGCTGCTCAGCGGCCACCACGGGAAGATCGCCCGCTGGCGCCGCGACGAGGCGCTGCGCCGTACGACGGCCAACCGTCCCGACCTGATCGAGCGCTGCGACCCCGCCGTCTTCGACAAGAAGGACCGCGAGATGCTCTCGATCCTCGGCTGGCAGCCCGGCCCCGACGGTCGATTTTGGCGCACGCCCGAGGCCGTGGAAGAATAGACCGCTGCTGTGCGTCGTCCGGCGTGCGCCCCTGCCACAGGGGGACACGACGCCCGCCCCGGCGCGGCAGCGACTTCCGGAAAACCTAACTCCCGTTGATGACCTGTGGCATCAGCGAAGAAAGCAGACGAAATGTCTCACCTGCTCGACTCCGTCGACAGCGCGTCGCTGCGCAGCGACATCCCGGCCTTCCGCCCGGGTGACACCGTCAACGTCCACGTGCGCGTCATCGAGGGCAACCGCTCCCGTGTGCAGCAGTTCAAGGGCGTAGTCATCCGTCGCCAGGGCGCCGGTGTCCGCGAGACCTTCACGGTCCGCAAGGTCTCGTTCTCCGTCGGCGTCGAGCGCACCTTCCCGGTGCACACCCCGATCGTCGAGAAGATCGAGCTCGTCACCCGCGGTGACGTGCGTCGCGCGAAGCTGTACTACCTGCGTGACCTGCGCGGCAAGGCGGCGAAGATCAAGGAGAAGCGCGAGAACTGATCTGGCGCCGCCGCACGGGAGAACCGCTGGTGAACCCGTCGGCGCGAAGGTGTCACAGCGGGGCCGGATAACATCTGGCTCCGATGGACACCGAAGCACAGCACGTGGAGCGCGACCGCTCCTCCCGCCCTTCCGGATCCGAGGAGATCCCGGACACAGAGGGGCCGGAGGGACGGTCGCGTTTCGCGTTGGTGGACCGCGTCGCCGACCGGCTCCCGGGCGGGCGGATCACCTTGACCGTACTGGCCTGCCTGGCCTTCCTGCTCCTCGTGAGCCGCTTCGTGATGCAGCCCTTCGAGATTCCCAGCGGCTCGATGGAGTCCGGATTGAGGATCGGGGACCGCGTTCTCGTAAATAAGTTGGCGTACCGTTTCGGTGCCGAGCCGCGACGGGGCGATGTCGTCGTGTTCGACGGCACCGGCTACTTCGGAGACGCCGACTACATCAAGCGCGTGGTCGGTGTGGGGGGAGACCATGTGGTCTGCTGCGACCAGGAAGGGAGGCTCGAAGTGAACGGCCAGTCGGTCGACGAGTCGGCGTTCGTGCATCACGGGGACAGCCCGTCCGACGTCGCCTTCGACGTCGTCGTGCCCGCCGGCACTCTCTTCGTCCTCGGTGACCACCGCAGCGACTCCAGCGACTCCCGTGACCACCTGGGCTCACCCGGCGGCGGCATGGTCCCCGTCGACGACGTCATCGGCCGGGCCGACTGGGTCGCCTGGCCCGCCGGTCACTGGACACGGCTGACGCGCCCCGACGCCTACGCGCGCGTGCCCGCCGCGGACGGTGCCCATGGGTAACCGCGGCAAACCGCGCGGCGTGCCGACCAGCGCCGCCGAGAACCTGCTGCCCACCGGCACCCGGAGGGCCTCCGGAGGCGTCGCGCGCACCGGACGCGCCGAGCGGCGCAAGCTCCAGCGCAAGGTCAAGCGGCGCAGGCGCCGCTCGGCCATCAAGGAGATACCCCTCCTCGTCGGCGTCGCCGTCCTCATAGCGCTCGTGCTCAAGACCTTCCTCGTCCAGGCCTTCGTGATCCCGTCGGGCTCCATGGAGAACACGATCCAGATCGGCGACCGCGTCCTGGTCGACAAGCTCACCCCGTGGTTCGGTTCCGAGCCCCAGCGCGGTGACGTCGTGGTCTTCAAGGACCCCGGAGGCTGGCTCACCGCCGAGGAGACCAAGAAGAAGGACGACCCCGTCGTCGTCAAACAGGTCAAGGAGGGGCTCACCTTCATCGGCCTGCTCCCCTCCGACAACGAGAAGGACCTGATCAAGCGCGTCGTCGGGGTCGGCGGAGACACGGTCAAGTGCTGCGACGCGCAGGGCCGCGTCACCGTCAACGGCACGCCGCTCAGCGAGCCCTACATCCATGCCGACAACAAACCGTCGGACTTCGCCTTCGAGGTGAAGGTGCCCCAGGGACGCCTGTTCGTCATGGGCGACCACCGCGCCAACTCCGCCGATTCCCGCTACCACCGCTCCGACAAGTTCAGCGGCACCGTCTCCCTGAAGTCGGTCGTCGGCCGAGCCAGGTACATCGCGTGGCCCCTCGGACACTGGACCAGCCTGGAGGAGCCGGGCACGTACGCGTCCGTGGCCGACGCGCCTGGAGGGTCGACCTCCGCTCTCGCTCAGTCGCATAGGGTGGCCCCTGCGGATCCAGACGGATTGACCCCGCTCCCGACCCCTGCGGAACTCCCGCTCGTTATGGGAGTGGTGGGCCTGCGCCGAATACGGCGTGGGCGGCGGCACGGAGTGAGGAGTGGATGTGGGGGATGTGGCGGTCGGCGCACGGTCCGGACAAGACGGTCCCGAAGGGAAGCCGGAGCGGCCCGACGATTCGGCTTCCCCGGCCGTAGAGGACGCGTCGAATTCCGGGAGTGACGCCGCGGACGGCGGAGCCGCGGCCGAGCGGGACACGAAGTCGAAGAAGCAGCGCTCCTTCTGGAAGGAGCTGCCGATCCTCATCGGCATCGCCCTGGTCCTCGCGCTGCTCATCAAGACCTTCCTGGTGCAGGCGTTCTCGATCCCCTCGGACTCGATGCAGAACACGCTCCAGCAGGGTGACCGCGTCCTGGTCGACAAGCTGACCCCGTGGTTCGGCTCCGAGCCGGAGCGCGGCGAGGTCGTCGTCTTCCACGACCCCGACAACTGGCTCGCGGGGGAGCCCACGGCGAACCCGAACGCCCTGCAGACGGTGCTCAGTTGGATCGGTCTGATGCCGTCGGCCGAGGAGAAGGACCTCATCAAGCGCGTCATCGGCGTCGGCGGCGACACCGTCGAGTGCAAGGGCTCCGGCCCGCTGACCGTCAACGGCAAGGCGCTGAACGAGGAGTCGTACGTCTACCCGGGCAACACCCCGTGCAGCGTCGACGAGGACGGCGGCCAGTTCAAGGTCAAGGTGCCCAAGGGCATGATCTGGGTGATGGGCGACCACCGCCAGAACTCGAAGGACTCGCGCTACAACCAGATGGACAAGCACCACGGCATGGTTCCCGTCGACAAGGTCGTCGGGCGCGCCATCGTGAAGGCCTGGCCCATCAACCGCTGGGGCACCCTGCCCGTTCCGGACACCTTCGACCAGGACGGTCTGAGCAGCCAGGCCGCCGCGGCCGTGACCTCGCCCGACGCGGTGGCACTGGTCGGAGCCGTACCGCTGGTGCTGCTCGGGCGGCGTCGCAAGGCGTCCGGGCGGAAGACGGACGAGTCCTAGGAGGGCGCAGCCGGTGATCGTGATCCCGGCCATGGGCTGACCGCGGACCGTACCCCCGGGTAAGGTGCGGCCCTATGGGTGGCGAGAGCACGACGCGTACGGCCCCGCGCAGCGGTGGCACAGACAAGAGCCCGGCGGGCGGCCGGACCGGACAGGTGCTGTCCGGACTGGCTGTCGCGCTGGGCATTGTGCTGTTCCTCGGAGGGTTCGCCTGGGGGGCGGTGGTCTATCGGCCGTACACCGTGCCCACCAGTTCGATGACGCCGACGATCGACGCGGGCGACCGCGTGCTCGCACAGCGGGTCGACGGAGGCGAGGTCAAGCGCGGCGACGTCGTCGTCTTCAAGCAGTCGTCGTGGGGCGACGTGCCCATGGTCAAGCGCGTGGTCGCCGTCGGCGGCGACAAGGTCGCCTGCTGCACCGACGGCAAGCTCACCGTCAACGGGAAGCAGATCGACGAGTCGTATCTGCCCAAGGGATCGGCGGCCGAGCTGACGAAGATCCCGACCGTCACGGTCCCGGACGGCAATCTCTTCCTGCTCGGTGACGAGCGCAGCGGCTCCCTGGACTCCACCGCCCACCTGACCGACGCCGCCAACGGCACCGTGCCGCGCAAGGCGGTCAAGGGACGCGTCGACGCCGTCGTGTGGCCGATGAACGGCATGCTGGAGCGGCCGAGCGGCTTCGAGCCGCTGGGCAGCCTCTCCGAGCCGGGACCCCTGCGGCTGATCGTCTCGGCGGTGATCGCCGGCGCGGTGCTCGTCCTGGGCGGCGCGGCCTACGGCCCGATCGCCAACCGGGCGCGCCGACGGGCCGGGGCCCGCACGGAGCTCGCCGGTGCCCGCTGAGGTGCCGTACGACGCGAGTGGTGAGCACGGGCAGGACCCCTCGCCCGCCGTCGCCGACGCGGAGTACCGGGGCGGGCTGCGGAAGGTGGCCCGTGTGGTGCTGCTCGACCCCGAGGAACGCATTCTGCTGCTGCACGGGCACGAGCCCGGTGACCCCGCGGACGACTGGTGGTTCACCCCGGGCGGCGGCCTGGAGGGAGACGAGACCCGGGAGCAGGCCGCGGTCCGCGAGCTCGCGGAGGAGACCGGCATCACCGAGGTCGAACTGGGCCCGGTGCTGTGGCGGCGCATGTGCTCGTTCCCGTTCGCGGGCCGCCGCTGGGACCAGGACGAGTGGTACTACCTGGCCCGTACGACCCAGACGGTGACGGCGGCCGCCGGTCTGACGGAGCTGGAACGGCGCAGCGTCGCCGGAGCGCGCTGGTGGACGTGCCAGGAACTGACCGAGGCACATGAGACGGTGTATCCGACCAGGCTCGCCGAGCTGCTGCACAGGCTGCTCGACGAGGGTCCCCCGGCCACGCCCGAGGTCCTCGACACGGAAATCGTCTAGGGGCCCGCGGGGCTGGCGCACAATAGGGGGACGCACGGCTGAAGGGGAACATGCCATGAGCGCCGAGGACCTCGAGAAGTACGAGACCGAGATGGAGCTGAAGCTCTATCGGGAGTACCGCGATGTCGTCGGTCTGTTCAAATATGTGATCGAGACCGAACGGCGCTTCTACCTCACCAATGACTACGAGATGCAGGTGCACTCGGTCCAGGGAGAGGTTTTCTTCGAGGTGTCCATGGCGGACGCCTGGGTGTGGGACATGTACCGACCCGCACGCTTCGTGAAGCAGGTCCGCGTCCTGACGTTCAAGGACGTGAATATCGAGGAGCTCAACAAGAGCGATCTGGAGCTTCCGGGCGGCTGATGACCCAAGGCGCCGGCGGGCGGGGAGCCGCCGGCGGTCACCCCGCGGAGTCCCTGGGGCCCTGACGTGGAGCGGTCACCCCTGCGGGTGACGGGGTTTTCCACAATCGCGCGTTCGTCCACCAAGATCCACAACCGGGGCGGGACGGCCGCAGTGTTGGCGCCGGAGGTGGTGCCGACATGAACTCGTCCCAGGCACACAACGCACTCGGCAGGTACGGACAGGCACGCATCGCGCTCGGCAGGTACGGAGAGGACCTCGCCGCCCGCCGGCTGACCGAGGCCGGCATGACGGTCCTGGCGCGCAACTGGCGCTGCGGCAGGACCGGAGAGATCGACATCGTGGCCCGTGACGGCGACGCGCTGGTGATCTGCGAGGTCAAGACCCGCAAGGCGGGCTCCTTCGAGCACCCGATGGCGGCCGTCACACCGGCCAAGGCCCAGCGCCTGCGAGGCCTCGCCGAACGCTGGGTCCAGGAACACGGAGGGGCGCCCCCGGGCGGCGTCCGCATCGATCTGATCGGCGTCGTCCTGCCCGGCCGCGGCGCACCCGTCGTGGAGCACGCGCGGGGGGTGGCCTGATGGGATTCGCGCGTACGTGTGCGGTGGCACTGGTCGGTGTCGAGGGCGTCGTGGTCGAGGTCCAGGCCGATCTGGAGCCCGGGGTCGCGGCCTTCACCCTGGTCGGCCTGCCCGACAAGAGCCTCACGGAGAGCCGCGACCGGGTGCGGGCGGCGGTGGTCAACTCGGGCGCCGACTGGCCGCAGAAGAAGCTCACGGTCGGCCTGAGCCCGGCCTCCGTCCCCAAGGCCGGATCGGGCTTCGACGTCGCCGTCGCCTGCGCGGTGCTCGGCGCCGCCGAACGGATCGACCCACGGGTGCTCGCCGACGTCGTGATGATCGGCGAACTGGGCCTGGACGGCCGGGTCCGGCCGGTGCGCGGTGTCCTGCCCGCCGTTCTGGCGGCGGCGGACGCGGGATACGAGCAGGTGGTGGTGCCGGAGTGCGCCGCCGCCGAGGCCGCGCTCGTCCCAGGGGTCTCGGTGCTCGGGGTCCGCAGCCTGCGCCAGCTGATCGCGGCCCTCACCGACGAACCGATGCCCGAGGAGGACCCGGACGATCAGGGCCGCCCCGACCCGCTGCTGGCCGGACTGCGCGTGCCCGGCACAGGGGAGGCCACGGGCCTGTGCGGCACCACCCTCCCCGACCAGGACCAGGGCCACGATCTCGCGGACGTCGTCGGCCAGCTGTCGGCGCGCACCGCGATGGAGGTGGCCGCGGCGGGCGGACACCACGTCTTCCTGCAGGGACCACCCGGCGCGGGCAAGACCATGCTCGCCGAGCGCATGCCGTCCCTCCTGCCGGCCCTGAACCGGCAGGAATCCCTGGAGGTGACGGCGATCCACTCGGTCGCGGGCCTGCTGCCGCCGGGCAGACCCATGGTGGACGTCCCGCCCTACTGCGCACCGCACCACTCGGCGACGATGCAGTCGCTCGTCGGCGGCGGCAGGGGCCTGGCACGACCCGGCGCCGTGTCGCTGTCGCATCGCGGCGTGCTCTTCCTCGACGAGGCACCCGAGTTCAGCGGCTTCGCCCTCGACGCCCTCCGCCAGCCCCTGGAGGCGGGGCACGTCGTGATCGCGCGCAGCGCCGGGGTCGTGCGGTTCCCGGCGAAGTTCCTGATGGTGCTGGCGGCCAACCCCTGCCCGTGCGGACGCTTCAGCGCGACGAACGACTACTGCGAATGCCCTCCCTCAGCCATCCGCCGCTACCAGTCCCGGCTCTCCGGACCCCTGCTCGACCGGGTCGACCTGAGGGTCGAGGTCGAACCGGTCACCCGCTCGGAGCTGACGGCGCTCGGCGCCCGTGGCGAGTCGACGCGTACGGTGGCCGACCGGGTCCGAGCCGCCCGTGACCGGGCAGCCGGCCGTCTGTCCGGCACGCCGTGGCACACCAACGCCGAAATGCCCGGACGCGAGCTGCGCAGCCGCTGGCAGGCGCTGCCCGGGGCGATGGACGAGGCGGAGCGTGGACTGGAGCGCGGCCTGCTGACCGCGCGCGGCCTGGACCGTGTGCTCCGCGTCGCGTGGACCGTCGCGGACCTGTCGGGGCACGATCGGCCCGACGCCGGTGACGTCGCCCTGGCGCTCCAGTTGCGGACCGGCGTCCCGCGCGGGGTGCCGATGACGATCGGCTCGCCGACATGAGCGACGAGGCACGTATGGCCCGCGTCGCCCTCGCCCGCATCATCGAACCGGGCGACGAGGTGGGCGGGCGATGGCTGCGCGAGTTCGGGCCCGTGGAGGTGGCCCGGCGGCTGGTCGAAGGCGGCAGACCGCTGCCCGGGGTGACCGGGAAACGATGGGCGGGGCTGCGGGGACGGGCCGGGCGCGTCCGCCCCGAACAGGACCTCGCCCAGGCGCGGGCCGCCGGGGTGAGGTACGTCTGCCCCGGCGAGCCCGAATGGCCCGCGCAGCTCGACGACCTGGGCGATGCCCGGCCCACGGGCCTGTGGGTGCGCGGGAGCCCCAGTCTGCGGATGTGGGCGCTGCGCTCCGTCGCCGTCGTCGGTGCCCGGGCCTGCACCGAGTACGGCGCCCACATGGCCGCCTGCCTCGGCTCGGGCCTCGCGGAGCGGGGCTGGGTGGTGGTCTCCGGCGGCGCGTACGGGGTGGACGGCGCCGCGCATCGGGGAGCGCTCGGGGCGGGCGGAGCCACCGTCGCCGTGCTGGCCTGCGGCGTGGACCGGCCCTACCCGCGCGGACACGCGACCTTGATCACGAGAATCGCGGAACAGGGGCTCGTGGTGGGGGAGTTGCCACCCGGTGACCATCCGACCCAGAGCAGATTCCTCCTGCGCAACCGTGTCATCGCCGCGCTCACCCGGGGCACGGTCGTCGTCGAGGCGGCGTATCGCAGCGGCGCACTGGTCACGGCCCGTGCGGCGCAGCACCTCGGGCGGTTCACCATGGGGGTGCCGGGCCCGGCCACGAGCGGACTGTCGGCCGGAGTGCACGAACTGCTGCGCGGCGACGCGGTCCTCGTCTCCGACGCCGCGGACGTCGTGGAGCTGGTGGGTGACATCGGCGAGCTGGCCCCGGACCGGCGCGGTCCCGTGCTGCCACGAGATCTGCTGGACCCGGGCGCCGGACGCGTGCTGGCCGCGCTGCCGGCGCGCGGCCGGGCCGGAGCGGAGGAGATCGCCCGGGGCGCGGCGACCACACCGGACGACGCGGTCGGGAGGCTGTACGAACTCCGAGCACTTGGTTTCGTCGAACGACACGGCGACGGCTGGAAGTTGACACGCCAGGCGATGATCCCCGTCCCTGAAGATCGCCGAGGCTGCTGACCGAGCGTGTTCGGCCGTCCGGGCTAAAGCCGACAGCCTTGGGATTTCCCGCAGTTGGCGTCTCCCGACAGTCACGCAGGGCGACCACCGTCACGCGGAGGCAGATCACGTCAAGTGACTCCGCGTGAGGGTGATCCCCCCTTCTTCGCGCACTGCGACTCCTCAGTCACGCTACGCTCACGAGGATTCCGGCTCAGACGGACAATTCTCGACACCGACCGACAGGTCACTCAGGCAGCCCCAGTTCTCGGCAGAACGGCACAAGGCGACGAATGCCCCAGCACACCTCCGGGTCCGACCGGGCGGCGATCCCGCCAGCCGCTCGCGACGGCGGCAGCGTGCGCCCGCCCGCTCCCGCGACACTCGACGAGTTGTGGCGGTCGTACAAGGCGACGGGTGACGACCGGCTGCGGGAGCAGCTGATCCTGCACTACTCACCGCTGGTGAAGTACGTCGCGGGACGGGTGAGCGTCGGACTGCCGGCCAATGTCGAACAAGCGGATTTCGTCTCGTCGGGGGTGTTCGGGCTGATCGACGCGATCGAGAAGTTCGACATCGAGCGGGAGATCAAGTTCGAGACGTACGCGATCACCCGGATCCGGGGCGCGATGATCGACGAACTGCGGGCGCTGGACTGGATCCCGCGATCGGTGCGGCAGAAGGCCCGCAATGTGGAGCGCGCCTACGCGACGCTGGAGGCACGCCTGCGCCGCACCCCGTCGGAGGGCGAGGTGGCCTCCGAGATGGGCATCGCGGTGGAGGAACTGCACGCGGTGTTCAGCCAGTTGTCCCTGGCGAACGTGGTGGCCTTGGAGGAGTTGCTGCACGTCGGCGGCGAAGGCGGTGAACGCCTGAGTCTGATGGACACACTGGAGGACACGGCGGCCGACAACCCGGTCGAGGTGGCCGAGGACCGAGAGCTGCGCAGATTCCTCGCGCGGGCCATCAACACGCTGCCCGACCGGGAGAAGACCGTGGTCACGCTGTACTACTACGAAGGACTCACACTCGCGGAGATCGGCAACGTGCTCGGGGTCACCGAGAGCAGAGTGAGCCAGATCCACACCAAGTCGGTGCTCCAGCTGCGGGCGAAGCTGGCGAGTTTCGGCCGCTGACGGGCGGCGGGAGCACGCCGAATCGTCCCTGCCCCGCCGGTGTCGAGGCCCCGCCACCACCGCCGGGTGGGCGGAGTGGCTGCCGTCCGGGGCGGTCCGTCCGTACAGTGGTTGACGTGCCAAGGATTCGAGCGGCCTCCGTGGCCGAGCACCGGTCTATGCAGCGAGCCGCCCTGTTGGACGCGGCGCGGTCCCTGCTGTCCGAGGGCGGGACGGAGGCGCTGACCTTCCCGGCCCTCGCCGAACGCACGGGACTCGCGAGATCGTCCGTCTACGAGTACTTCCGCTCCCGCGCGGCCGTCGTCGAGGAGCTGTGCGAGGTCGACTTCCCCGTGTGGGCGGCCGAGGTCTCCGCCGCGATGGAGCGGGCGGACACCCCCGAGAGCAAGGTCGAGGCGTACGTCCGCCGGCAGCTCGCGCTGGTCGGCGACCGCCGGCACCGCGCCGTGGTCGCCATCTCCGCGAGCGAACTCGACGCCGGAGCGCGGGAGAAGATCCGCGCAGCTCACGGCGGCCTGGTCGCGATGATCGTCGAGGCGCTCGGCGACATGGGACACGCGGAACCACGGCTCGCCGCGATGCTCCTCCAGGGCGTGGTCGACGCCGCCGTGCGCCGCATCGAGCTGGGCGCCGCGGAGGAACCCGACGCGATCATCGACGCGACCGTTTCCATGGTTCTGCGGGGCGTGCGGGGCTGAGTCCGGCGCTTCCCGGCACGCGGACGGGACGCCGGGACCTGTGGTGGGCGGACGGGACGCCGGGACCTGTGGTGCGCGGACGGGACGCCGGGACCTGTGGTGCGCGGACGGGACGCCGGGACCCGTCTCCCTCACGTGGCGGGTGCCTGTGGCACCCCCGCCACCGGCAGCAGGCGTGACGGACCCGCGCGCAGCAGCCAGGGCGGGAGCAGCGACAGCGGGTCCAGATACGTACTGCCTCTCAGCAGTCCCCAGTGCAGGCACGACCTGGCACAGTGCGAGCCGCCGCCTTCGACAGTGCCGAGCAGGTCGCCCGCCGCGACCTCGTCGCCCTTGCGGACGGACGCCAGCACCGGCTCGTACGTCGTCCGCAGCGGCGCGGTGCCCGTGCCCGGCAGTTCGACCGAGACGACACCACGGCCCGCGACCCGGCCCGCGAAGGACACCCGGCCCGCGGCGACGGCACGGACCGGCGCACCCGGGGCCGCCCCGAGGTCCACGCCGCGATGGCCCCGGGAGTACGCGGTCGCCGGCGGTTCCCAGCCCCGTACGACGGGAGGGCGTGTCCCCACGGGCCAGGCGCGGCCGACCTTCGGCACCGGGTCGGCGGCGGAACCGTCTCCCGGATCCGAGGCCGAGTCCGAGGAGGGGGACACGGCCGGCGCCGGGGGTGCGGGGCCGTTCGCCCGGGCGGGGGCCGACGGGCCCACTGCGCCCAGCACGGTCGCCACCAGACCCAGCAACAGCCCGAGCCATGTACGCACACATCGTTTCGCTCGCATGCCGCCACCGTCCCGCAACGAGCCGATCACGGTCGGGATCTGTGGAGTACCGGCCGGTTGTGGACAGCGGCGTCACCCGGCGCCTCTCGGGTCCCGTACACTTCTGATGGCGATCCGGGTCACCGGGTCGACTTCGCACGCCCCGACACCTGGTCGTCAGCGACCGGTGTCAGCGCCTCTCGGTCCCTCGTGGCAAGGCGCATCGCGGGCGTCAGGCGCGAGTGTCGTCCGGCACACGCGGCACAACCGAGAACACCAAGGAGAACGGCCATGGCCGTCGTCACGATGCGGGAGCTGCTGGAGAGCGGCGTCCACTTCGGTCACCAGACCCGTCGCTGGAACCCGAAGATGAAGCGCTTCATCTTCACCGAGCGCAACGGCATCTACATCATCGACCTGCTCCAGTCGCTGTCGTACATCGACCGCGCCTACGAGTTCGTCAAGGAGACCGTCGCCCACGGCGGCACGGTCATGTTCGTCGGCACGAAGAAGCAGGCGCAGGAGGCCATCGCCGAGCAGGCCACCCGCGTCGGCATGCCCTACGTCAACCAGCGCTGGCTGGGCGGCATGCTCACCAACTTCTCCACCGTCTACAAGCGTCTGCAGCGCCTCAAGGAGCTCGAGCAGATCGACTTCGAGGACGTCGCCGCCTCCGGTCTCACCAAGAAGGAGCTTCTCGTGCTCTCGCGCGAGAAGGCCAAGCTGGAGAAGACCCTCGGTGGTATCCGCGAGATGCAGAAGGTGCCCAGCGCCGTCTGGATCGTGGACACCAAGAAGGAGCACATCGCGGTCGGCGAGGCCCGGAAGCTCAACATCCCGGTCGTCGCCATCCTCGACACCAACTGCGACCCCGACGAGGTCGACTACAAGATCCCGGGCAACGACGACGCGATCCGCTCCGTCACCCTGCTCACCCGCGTGATCGCCGACGCCGTCGCCGAGGGCCTCATCGCCCGCTCCGGTGCCGGCAAGGCCGAGGGTGACAAGGCCGCGGGCGAGCCGCTCGCCGCGTGGGAGCGCGACCTGCTCGAGGGCGAGAAGAAGGCCGACGACGCCGAGGTCCAGACCTCCGCCGAGACGGAGAAGGTCGCCGACGCCGAGCAGGCCGACGCTCCGGCCGCCGAGGCCGAGGCTGTCGAGGCTCCGGCCGCGGACGCCGAGCAGGCCTGACCCCTCACCCCTTCGGGTTTGTGAACGGCGGGGGCCCACGAAGCCCCCGCCGTTCACCCCGTAGATCTTCAGACTCCGAGAGAGATTCCAGGAATCATGGCGAACTACACCGCCGCTGACGTCAAGAAGCTCCGTGAGCTCACCGGCGCCGGCATGATGGACTGCAAGAAGGCCCTGGACGAGGCCGACGGCAACGTCGACAAGGCCGTCGAGGCGCTGCGCATCAAGGGCCAGAAGGGCGTCGCCAAGCGCGAGGGCCGCTCCGCCGAGAACGGCGCTGTGGTCTCCATCATCGCTGACGACAACACCTCCGGTGTCCTGGTCGAGCTGAAGTGCGAGACGGACTTCGTCGCCAAGGGCGAGAAGTTCCAGGCCGTCGCCAACCAGATCGCGCAGCACGTCGCCGCGACCTCCCCGGCCGACCTCGACGCGCTCCTCGGCTCCGAGATCGAGTCCGGCAAGACGGTTCAGGCGTTCGTCGACGAGGCCAACGCCAACCTGGGCGAGAAGATCGTCCTGGACCGCTTCGCCCAGTTCTCCGGCGCCTACGTCGCGTCGTACATGCACCGCACCATGCCCGACCTGCCCCCGCAGATCGGTGTCCTGGTCGAGCTGGACAAGGCCGACGCCGACCTCGCCAAGGGCATCGCGCAGCACATCGCCGCCTTCGCGCCGAAGTACCTCTCCCGTGAGGACGTCCCGGCCGAGGTCGTCGAGTCCGAGCGCCGCGTCGCCGAGGAGACCACTCGCGCCGAGGGCAAGCCCGAGGCCGCCCTCCCGAAGATCGTCGAGGGTCGCGTCAACGGCTTCTTCAAGGAGGCCACCCTGCTGGGCCAGCCCTACGCGCTGGACCAGAAGAAGTCCGTCCAGCAGATCCTGGACCAGGCCGGTGTCGCCCTGAAGCGCTTCTCGCGCATCAAGGTCGGCATCTGAGTCCGTACCGCGATCGACGCGCGACCCCGATAGGGTCGACAGCAGTCGTCCCGGTACGCCGGCACCCGCGCGTGCGTGCCGGACGACAGCAGATCTGACGAGGAGGCCATTGCCGAGCATGGGATGCGAACGACACCCCACCGGCAATGGCCTTCTTCGTATGTGCGACACGTAAAAGAGGCGAGATCTCCATGACCACCACCCAGGCCGACAAGGGCGAGAAGACCGACGACGGCAAAGGCGCGGGACGCTTTCTGCTGAAGCTTTCCGGTGAGGCGTTCGCCGGTGGCGGCGGGCTGGGCGTCGACCCCGACGTGGTGCACAAGATCGCCCGCGAGATCGCGGCCGTCGTGCGCGGCGGCGCCCAGATCGCCGTCGTCATCGGCGGCGGCAACTTCTTCCGCGGCGCCGAACTCCAGCAGCGCGGCATGGACCGGGCCCGCTCCGACTACATGGGCATGCTCGGCACCGTCATGAACTGCCTCGCCCTCCAGGACTTCCTGGAGAAAGAGGGCATCGACAGCCGCGTGCAGACCGCCATCACCATGGGGCAGGTCGCCGAGCCGTACATCCCGCTGCGCGCCGTGCGCCACCTGGAGAAGGGCCGCGTCGTCATCTTCGGCGCCGGTATGGGCATGCCGTACTTCTCCACCGACACCACCGCCGCGCAGCGCGCCCTGGAGATCGACGCCGAGGCGCTGCTGATGGGCAAGAACGGTGTGGACGGGGTCTACGACTCCGACCCCAAGACCAACCCCGAGGCAGTCAAGTTCGACTCGCTCAGCTACGGCGAGGTCATCACCCGTGACCTCAAGGTCGCCGACATGACGGCCATCACGCTGTGCCGGGACAACAAGCTGCCCATCCTGGTCTTCGAGCTCCTGGCCGAGGGCAATATCGCGCGGGCCGTCAAGGGTGAGAAGATCGGCACACTCGTGGGCGACCAGAGCGGCCGGGCCTGACGGGGACCGTCACGGACGGGGACGGACCCCGGGACGGGGACGGACCCCGGCCGAGGACGGACCCTGACCGGGGGATGGACAATGTCCTGCCGGTCCGGAACCGTGCAGGAATAAGACGCGACGCAGCCGGCCGCCGACCCGACGAGGAAACAGCTGCCGGGCCTACTCAAGACACGCAGGAGCAAGTGGTGATCGAAGAGACCCTCCTCGAAGCCGAGGAGAAGATGGAGAAGGCCGTCGTGGTCGCCAAGGAGGACTTCGCCGCGATCCGCACCGGCCGTGCGCACCCGGCGATGTTCAACAAGATCGTGGCCGACTACTACGGCGCACTGACGCCGATCAACCAGCTGGCCTCGTTCGCGGTGCCCGAGCCGCGCATGGCCGTGGTGACCCCGTTCGACAAGAGCGCGCTGCGCAACATCGAGCAGGCGATCCGCGACTCCGACCTGGGCGTCAACCCCAGCAACGACGGCAGCATCATCCGGGTGGTGTTCCCCGAGCTGACCGAGGAGCGCCGCAAGGACTACATCAAGGTCGCCAAGACCAAGGGCGAGGACGCCAAGGTCTCGATCCGTTCCGTGCGCCGCAAGGCCAAGGACGCCATCGACAAGCTGATCAAGGACGGCGAGGTCGGCGAGGACGAGGGCCGTCGTGCGGAGAAGGAGCTCGACGACACCACCGCGAAGTACGTCGCACAGGTGGACGAGCTCCTGAAGCACAAGGAAGCGGAGCTGCTCGAGGTCTGATGAACGACTCTTCCTGGGGAGCGCCGCCACAAGCCGGGTACTGGGGGCCGTCCGAGCAGGGGCCTGTCCAGGGGGCAGGTCCGGCGGGTCCCACGTACGATGCGCATGACGCGCAGCAGACTCGCCCGATGCCCATCGTGCCCGGCGAACCCGCACACGGCGGAGACCAGGATGACGACCCGGGGGCCGCTCGGCTGAGTGGCCCCCTGTTCCGCGACGACCCATCGTCGGCGGTGCCCCTCGGGGAGCCGTCGCATCACCCGCAGAGCCCGCAGGAGCCCATGCCCAGCGCCGCCCCCCAGCCCGCCCCCGCACCGCAGAAGAAGAGTGCGGGACGCGACCTGGGCGCGGCCATAGGCGTGGGCGTCGGGCTCGGCGTCGTGATCGTCGCGTCGTTGTTCGTCGTCAAGGCCGTCTTCGTGGGCGTGGTGGCGGTCGCCGTGGTGGTGGGGCTGTGGGAGCTCACCTCGCGGCTCGAGGAGCGCAAGGGCATCAAGGCGCCGCTCGTCCCGCTGGCGCTCGGCGGGGCCGCCATGGTCGTCGCCGGTTACGTCCGCGGCGCCGAGGGTGCCTGGGTGGCGATGGCGCTCACCGCGCTGGCCGTCCTGGTCTGGCGGATGACGGAGCCGCCCGAGGGCTATCTGAAGGACGTCACGGCGGGGGTCTTCGCGGCCTTCTACGTGCCGTTCCTGGCGACGTTCGTGGCCATGATGCTGACCGCCGACGACGGGCCGCGCCGCGTCCTGACGTTCCTGCTCCTGACGGTCGTCAGCGACACGGGCGCGTACGCGATCGGCTGGCGCTTCGGCAAGAACAAGCTGGCGCCGCGCATCAGCCCCGGAAAGACCCGTGAGGGCCTGTTCGGAGCGGTCACCTTCGCGATGGCGGCCGGCGCGCTGTGCATGCAGTTCCTGATCGACGGCGGCAGCTGGTGGCAGGGTCTGGTCCTCGGCCTCGCGGTCGCGGCCAGCGCCACCCTCGGCGACCTCGGCGAGTCCATGATCAAGCGGGACCTGGGCATCAAGGACATGGGCACGCTGCTGCCGGGGCACGGCGGCATCATGGACCGGCTGGACTCATTGCTGCCGACGGCTCCGGTGGTCTGGCTGCTCCTGGTGATCTTCGTGGGCTCCGGCTGACCTCGACATCCGTCACCGGCCTGCTGTTTTGAGGGTGAGGGCCCGCCGTTCCACGGAACGGCGGGCCCTTTCCGTGCCGAGCCGTGTGCGCCCGCCGTGCCGAGTCGTGCACCGACGGTCTGCCGGGGCGGGAGCCGTCGCCGGGCCGGAGTGCGGGTGCGGGGCGACTGATCTAGCGTCGGAGGCAGAAGGGCGCTCCGCCGAGCCGACGGGTGCGGGGGCCCAGGGCCACGGCCGTACACCGGCCGCGTCCGATGCTCGGCGCCGAGCTTGCACGAGCCCCGACCCCGAAGAGCAGGTGTCCCCATGCGCATGTCGGCCCGTTTCGCCGGTGTCCTCATCGGTCTGCCCCTCGCACTCGGCGGCGTGGCCATCGCCGCCCCCGCCGCCCACGCGGACATCCCGGCCTGCACGAACATGGTCCAGCAGACGGGCGTCCAGGTCTCGGACGCCGTCACGGCGGCGTGCACGCGAGGCGTGCACAACGACCTGCAGGGCTGTGTGAGCGCCCTGACCGCCGCGGGCGTGCCGGGCGGTGCCGCGAACGGTGCCTGCCGGCTCGCGGCCAACCCGCCGTGACGGTCCGCGTCCCGACCGGCTCAGGCCGTTGGGAGGTGAAGGTCCGACGCGGGGGCTGATCACCCCGGCCGCCGCGACCGGTGGGGTGCGCGCATGCCACGGCCACGGCCACGGCGCTCGCTGCGGCGGCCGTCCCGGTCGGGTGGCCGTCCCCGGCCGCTGCGATCGGTGGGGTGGCCGCCCGCCGTCGCCGCCGCGGTCCGGCGGTCGCACGTGAGGACCCGCCGCCGTCAGCAGTGGCAGAGCAGATCGACGACGACAGCCTCGGCATGCAGGTCGTCGAGGTACGCGTCGGCCCGCTCCCAGTAGCCGTCGCTCCGCCCGTCCGACCACGTGCCGTCGAGGGCGAGCAGGGCGAAGCCGGGCACCGCACTCAGGACCGCCGACCGCCGGGCCTCCTCGTGCTCCTGAGTGAAGTACGCGATCGGATCGTTCAGCAGGAACGACATGTCGAAGTGCGGATCGCCGGCGACGGCCCGCTGCGCCACCTCCTGCACCAGCGGCTGAGCCAGGTGATCCCTCTTGGCCTCCTCGCGGGAGTAGCCGTCGGGGTCGGAGTCGTGACGGGCGACGAAGTGGGACAGCGGCAGGGCCTTTGGGTGCTGCGCGGTCAGTTCGTGCCAGGCGGCGAGCAGGGCGTCGTACCTGTGCGCCGACCGCCGCCGCATCGCGTCGAAGTCGAGCATCCCCCGTGGCCCGCCGGAGCACTCCAGCGGACCGAGGGGTTCGAGGTCCGCCTTCCTGCGGGGGACGGTGGAGGCCGTGACGAGCCTGCGGTCGCCGTCGTGCGCCGGCAGGACGAGGTACGGGGTGCCCGCACCGGAGCCGATGGCCCACCAGTCCCACTCGCCGACCGGATTCCACTCGTCGGTGAGGTTGATGTCGTAGGGCGCCATGGCGGCGGCTATCGCTTCCGGAAGCTTCCGCGGCTTGGTCGCCGGCAGGCACACCGTGACGATGAACTTGGTCATACGCGGGATCGTAGAGCCGGGGCGTTCCCCGAGGCCTTGCCCCCCCACGACGCCCGCGGTCGGCCCCACGCCGCCGCGGAGCGCGGGGGTGTACGGCGGCGCCGGCCCGGCTCAGTCGAGGACCCCGAGCTCGCTGTCCGGCCGACAGTGCGAGCAGGCGTCGACCCCCTCGGTGAGGGCCCGCAGCGCCTGGTCGCGCGGGATGCCGCGTACGCGTTTGCCGGCCATGTGGCAGCCGCCCACGTGCACCGCGACCGGCGGCCTCTCGCTGCCGATGCCGACTTCGAGCAGCCAGTCGGGCACCGGTGGCCGTGCCTGCCGGCCATGGTCCCGCTCCACCTCGCGCCGCTCGATGTCGGCGATGCGTCGCTGTACCCGGGTGAGCGAGAGGATCAGCCACGTCTCCAGCGTGCGGAGCCTCGGCAGGTCGGGCGGCAGGTCATCGTGCACATGTTCGATTCTATGACCGCGCCGCGTCGGGGGCACTCCTCGCCCCGAGGGGTGCATCCCTGCGACTCGCCCGCCACCGCTCGCTAGCACCTCGAAAATGCCTGGATTGGTAGGTTATGGCGCGATCACAGCCAGTTACCTACCGAAGACATCCATGCTGAGAGGGCCGGAGATGGGCGAACTGACGCGCCGCGATGTGTTCAAGGGGACCGGGGCTCTCGGCGCCGCTGCCGTCGTCGACGGAGCACTGGGGACGCCGGCACGGGCGCGTCCGCGGGGCGAGGAGGCGGCCGAGGCCGACGTCGTCGACGTTGCGGTCATCGGCGCCGGGGTGTCCGGGGCGTACGCCGCCTGGCGTCTGCTCGGCCCGGAAGCGGAGCGCAGCAGCGCGCTCAAGAAGCTTCGGCGCAGTGGCCGCGGTCCCCTCAGGGTGCACCTGTTCGAGGGCAGCGAGCGCGTCGGCGGCCGCCTCTTCTCGGTGACGCCGCCCGGTATGCCGCATCTGCACGCCGAACTGGGCGGGATGCGCTACCTCGACAACCAGCCGGTCGTGGCCGACCTCGTGGAGCATCTCGGGTTGCCGACGGATCCGTTCCCGGTCGACGAGCCGCAGAACCTCGTCTACCTGCGCCGGCACCGCTTCACCCAGGCCCAGTGGAACGACCCGGCGGTCGTGCCCTACGACCTGCCGGCCGCGATCCGGGGCAAGTCGCCGGACGATGCGCTCGTGTCGGTCATCGAGCGTTTCGTCCCCGGCGCCGCCGGGATGAACCAGAAGGCGTGGGACAAGATCAAGCCGACGGCGTCGGCCAACGGCCGGCACCTCTACGACATCGGGTTCTGGAACCTGCTGCTCGACGCGGTCGGGCAAGAGGGGTGGTCGTTCCTCCGAGACGGCTTCGGCTACGGATCGGTGGTGGCCAACGTCAACAGCATCGAGGCCATGGAGGCGTCGGTGGCCGACTTCGTCGGCTCCCCGGCACCGCAGTACCTGCTGCTGCGCAACGGCTACCAGACCGTGCCCGAGGAACTCGTCCGGCGGTTCGAGGCGGAAGGCGGGACCGTCCACCTCCATCACCAGGTACGCCGGATCGACCGGGAGACCGTCCACGGCGAGGAGGTGCTGGCCCTCGCTCTCTCCGTCTGGCCCACGGGCCGGCCGCGCACCGTCCGGGCACGCCACGTCGTTCTGGCGATGCCCCAGCGCTCGATCGAACTGCTGGACCCGGACACCTTCCTCTTCACCAGCGACCGGTTCCTGTCCGACCTCGGCTCGATCGTCCCGAGGCCCGCCTCCAAGCTCTTCCTCGGTTACGACCGGCCGTGGTGGGAGGATCTCGGCCTGCGCGCCGGCCGCTCGGTGAGCGACCTGCCGCTGCGCCAGACCTACTACTGGGGCGTCGAGGGCAAGCAGCCCGGGGCCGACCCGGCCGACCGCAACGCCCTGCTGCTGGCCTCCTACAACGACCTCAGCGACGTGGAGTTCTGGAACGAGCTGCTGACGCGGCCGCACCGCCTCGCCCCGGTGGCGGTGACCCGGCCGCCACGGCCGATGGACGCCTCGGCGCCGGGGACGCTGGTCGATGAGGCACAGCGGCAGTTGCGCGAGCTGCACGGCCCCGACGCCCGTATCCCCGACCCGACGTCGGCCTACTTCCAGGACTGGGTGCAGGACCCGTACGGAGCGGCCTTCCACTTCTGGCAGGTGGGAGCGAAGAGTTGGGAGATCATGCCACGCATGCGGCACCCGCTCCCCGACGCCAACCTGTACGTCTGCGGCGATGCCTGGTCGACCGGACAGGGATGGGTCTACGGCGCGCTCACCCAGGCCGAGCTGATGCTCGAGGAGCACTTCGGCCTGCCCCGTCCGACGTGGCTCTCACCGAGCACCTACCTCGGCCCGTAGGCCGCCGGCCCGTCACGCGAGCGGTGGTCGGCGGGGTGTCGCGGAGAAGGCCGGTCGGGCCGCGCCGCGAGAACGCGGCCGGGGTCGCCACGTGAAGGTGCACTCGGGCTTGAGGCAGAGGACGACCGGCCTCCGGCACGGTGACCGACGTCGACAGCTGCCGATCGACTCCAGTCGCGTTACGATGCGCGGCCCGGAGGTGATCATGAGCCTTACCGTTCCGCCGGCCCCGTGCGACATCGCGGAAGTATTTCCAGAGCTCGTGCCGTACGCGCGGACAACCACCCTGTTGTACCCGCGCGCCGGTAGCCCCGTACGGGATGAAAGCTCGCTGGGTGGGCCGCTCCTCTGGCCCGCCGAGGAGCCCTGGCCGACGTGTGCGGCTCCCGACCACTACAACCCTGCCCGCGGTTGCGCGTCGGTCGGTCCGGCCCCCGTCGCCATGGTGCCAGTGCTGCAGCTCATCCCTCGCGACGTCCCGGCATTGGGTTTCCCGGTCGGGGCCGACGTGCTCCAAGTGCTCTGGTGCCCGCTGATCCATTCCGAACACGACCAGCACTCGCCGGTGCCGGTACTGCGGTGGCGATCCCTCGCCGTCCTCGCGGATCGTCCACTGCTGGACGAGGCGCCGCGCCCTTACGAGTTCGATGACGAGTACGTCCCACGGCCCTGCGTGATACACCCCACTGAGACCGTGGAGTACCCCAACTGGGACTTGCCCGCGGAGTTGTCCGAGCGCGTGGGCAAGTGGAGCGAGGAGCTGGAGCGGTCCTGCGGCATCTCCTACTACGACGCCTTCACCACCCAGCAGAGCAAGGTGGGCGGATACCCCGGCTGGACACAGCCACCGAACTGGCCGCACTGCGCCTGCGGCTCACGGATGGAACACTTGCTGACAATCTCGGCGAGTGAATCGTGCGGCCGCTGGCTCCCGGTCGAGGAGCGCACCGGTCCCGGCTGTGGCTGGGAAACGTCCGACGACCCGGAACTGCAGCATGACAGCCACGAAATGATCATGGGTGACTGTGGAGGCGTCCATGTCTTCGTGTGCCGCACCTGCCCCACCTGGCCCACAGTCCACCGCTATGACTGCTGAGCCGCCGGTCGCCGAAGTCGGGCTGCGCGGTTCAGAGCCCGTCTCGCCGCGCAGAGGACCGATCGCTTCTGAACCCGTAGCTCGTGCGTCGCGTGTCTCAAGGAGCTTGCACGGCGGATGTCGCCGAATGCTCCTGTGGATCAGGGCCCATAATCGAGATCCCTGCCACCGCCGGCCTCGATCAGCCAGGACAGCGAACCGCTGCCGAACGGCCAGCCGGTGGTGGCCACATCGACCCAGCCGTTGCCCGGCCCATCGGACCCCGCGTCCCACCACCACCAGCTGCGGTCGTCGCCCATGCCCTCATCGGTCGGGTCGAAGTAGTAGAGCCAGTCCGACAGCGTCCAAGACCCTTGGCTCAACGGTGATGTCCGCTTGGGCCTCATCGCCCGCCACTTCTGCAGCCAGGCCTCTGTATCGAATGCTCGGCCGGGCTCCGGCTCCGCGGGCGCAGGGGCGCAGCGCTGCACGAACTCCGTCGGCAGTAGCTCCGGCCATCGCTCGAACGTCGGCCAGTCACCCGTGCGCCGGACCACACACGCGAGCACGGCGCGGGCATTCGCGATGACCCGCGTCGGATCCTCGGCGGTGAACCGGACACGCACGAGAAACGGCTGCCGGCGACCGTCTTCGGCCCCGAGGCCGGACAGAAGACGCCGCAGCTCGCCCTTGATGATCTCCACGGCGAAGCAGTGTGCACGGCCACCGGCTTCGTCGCATCCCAAAAGGGCTCACCACGGCCGCCAGGTCCTGATCTACAACCGGCCGTGCTCCTGGGGCACGGGCCACAGCCTCAAGAAAGACTGTTCGCTCTCGATGACGACCTGACTACGGAGGGGTACGAGGAGCTGCGCAAGACGTTCGAGGCGCTCAGTGCCTCCACCAAGTTCGTCTGTCTGTTCTTCACGGCCGACCCGGAGAACGGCATCCACGCCATCCACCGGGGAGACGCCCGTCTCGAACCGGACCGCACCTTCACCTGGCTCTGCAGCGAGCAGCTCCCGGTCGCTCCCCAGCCGCTCGAGTGACGGCCCTGGGCGGACGCCATCTCGATCACGTCGGCGACGAGCGGGCAGTCTCCTGGACCGTCCCTGGGCCGTGCGAGGTCGACCGAAGCTGACAGACGGCACTCATGGGTGACCGCCCCCACCCCGCTCTGGCCTGGGCCGGTCGAGTTGATCTGCGACACTGGAAGGGTTATGCCGAAGCCCGGAGAACTCACTTTCGTCGCCCCGCGCGGAGCCAAGAAGCCGCCGCGGCACCTTGCCGATCTCACGCCCGCCGAGCGCAAAGAGGCTGTCGCCGCGATCGGCGAGAAGCCGTTTCGCGCCAAGCAGCTCTCGCAGCACTACTTCGCGCGGTTCGCGCACGACCCTGCGGAGTGGACGGACATCCCGGCCGCGTCACGCGGCAAGCTCCAGGAAGCGCTGCTTCCCGAGCTGATGACCGTCGTGCGGCACCTGTCCACCGACCAGGACACCACCCGCAAGACCCTGTGGCGGCTCTTCGACGGCACACTCGTCGAGTCCGTGCTGATGCGGTACCCGGATCGGGTGACCATGTGCATCAGCTCCCAGGCCGGCTGCGGGATGAACTGCCCGTTCTGCGCGACCGGCCAGGCCGGCCTCGACCGGAACCTGTCGACCGGCGAGATCGTGCACCAGATCGTGGACGGCATGCGTGCCCTCAGGGACGGCGAGATCCCGGGCGGCCCGGCGCGGCTGAGCAACATCGTCTTCATGGGCATGGGTGAGCCGCTCGCCAACTACAAGCGGGTGGTCGGAGCGATCCGTGCCCTCACCGACCCCGAGCCGGACGGGCTCGGACTCTCGCAGCGCGGCATCACCGTGTCGACGGTGGGGCTCGTCCCCGCCATCCACCGCTTCGCCGACGAGGGCTTCAAGTGCCGGCTGGCCATCTCGCTGCACGCACCCGACGACGAACTGCGCGACACGCTCGTGCCCGTCAACACGCGGTGGAAGGTGCGCGAGGTGCTGGACGCCGGCTGGGAGTACGCGGCCAGGTCCGGGCGCCGGCTGTCCATCGAGTACGCCCTCATCCGCGACATCAACGACCAGGCATGGCGCGGTGACCGGCTCGGGCGGCTGCTCAAGGGCAAGCCGGTGCACGTCAACCTCATCCCGCTGAACCCGACCCCGGGATCGAAGTGGACCGCCTCGCGACCCGAGGACGAGAAGGCGTTCGTCGAGGCGATCGCCGCCCACGGCGTGCCGGTGACCGTCCGGGACACCCGCGGTCAGGAGATCGACGGGGCGTGCGGACAGCTCGCGGCCACCGAGCGTTAGACCTCCGGCACGACACCGGCCCGGCCACCGGGTGCGCCGGGCCGGCGGGCGCACCACGATCCGGGCCGCGGGACGCGCTGCGATCCGGGTCGCCGGGCGCGCCACGATCCGGGCCGGCGGGCGGCCTCCCGACGGCCGTGCCACGGCCCCGGGGACCGGGCGTCGGCCCCGCGGTCACCGCGCGCCGGGCCCGCAGGGCCCAGACGGTACGCTGAGGTCTGTACGTACATCTTCATATTCCGACAGGGGAGCGCCACAGCGCTGAGAGTGCGGGACAGACCGCAGACCCTCTGAACCTTGCCCAGGTCATTCTGGGTAGGAAGTTCGGTCATCACTCAAGCTGTTGCGCCCTGCCCGGGACCTGTCAGAGGTCCCGGGCAGGGCCGCGTCTCTTCCTGGCCACCCAGGAGGAAATCAGTGAGCACCACCAAGAAGTTCGCAGCCGTGGCCATAGGCCTCGGCCTGGCCACGCTGTCCGCGTGCGGGTCGTCGGGCGACGGCGGCTCGGCGGACCCGAAGACCGTCACGCTCGTCAGCCACGACTCGTGGGCCGTGTCGAAGAGCGTGCTCAAGGACTTCGAGAAGCAGTCCGGCTACAAGGTCAGGGTCCTCAAGGACGGTGACGCCGGGCAGGCTGTGAACAAGGCGATCCTCACCAAGGACAATCCGCAGGGCGATGTCTTCTTCGGCGTCGACAACACCCTGCTCTCCCGTGCCCTCGACAACGGGCTCTTCCAGCCGTACGAGGCGAAGGGCCTGGACCAGGTGCTTCCGCAGTACCGCGTCGATCAGGGCAAGCACCGGGCCACGCCCGTCGACTCGGGCGACATCTGCGTCAACTACGACAAGGCCTACTTCAGCGAGCACAAGCTGACGCCCCCGCAGTCCTTCGACGATCTGATCAAGCCCGAGTACAAGAACCTCCTCGTCACCGAGAACGCGTCCACGTCCTCGCCCGGCCTCGGCTTCCTGCTGGGCACCGCCGCGAAGTACGGCGACGGGAACACCTCCGGCTCGAACGGCGGAGGCTGGCAGGACTACTGGAAGAAGCTCAAGGCCAACGGCGTGAAGGTCGTCGACGGCTGGGAGCAGGCCTACGACGAGGAGTTCTCCGGGTCCGCCGGCGGCAAGAAGGCCAAGGGCGACCGGCCGCTGGTCGTCTCGTACGCCTCGTCCCCGCCCGCCGAGGTGATCTACGCCAGCCCGAAGCCGAAGACGGCGCCCACCGGGGTCGCCACCGGCACCTGCTTCCGCCAGGTCGAGTACGCGGGGCTGCTGAGCAACGCCGGGAACGCCAAGGGCGGCAAGGCGCTCATCGACTTCATGCTCACCAAGGAGTTCCAGGACGACATGCCGCTGAACATGTTCGTCTACCCGGTGCGGGAAGCCGCCCAGGTGCCCGCGGAGTTCGACCAGTACGGCCCGCAGGCCAAGAACCCCGAGACCATGGCGCCCGACAGGATCGCCGCCAACCGTGACCAGTGGGTCAAGTCGTGGACCTCGCTCGTACTGAAGTAGCCGACACGTCCGAAGCCGTGGCCAAGGCGCCGACGCCCCGGGAGACCGGGAGCGGGCGGCGCGGAGGCGGCGGCCTCGGAGGCGAGGGACGCGGCCGACGGCGCGGAGCGGGCGGGCGCGCGAACGCGGCCCGGCTCGGCCTCATGGCCGTGCCCGTCGCGTTCTTCGCCGTCTTCTTCGCCTACCCCGTCGCCGCGATCGTGGCCCGCGGCCTGAAGAGCGACGGGCAGTGGCGACTGGGACGGATCGCGGACGTGCTCACGCAGCCCGACATCCGGCACGTGCTCTGGTTCACCACCTGGCAGGCGCTCGCCTCGACGGTGCTCACGCTGCTGATCGCGCTCCCCGGCGCGTATGTGTTCGCGCGCTTCGATTTCAGGGGCAAGCAGGTCCTCAGGGCCGTGGTGACGGTGCCCTTCGTGCTGCCGACCGTCGTCGTCGGCACGGCGTTCCTGGCGCTGGTCGGCCGAGGCGGCCTGCTCGACGAGCTGTGGGGCGTGCGGCTCGACACCACGGTCTGGGCCATTCTGCTCGCGCACGTCTTCTTCAACTACGCGGTCGTCGTACGGACCGTCGGCGGGCTGTGGGCGCAGCTCGACCCACGCCAGGAGGAGGCCGCGCGGATGCTCGGCGCCTCGCGGTTCGCGGCCTGGCGCAAGGTGACGCTTCCGGCGCTGAGCCCGGCCGTGGCCGCCGCCGCGCTCATGGTGTTCCTCTTCACCTTCACCTCCTTCGGCGTGGTGCAGATCCTCGGCGGCCCCACCTTCTCCACCCTCGAAGTCGAGATCTACCGGCAGACCTCGCAGATCTTCGACCTCGCCACGGCGGCGGTGCTGACGCTCATCCAGTTCGTGGCCGTGGGCGCGATCCTCGCCGTGCACGCGGGGACGGTGCGGCGCAGGGAGACCGCGCTGCGCCTGGTGGCCCCGGAGACGACCGCGCGCCGGCCGCGGGGGGCCGGTCAGTGGGCGCTGCTCGGGGGAGTTCTCGCGAGCGTCGCCGTCCTGCTCGTGCTCCCGCTCGGGGTGCTCGTCCAGCGCTCGCTCGACACACCGGGCGGCCATGGCTTCGCCTACTACAGGGCGCTGACCTCCGACGACGGAGGTGCCTTCCTCGTCGCGCCGGTCACGGCGATCGGTACCTCGCTGGAGTACGCCCTCGCCGCCACCGCGATCGCCGTCGTCATCGGCGGACTGGCGGCCGCCGCCCTCACCCGCCGTGACGCGGGCCGTCTCGTACGGGGCTTCGACGCGCTGCTCATGCTGCCGCTCGGCGTCTCCGCCGTGACGGTCGGTTTCGGATTCCTCATCGCGCTCGACGAACCGCCGCTGGACCTGCGGAGCAGCTGGATCCTGGTGCCGCTCGCGCAGGCGCTGGTCGGGGTCCCCTTCGTGGTGCGGACGATGCTGCCCGTACTGCGGGCGGTGGACGGACGGCTGCGTGAGGCGGCGGCCGTGCTCGGCGCCTCGCCCTGGCGCGTGTGGCGCGAGGTCGACCTGCCGATGGTGCGGCGGGCGCTGCTGATCGCGGCCGGGTTCGCCTTCGCCGTGTCGCTCGGCGAGTTCGGGGCGACCGTGTTCATCGCGCGGCCCGACAACCCGACGCTGCCGGTCGCGGTGGCACGTCTGCTCGGGCGGGCGGGCGATCTCAACTACGGCCAGGCGATGGCCCTTTCGACGATCTTGATGGTGGTGTGTGCGGTGGCGCTGCTGCTCCTGGAGCGGGTACGGACGGACCGGACGAGGGAGTTCTGACCATGCTCGAACTCGCAGGCGCGACCGTGCGCTTCGGCGCGCGGGCCGCGCTCGACGCCGTCGGTCTCGACGTGGCGGAGCACGAGATCGTCTGCGTGCTCGGGCCGAGCGGCAGCGGCAAGTCGACGCTGCTCCGGGTCGTCGCGGGACTTCAGGCGCTGGACGCCGGGCGGGTGTGCCTGGACGGCCGGGACCTGGGCGGTGTCCCCGCGCACAAGCGGGGCGTGGGCCTGATGTTCCAGGACCACCAGCTGTTCCCGCAGCGGGACGTGGGCGGCAACGTCGCCTTCGGGCTGCGGATGCACGGCGCACCGAAGGGCGAGCAGGCCGCACATGTCAGGGAGTTGCTGGAGCTCGTCGGTCTTCCGGGGGCCGCGTCCAGGGCCGTCGGGGAGCTGTCCGGCGGTGAGCAGCAGCGGGTCGCGCTGGCCCGCGCGCTCGCCCCGCGCCCTCGTCTGCTGATGCTGGACGAGCCCCTCGGCCAGCTGGACCGATCCCTGCGCGAGCGGCTCGTCGTCGAACTGCGCCAGCTCTTCGGGGAGTTGGGCACGACGGTGCTGGCCGTCACGCATGACCAGGGCGAGGCCTTCGCGATCGCCGACCGGGTCGTGGTGATGCGGGACGGCCGTATCGCCCAGTCCGGTACGCCGCTGGAGGTCTGGCAGCGCCCCGCGGACGCCTTCGTGGCCCGTTTCCTCGGTTTCGACAACGTCGTCGAGGCGACGGTGAGCGGCGAGGCCGCGGACACGCCGTGGGGCAAGGTGCCGGTGCCGCAGGGCTCCCGGCAGGGGACCGGCACGCTCCTCGTGCGGCCCGCGGGCGTACGGCTCGTGGACCGGGCCGACGGGCTGCGCTGCACCGTCGCCGCACGCACCTTCCGGGGCACCCATGTCGCCGTACAGCTGCAACCGGAGGGCGCGCCGCGGCTCGAGGCGGCGTGCGCGCTGCGCGACGCGCCGGCGCCCGGTGACGTGGTCGGAGTGGCGTTCGACGTCGCCGAGATCGCCGTGCTCGGGGGCCCGGGCGGCGCGTAGCGCGCGCCCCGCGCCGTCGCTCGGCCGGCGAACGCCGCTGCGTCGCCGACCGCCCCGCAGAGAGCCCGCGGACTGCGCGCGGCCCGCGGCCCGCGGACGGCGTCCGGCCCGCGGACACGGGTGTGGCCCGCCCCCGGGAAGGGGACGGGCCACACCTGCGTACGGTGGTGCGTCAGCTGGTCTTCGAGGCGCGACGGCGCATGCCGAAGAAGACCGCTCCGCCGCCGACCACGACGAGCGCGCCGGCGATACCGGCGATCATGCCGGTGTTGGAGTTCGCACCGGTCTCGGCGAGGTTGGAGTCACCAGTCGCGGGCGACGGGGAGTTGTCCCCGGTCGTCGCGGGAGCGGTGGTGCTCTCGGAGGCCGACGGGGTCGGCTCGTCCGAAGGCGTCTCCGACGGCTTGGGGGTCTCCGAAGGCGACGGCGTCTCCGTGGACTTGCAGGCCTCGGAGGGGGCGGTCAGGTTCGGGGAGATGTCCTCGTCGACGATGTTCCCGGCCTTGATGTGCACGCGGTACACGGCCTTGGGGGACCAGTCCTCCGAGAACGTCACGGTGGCGCCCTCACGGGTGCCGGTGACCGTCTTGGTGCCGACCAGCTTCTCGTCGGCGCCGTTCGACTCGAGGTAGACCGAGACCTCTGCGTCCTTGCCCGAGGCGTCGGTGTCGGTCACGGTGATGATGCCCTTCCCGTTGTCGTCGCAGGAGGCGACGGCCGAGAAGTCACGGATGTTGCAGGCGAGTGCGTTGCCCGCAACGCCGAGCGCGAGCGCGGCCGAGGCGGATGCAACACCGAGGATGCGCACGGAACGTGCGGTACGGCGAGATATGGACACGATTGCCCTTCACAGATTGCGCAACTGCGGGGGGTGAGGGGGGATTTGTTGTGAAGCGTGCTGCGACAACAGCACCCCCAGGAGTCTCACAGGTTTATAAGCGTCACCTAAGGGCTGTCAATGCGTAGACCCTGCCCGGACGTCGGCTTTGCCTTGTCATTAACCACCGAGGCGTTTGAGCGCCTCCGGAGCGTCCTCGATACGGTCCACGAGCGTGATGCGCGACTCCATCGAGCGGTCCCGGGCCAGTGACTGGAGCAGTGGCCAGGTGGGGTACTTCTCGGTCCAATGTGTCTGGTTCACCAGGACCATGGGGGTCGGCTCGCCCCGCGACTCGTAGTAGTTCGGGGTCGCGTTGTCGAAGATCTCCTGCACGGTCCCGGCCGCGCCCGGCAGGAAGACCACGCCGGCGTTCGAGCGGGCCAGCAGGCCGTCCTCGCGGGTGGCGTTGGCGAAGTACTTGGCGATGTGCGCCGCGAACGCGTTGGGCGGCTCGTGGCCGTAGAACCAGGTGGGGATGCCGACCGACGCGCCGCCGGAGGGCCACCGCTCCCGCACGTCGAAGGCGGCGTGCGCCCAGTCCGTCACCGACGGTCCGAACGACGGTGCCTTGGCGAGCAGTTGCAGGGCCTCGCGGAGCATACGGTCGTCGAAGGGGGCCGCGTACGCACCGAGGTTCGCGGCCTCCATCGCGCCGGGTCCGCCGCCGGTGGCGACCGTGTAACCGGCACGCGCCAGCTCCCGGCCGAGGCGCGCGGCCCCCGCGTACTCCTCGCTGCCGCGTGCCATCGCGTGGCCGCCCATCACGCCGACCACCCGTGCGCCGACCAGGAGTTCGTCGAGCGCGTCCGAGACGGCGTCGTCGTGGACGGAGCGCAGCATCGAGGCGAATATGTCCCCGTCGGCCTTGGTCTGCTGGAACCAGGCGTACGCGCGGGCGTCCGGCGTCGCCTCGTATCCCGAGTCGAGTGCCTCGAAGAGCTCGTCGGGGGAGTAGAGCACGCCGCGGTACGGGTCGAAGGGCAGCCCGGGTACGGGCGGGAAGACCAGGGCGCCCGCGGCCCGGACCGCGGCCGCCGCCTCGGGGTCCATGGGGCAGCCGAGGAAGACGGCTCCCGCGCTGTCCACGGACAGCAGCGTCTTCGTACGGTTCGTCAGATCGACTGCCTGGACCCGGAACCCGGAGAGAGAACTGCCCGCCGCGACGACCTCGTCGAACTCGGCGAGGGACTCGATCTCACGGTCGTCGGACGTGTGTGGTGTCGGCTGCACCCGGTCATGCTAGGGCCTGAACGGCCCGCACCCCGGGGCCGGGACGGAAATCCGTCCCGTGCCGACCGGGGTGCGCGGGGCGTGCGGGTCAGCCCTGGACGGCCGCCGGGTCCATCCACATGACCTCCCAGGTGTGGCCGTCCGGGTCGTCGAAGGCGCGGCCGTACATGAAGCCGTGGTCCTGCGTCTCGCCGGCGGCCGAGCCGCCCGCCGCGATCGCCCCGTCGACCAGTTCGTCGACCTTCTCGCGGCTCTCGGCGCTCAGACACAGCAGCACTTCGCTGGTCTTCGTCGCGTCCGCGATCTGCTTCTTCGTGAAGTCCGCGTAGCGCTGCTTGCTCAGCATCATCGCGACGATGGTGTCGCTGATCACGACACAGGCGCAGTCGTCGGTCGTGAACTGCGGGTTGATCGTGTAGCCGAGCTCCGTGAAGAACTTCTTCGAGGTGTCGACGTCGGCCACGGGCAGGTTCACGAAGATCATCTGCTGGTACATGCGAGGTCTCCCGTCGGTGATGTGGCGTTCGGAGAGGTAGACCGCGGGTCCGCGCGGAACTCATCGCCCGGCGCGGACTCTTTTCGTACGGGCTTTCACTGCACCAGGGGCAGTGCGGCCAATTCGGCGATCACCCAGGTGAGCGGGGTGAACAGGGCGAGCAGCGCGGCGACCCGGAGCGCCGCGGCGCCGCGCAGCACGGTGGCGGGCGCCCCGAGCCGCAGCAGCGCGGCCGTGGTGTCCGCGCGGGCCTGCTTCGCCTCGACGGCGGCCGTCGCCAGGGTCAGCAGGGTGGACCCCGCGACCAGCAGGGTTCCGAGGGTGGTCAGCGGCCCGAATCCGGGCTGCTCGCCGGTGTACAGCGTCGCCATGGCGTAGCCGCCGCAGGCCACCGCGCACACGACACCGAGCGGCTGCCCGATGCGCCGGGACTCCGCCTGCAGGACACGTCCGGCGAGCAGCCGCAGCGCACCCGGCCGTACGGCCTGGAGCAGCCGGCCGCACAGATAGGTGAGCGCCGGTCCCGCCATCGCCAGTCCGAGCGCGGTGAGCACCCAGCCGACCAGCACCCCGGCCGGGCCGTCGGCGAATCCGCCGGGCAGCGTGAGCCCGGCGGCGGAAGGGGAACGGCCCGCGTACGTCTCCACGGCCAGCCCCGCCGCGACCGTCGCCGCGCCCCACGGCAGACCGCCGGGCGTGGTCTCGACGGGCGGGAGGCGGCGCGGGTCGAACTCGACGGCCGGGCGGATCTGCCGACGGCGGCGAGCGGGGGCCTCGGCGGCCTCCTGAGCGTCCGGCGCCTCGGGGCGGGAGTCCTGGGTGTCCCGCCGGCGGCCGGCCCGCGCACGGCCCCCGCGCTCGTCGCGAGCCTCGGTGTCGGCGTGCGCCTGGGGGCCGTCGCGCTCCGTGTCGCCGTACGCCTCCGCGGTCCAGTGGAAGTCCGGACCCGCGTCGGCCACGTCGTCGCCGGCGACGGCGTCGAGGAGGTCGGAGTAGAAGTGCGGGTCGGGGACGCGGGAGGCTTCCCCGCCGGCGCGGGCCGCCGCGTCGCCGTCGGCGCCCCGGGCGGCGGGCGCGCCGGTGTGTCCGGGGGTGTCCGCACCGGCGGAGCCCGCCGTGGTGTCGGTCTCGGCCCCCTGCGCCGTGGAGCGTTCCGTCCGGTCGGCGGTGCGGCTCGCGGAGCCGTCCGCCGCGATCTGCCGTGCCGTGATCCAGGTGCGGCCGTAGGAGTCCACGACGCGGCGCGGCCTGCCGCCCCGCGGACGCAGCGCCACCGCGACCGCGGCGGACGCCGCGAGCGGCACCAGCGCCAGCAGGGTCAGTGCCGCGGGCAGCGGCAGGGAGCTGTCCGTGGCGAGGAACTCCGCCGCCGCGCCGTCCAGGGGCATGCCCGTGAGGTCGCCCCGCAGATACAGGAACAGGACCAGGGCGAGCACCGAGCCGAGGGTGGTGGACAGGGCGGTGGTGGCCGTCGAGATGGCCATCAGGCGCCCCGGGCCGAGCCCGATGGCCGCGAGGCCGGGGCGCGGCCGGGTACCGGGGTCGGTGCGGGCGACCGCGACGGCGAAGTACACGGTCGTCGCCACGGGCACCGCGCACCAGGCGAGCCGCAGTGCCGAGCCGGGCGAGCCGTCCGGGTGCGTCATCGCGTACCCCAGCGCGCACAGCAGCAGGAACCCGGTACCCGTCGAGGCGGCGGCCACCAGCAGCCGGCGGACCTGGACGAGGGGCTGCGCGCCGCGGGCTAGACGGAGAGCGAGCACGCGGCCCGGCCTTCCGTCTCGGTGACCGGGGGCAGGTGGACGGTGTTCACGCGTCGTCCGTCGAGGAGCGACACCGTGCGGTCGGCGAGGGCCGCGGTGTCCGCGTCGTGCGTGGCGAGGACGACCGTGATGCCGTGCGAGCGGGCGGCCGCGGTGAGCGTGCGCAGCACATGGGTGCGGTCGGCGCGGTGCAGCGAGGCGGTCGGCTCGTCGGCGAAGAGCACGGTGGGCGCGGGGACGAGGGCCCGCGCGATGGCGACGCGCTGCCGCTCGGCCTGGAGCAGGGTGTGCGGGCGCTTGCGGGCGCAGCCCCCGATGTCGAGCCGCTCCAGCCACTCCAGGGCGGTGGTCTTGGCGGCCCTGCGTCCGGTACCGCGCAGCATCAGCGGCAGCGCGGCGTTCTCCCAGGCGTTCAGCTCGGGGATCAGCACGGGGGCCGGGTCGATCCAGCCGAAGCGGTCGCGGCGCAGACGTTCGCGGCTGAGCGGGCCCATGGTGTGCACGGGCACGCTGTTGAACCAGACCTCGCCCTCCTGCGGCAGCAGCTGGCCCGACAGGCACTGGAGCAGGGTCGTCTTGCCGCTGCCGCGCGGGCCGCCGACGGCGAGGATCTCGCCCTCTCGAACACCGAGCGAGACACCGCTGAGCGCGGGCGAGCCGTTGTGATTGACGTGCAGGGCGCGTGCCCAGAGCACGTCGTTGTCCGGCGGGGCCACCATCGCGTACACCTCGGTTCAGATCTGATTTGCCAGGCCAAGTCCCCCGGACGAGGGAACGAAGGCAGGGCCGATCGGTCACTGGGCACGCTAGGGAGTCGGGGCCGGGAGGCCGGACAGCACGCGGCCCCGGGCCGCCCATTCTCACTCGAACGGGGGGCACCGGGGCCGGTGTTGATCAACCAGGAGGAAGACCGGAGCTTCGCCGGGGCGTCGTGGCCGCCAGGCCGCGCCCCGGGGTCACGACCCCGGGAACGCGCCTCGGGCGCACGGCCCGCGCGTGGATCAGAGCTTCGCCCACGCCTCCGTCAGCACCTGACGGATGATCCCCTCGATCTCGTCGAAGGTCGACTGGTCGGAGATGAGCGGCGGCGACAGCTGGATGACCGGGTCACCGCGGTCGTCGGCGCGGCAGTACAGGCCGTACTCGAAGAGCTTCTTGGACACGAAGCCGTAGAGCACGCGCTCCGACTCCTCGTCCGTGAAGGTCTCCTTGGTGGCCTTGTCCTTCACGAGCTCGATGCCGTAGAAGAAGCCGTTGCCGCGGACGTCGCCGACGATCGGCAGGTCGTGCAGCTTCTGGAGGGTGCTGAGGAAGGCGCTCTCGTTGTCCAGCACGTGCTGGTTGAGGCCCTCGCGCTCGAACAGGTCGAGGTTGGCGAGGCCCACCGCCGCGGAGACCGGGTGGCCGCCGAAGGTGTAGCCGTGCAGGAAGGTGTTGTCGCCCTTGTAGAACGGCTCGGCGATGCGGTCGGAGACGATGCACGCGCCGATCGGGGAGTAGCCCGAGGTCATGCCCTTGGCGCAGGTGATCATGTCCGGTACGTAGCCGAACTTGTCGCAGGCGAACGTGGTGCCCAGGCGGCCGAAGGCGCAGATGACCTCGTCCGAGACGAGCAGCACGTCGTACTGGTCGCAGATCTCCCGCACCCGCTGGAAGTAGCCGGGCGGCGGCGGGAAGCAGCCGCCGGCGTTCTGCACCGGCTCCAGGAAGACGGCGGCGACCGTCTCCGGGCCCTCGAAGAGGATCTGCTGCTCGATCTGGTCGGCGGCCCAGCGGCCGAAGGCCTCCGGGTCGTCGCCGTGGATCGGGGCGCGGTAGATGTTCGTGTTGGGGACCTTGTGCGCGCCGGGTACCAGCGGCTCGAAGGGGGCCTTCAGGGCCGGCAGGCCGGTGATGGACAGGGCGCCCTGCGGGGTGCCGTGGTAGGCGACCGCACGCGAGATGACCTTGTACTTGGTGTGGTGGCCGCGGAGCTTCCAGTACTGCTTGGCGAGCTTCCACGCGGTCTCGACGGCCTCGCCGCCTCCGGTGGTGAAGAAGACCTTGTTCAGGTCGCCGGGCGCGTGGTGGGCGAGGCGCTCGGCCAGCTCCACGGCCTTGGGGTGGGCGTAGGACCACACGGGGAAGAAGGCCAGCTCGGCGGCCTGCTTGGCGGCCACCTCGGCCAGCTCCTGGCGGCCGTGGCCGGCCTGGACCACGAACAGGCCCGCAAGACCGTCGAGGTACTTCTTGCCCTTGTCGTCGTAGATGTAGGTGCCCTCACCCCGGACGATGGTGGGAACGGGCGCGTTCTCGTACGAGGACATGCGGGTGAAGTGCATCCACAGGTGGTCGTACGCGGTCTTGCTGAGGTCCTTGGTGCTCACGGCTATCGGGTTCCCCACATGTAGGTCTGCTTCTTGAGCTTCAGGTAGACGAAGCTCTCGGTGGAGCGCACCGCGGGCAGGGCCCGGATGCGTTTGTTGATGACGTCCAGCAGGTGGTCGTCGTCCTCGCAGACGACTTCTACGAGGAGGTCGAACGAGCCCGCGGTCATCACCACGTACTCGACTTCCGGCATGGCGGTCAGCGCGTCGGCCACCGGTTCGAGGTCGCCCTCGACGTTGATGCCCACCATCGCCTGCCGGCGGAAGCCCACGGTGAGCGGGTCCGTGACGGCGACGATCTGCATCACGCCCTGGTCGAGCAGCTTCTGGACGCGCTGGCGCACGGCCGCCTCGGACAGGCCCACGGCCTTGCCGATCGCGGCGTACGGGCGGCGTCCGTCCTGCTGCAGCTGCTCGATGATGGCGAGGGAGACGGCATCCAGCTGGGGGGTGCCGTTCCTGGACTCGCGGGAGTCCCTGGGGTCTGCGCTTCGACTGGCCACGGCCTCACTGTGCACGACGTATCGACAGTTCCGCAAGGTCGCAGCGATGAAATTCGTTGTTTACGAGGACGTGTCTTGCGGATTTCGCAGCTCTGGCCGGACCAGGGGTGTTGAAAACGTGGATCCACGGATTAGGGTGGGCCCCTCAGGTATCTCAGGTAGTGGACACCTGGGTGTCCCAGGTAACCGGACAGCTGAGTCAACGCACATCTGACAGGAGGGCCGGGCAGTGAGCACCGAGCTGCGTCGTCTGCGCAATTACATCGACGGAGAGTTCCGCGATGCCGCCGATGGGCGGACCACGGAGGTGGTCAACCCCGCGACCGGTGAGGCGTACGCGACCGCGCCGCTCTCCGGACAGGCCGACGTCGACGCCGCGATGGCGGCCGCCGCCACGGCCTTCCCGGCCTGGCGCGACACCACGCCGTCCGAGCGCCAGAAGGCCCTCCTGAAGATCGCGGACGCCTTCGAGGAGCGGGCCGAGGAGCTCATCGCGGCCGAGGTCGAGAACACCGGCAAGCCGATCGGGCTGACCCGCTCCGAGGAAATCCCGCCGATGGTGGACCAGATCCGCTTCTTCGCGGGCGCCGCACGCATGCTCGAGGGCCGCTCGGCCGGCGAGTACATGGAGGGCATGACCTCGATCGTCCGCCGCGAGCCGGTCGGCGTCTGCGCGCAGGTCGCGCCGTGGAACTACCCGATGATGATGGCCGTGTGGAAGTTCGCCCCGGCCCTGGCGGCCGGCAACACGGTCGTCCTCAAGCCGTCGGACACCACGCCCGCCTCCACCGTCCTGATCGCCGACATCATCGGCGGCATCCTCCCCAAGGGCGTCTTCAACGTCATCTGCGGCGACCGCGACACCGGACGTGCGATGGTCGAGCACCCGACCCCGGCGATGGCGTCCATCACCGGCTCCGTGCGCGCCGGCATGTCGGTCGCCGAGTCGGCGTCCAAGGACCTCAAGCGCGTCCACCTGGAGCTCGGCGGCAAGGCCCCGGTCGTCGTCTTCGAGGACACCGACATCGCCAAGGCCGTCGAGGACATCTCCGTCGCGGGCTTCTTCAACGCCGGCCAGGACTGCACGGCCGCCACCCGCGTACTCGTCCAGGAGTCCATCCACGACGAGTTCGTCGCCGCGCTCGCGAAGGCCGCCGCCGAGACCAAGACCGGTCAGCCGGACGACGAGGACGTGCTCTTCGGCCCCCTGAACAACCCGAACCAGCTGAAGCAGGTCTCCGGGTTCATCGAGCGCCTGCCCGCTCACGCCAAGGTCGAGACGGGCGGCCACCAGGTCGGCGAGAAGGGCTACTTCTACGCCCCGACCGTCGTCTCCGGCCTCAAGCAGGACGACGAGATCATCCAGAACGAGGTCTTCGGCCCGGTCATCACGGTCCAGTCCTTCTCGGACGAGACGCAGGCCGTCGAGTGGGCGAACGGCGTCGACTACGCCCTCGCCTCCTCCGTGTGGACCAAGGACCACTCCCGCGCGATGCGCCTGTCGAAGTCGCTCGACTTCGGCTGCGTCTGGATCAACACCCACATCCCGCTGGTCGCCGAGATGCCGCACGGCGGCTTCAAGAAGTCCGGCTACGGCAAGGACCTGTCGGCGTACGGCTTCGACGACTACACGCGCATCAAGCACGTGATGACCTCGCTCGACGGCTGACCGCCCACCGCCACGGGCCGCGCCGCCGCCATGGCGGCCGGGCCCGGCGGCCGGGCATGTGAGGCGAACAGCGCGGCCCCGGACGGGAATCGACCGTCCGGGGCCGCCGTCGTGCACGGTCCGCTCGCCGGTCCCGGCCGGTGATCGACAGGGTGTCGGGTCGGCGCGCGACCGCTCGACGCAGCGTCCATTGTCGGCGCGGAGCCGTCGGCGGCATGCTGCCCGCGTGCCAGCGATTCGGAACACCTCAGCCCTGTCCCGCCGGTCCCTGCTGCGCGCCCTGGGCGGGGGCGCGGCGCTCGGCGCCCTCGCCGGCTGCGGGGTGCCCGCCGCGTACGTCGCGCCCGGCGACCGGACCGCAGCGGACCTCTCCGCCACGGACAAGCGGCTGACATGGGCGAACTGGCCGCTCTACATCGACACCGATGACGACGACACGGGCAAGCGGCCCACCCTGGACGCCTTCGAGAAGCGCACCGGCATCTCGGTCGACTACATCGAGGAGATCAACGACAACGACGAGTTCTTCGGCAAGATCAGTCCGTCGTTGATGAACCACCAGCGGACGGGCCGCGACCTGATCGTCATCAGCGACTGGATGTGCGCCCGCTTCGTCCGTCTCGGCTGGGTCCAGGAGATGGACCGGTCCGCGCAGCCCAACGTGACCAAGTACCTCGACCCGCTGCTGCGTTCGCCCGCCTTCGACCCCGGCCGCAAGTCGACGGTGCCCTGGCAGTCGGGCATCACCGGGATCGCGTACAACCACCGCAAGCTCGGTCGCGAGATCCGGCACGTCTCCGATCTGTGGGCCGACGACCTGAAGGGGCGCGTCACCCTGCTCTCCGGCCTGGACGAGGCCTTCGCGCTGCTCATGCAGGGCAACGGGGTCGACATCACCCAGTGGACCGCGGACGACTTCCACCGGGTCTGCGACCAGGTCGAGAAGCATGTGCACGGCGGGCAGATCCGGCGCTTCACCGGCAACGACTACATCAAGGACCTCTCCAGCGGCGACGTCCTGGCCTGTCAGGCCTACTCCGGCGACGTGATCCAGCTCCAGGCCGACAACCCCGACATCCGTTTCGTCGTCCCCGAGGAGGGCGCCGAGCTCTGGGCCGAGTCGCTGATGATCCCCAACCTGGCCCGCCACAAGACCAACGCGGAGAAGCTCGTCGACTACTACTACGAGCCGGAGGTCGCCGCCGAGCTGGCCGCCTGGGTCAACTACGTGTGTCCGGTCCCCGCCGCCCAGGACGTCCTGGCCTCCTCCAAGGACAAGGACACCGCCGCCCTCGCCGAGGACCCGCTGATCTTCCCGGACGCGGCCATGCGCAAGCGGCTCGCGATCGCCCGGGACATCGACTCCGGCGAGCGCGCCGAGTTCGCGAAGCGCTGGAACGCCATCGCCGGGCTCTAGGCACGGTGCGGGCCGGCCCGTCGAGCATCGTCCGCGCTTCGCGCCGGCCGGCGCGTCCCCTCTACTTGAGGCCGCTGAGCATGACGCCGCGGATGTAGTGCTTCTGCAGCAGCAGGAAGAGGATCAGGACCGGCAGGACGCTCAGCACGAGACCGGCCATGACGATGGGCATCGTGCGGGTCGGGTCGACGTGGTCCTGAAGGAGCTGGATGCCGACGGGCAGGGTCATCACGTCCGGGTTGGCGGTCGACACGAGCAGCGCCCAGATGTACTCGTTCCAGGCGTCGACGAAGGTCAGCAGTCCGAGCGTGACCACGACCGGCTTGGTCTGCGGCACCACGATCCGCCACCACACTGCGAACTCGCCGGCCCCGTCGATGCGTGCCGCCTCCAGGACCTCGTCCGGGATCGAGAGCATGAACTGGCGTGTCAGGAAGATCCCGAAGCCGTTGACGAGGAACGGCACGGCCAGCGCCGCGATGCTGACGGTCAGACCCGCACCGCCGCGGCCCAGCAGGTCGTTGCCGCCCGCCAGCGGCCAGTGCACCAGGATCAGGAAGTGCGGGATGAAAAAGAGGAACGGCGGGAACATCATCGTCGACAGCACCAGGCGGAAGATGAAGTTCCGTCCGGGGAAGCGGAGTTTGGCGAGCGCGTAGCCGGCCAGGGACGACGTGAGCAGCACCGATCCGGTGATCAGGGCGGTCGCGACGACGCTGTTGCGGAAGAGCACCGGCAGATCGAGCTGGTCGACCGCCGCCCGGTAGTTGGACACGTCGAACGCCTCGGGCAGGAACCGGTACGGCAGCGTGCCCGCCTCGTCGGGCCCCTTGAAGGACGTCATCACCATGTCGAGGAACGGCACCACCGTGAGCACGGCGCCGGTCACCACCACCAGATACGACAGCCACGGGAAACGGCGGCGGATCATGCGTCCTCCCCTTTGCGCCGGAAGATCCACAACTGCACCAGGGTGACCACGAGGACCACCACGAACAGCACGAAGGCGGCGGCGCTCGCGGCGCCCCAGTCGCCGTAACTGAAGGCCTGCCGGTACATCTCCAGCGCGGCCACGTTGGTCGCGTCCCCCGGCCCGCCCTTGGTCATCACGATGATCAGCGCGAACGACTGCAGGCCGGTGAGGAACTGGGTGATGCACACGAACAGCAGGGACGGCCGCAGCAGCGGCAGCGTGATCCTCCAGAAGACGGTGACCGGACCGGCGCCGTCGAGCGCGGCGGCCTCGTAGTACGACTCCGGAATGGACTTCAGCCCGGCGGTCAGTACGAGGATCGCCGAGCCGAGCGACGCCCAGGCCTGCACGACGACGACCGAGGGCAGCGCGGTGTCCGGGTCCTGGAGGAACGCGACCGAGCCGAGCCCGAGGGCGTTCAGGACGCCGTTGACCAGGCCTCCCGGCTCGTACATGTACTTCCACACGTTGCCGACGGCGACGACGGTCGTGACGATCGGCAGGAAGTACAGGGTGCGCCACAGGCCCTGGAACCGGAGCTTGTCGATGGAGGTGGCCACGAGCACCGATCCGGCGAGCGCGAGTGCCACGGTGCCCAGGGCGAACAGCAGGGTGTTGGTGAGGATCGGCGCCAGGAACGTCGACCCCTCCGCGAACAGATCGGTGAAGTTGTCCAGGCCGACCGGATCGATGTCGCCGAGCTCGAACCCGGCCCAGCGGGACATCGACAGCAGCAGCGCGAAGCCGAGCGGCAGGATCAGAAAGACGGCGAAGAACAGCAGCGTCGGCGCCAGGAAGAGATAGGCGACGGCCACCTGACGGCGCCGGGCCCGGGGCCCGGTCCGCCTGCGGTCCTCAACGGGGGGCCGGGCGGACCGCACACCGCGGGCCCGCTCCGTGGTCTCGGGCGCCAGGGTGTTCACCATGAGCGCGACACCTCCTGATCGACCTGGCGGCGGGTGGTGCGCAGTGCCTCGTCGACCGACTGCTGACCGGTCCACAGCGCCTCGATGTTCTTGCGCAGCAGCGACTTGGCCTGCTGCGCGCCCGGTACGTTCGGCTCCGGCACCGCGTATCCCAGCGCGTCGAGGAACGGGCGCAGATTCGGATCGCCGCCCTTGCCGAGGAGTGTCCGCATGTCGTCGGCGCGGCCCGTCAGGGAGCCCACCGACACCTGGAGGGCGCTCATCCTGGTCGCGGTCACGCCCTTGCCCGCGCCCTTCACGCCGACCTTCTCGGTGTTGAGCCAGCGCAGGAAATCCCAGGCCTCGCGCGGGTGTTCACTGGTCGCGTTGACCCCCAGCATGAAGCCGGTGGAGAGCGTGGCGCGCGTGTCGTCCGCCGCGGGCACGGGCAGCGGCGCGACGCCCACGTCACGGTAGCCCTCGCCCATCTGGGCCTTCAGGCTCCCGGTCCACCAGCCGGCGCTGATGACCATGGCCACCTGACCGGACTGGAACGCCTTGTAGACGTTGACGCCGGGGGCGCTCGCCCCCTTGGTCACGAGGCGGTGCTCCAGGTCGAACACGGCCCGGCCGGCCGGCGAGTCGATGGCGGTGCTCCTGCCGTCCGCGGCGACGAACGCTCCGCCGGCTGCGTTGAGCAGGGCGAGTGTCTGGCCGACCGTGGTGGAGTCGTCGTAGGTCGACAGGCCGAACCCCTGGACCAGCGTGTTGCCGTACCCGTCCCGCTTCGCGGTGCGGTACGCCGTTTCCTCCAACTCCCGCCAGGTGCGCGGGGGATGAGCGACGCCGGCCTCGCGCAGCAGCCGCTTGTTGTAGTACAGGGCGTACGTCTGCACCTCGGTGGGGTAGCCGTAGACCGTGCCGCCCACCGACGAGGAGCCGACCGCGGCCCGGCCGTAGCCGCTCCTGATCTCCTCGGCGTGCTCCGGCGGCGCCGGCCGCAGGACGCCGGCCTGGACGAGCTGGCCGTTCCACAGGCAGTACGGGTGCAGGATGTCGGCGCCCTGGCCCGCGGCCTGCCGGACCATGAACGTGGTCAGCAGGTCCGTGAACTCGACCGCCGTCGTCCGCACCTTGACCCGGTCGTGCAGCGCGTTCCACTCGTCGACCGGACCCCTCAGGGCTTCCGCCGCCTCCCCGCTCGCGTAGTGCGAGAGCAGGGTGAGGACGACCGGATCACCGGGCCGCCCGGTGCCCCGGTGCGGTCCGGCGCATCCGGAGACCAGCAGCGCCGAGGGGAGCGCGAGCGCGAAGTGGCGCCGGCTCAGGCCGCCGACGCGGCGCGACGGCGTCATCCGGCGGCCTCCCGGCGCATCACACGGAACACCCTGGTCGTGGTGAAACCGGTCCTGCGGTACAGGTGGCCCGCGGGGGACTGCTCGCCGGTCCACAGGAACCACGCGGAGTGCGCACGGCGCGCCCGCATCCGCTCCAGGACCAGGTGGAGCAGGACCTTGCCGAGGCCGGTGCCGCGCAGGTCCTCCAGCACGCCGAACGGGCCGAACCGCTCGTCCACCTTGTCGAAGGTGCCGTGCATCGCCCAGCCGACCAGCCGGCCCGAAGGGTCCCGGGCGACGACGATCCGGTCCAGCGGCGTGCCCGCGGCCAGCGACTCCCGGATCGTGCACGCCCAGTCCGGGCCGAAGTGGGTCCCGGCGAGCGCGAACAGGTCCACCAGGTCGTCGTCGCGCGGTGTGGCGAAGCGGTATCCGGACGCCGTCAGTTCGTCCCGGCGGCGCGCGACGTCCTCCGGGATGCGATAGCCGACCAGGCCGCGGTGCATCGCCGCCGCCTCGTACAGCGTGCGGAAGCCCAGGGATTCGAGGAGCCCGGCGGCTTCCGGGTACGCCTCGGCGTCCAGGCCGGGGAGGACGTAGTTCGGCGTGTACGAGGAGAAGTCCACCCGGGTGCGGCCGTGCCGGTGCAGCCAGTCCAGGGCCTCGGTCAGCAGGTGGCGGCCGAGGCCGCGTCCGCGGACTGCCGGGTCGACGAAGAAGAACGGGATCCAGCCCTGGTCCGGCTCCAGATCGGTGCCGGCCATCGGCGTCAGACGGCGCACCGCGTAGGCCGCGCCCACGATGCGGTCGCCGTCGACGGCGACCCGCAGGCCCTCCGGATCGAAGTTGGCGTCGAGCAGCACCAGGGAGCGGAAGCGGTCCGGGGTGATCGCGTCGGCCGGCGCACTGCGGCGCCACGCCTCCACCAACTGCGGGCCGTCGCCCGCGCGGAAGCCACGCGTCCCGGTCCGTGAGGCCGTCGTGGATGTCGTCGTGGATGTCCTCGTGCGGTCGGTCATCGACGGGGGTGTCCTTCCATACGCGGGTCGCGGCCGGCGTCGGGCGTCGACCGCAGCCCTGTCTCGGTCCGGTGCGGGGCGCTCCGTGCGACGGCGCTCGGCACGCGGTCCGCGAGGGCGAGCCGGGCGGCGCCACCGGGGCGGGTGGTCTCAGGCGTAGAGCAGCACGTCGTCCCCGGCCCACCGGCCGGGCGGCCCCGGCGGATCGCACAGCGGCAGCGGGTCGTCGCCCGCGTCGACGGTGCGCCGCAATCGGTCGGACCCCCACAGCAGGTCGACGAAGTGACGGTGGCCGGTCCCCTCCGCGCCGCCGTCCGCGCTACGCCAGGCGAAGTCGTCGGGGTACAGCCGCCGCAGCGTGGCGAGCATCGCGACGGCGGTGCGCACGGGGGCGAACGCCTCGCGGTCGGTGATGTGGAGCTGGACCCCGCGCAGCGGCCGTCCGGCGTGTTTGTGGAAGGTCGGTACGTACCGCAGATCACGGAAGTGCACTCCGGGCAGGGCGAGTTCGGCGAGCGCGGGCGCGAACCGCGCGTCGATGTACGGGGCCCCGACGATCTCGAACGGCTGCGTGGTGCCCCGGCCCTCCGAGAGATTCGTCCCCTCGAACAGGCAGGTGCCGGGGTAGACGGTGGCGGTCGCGGGCGTCGGGATGTTCGGCGAGGGCGCCACCCAGGGCAGGCCGGTGGCCTCCGCGTCCGCGGCGCGCCGCCAGCCGGCCGCCTCGACGACCGTCAAGTCGGCTGCGGTGCCCGCCACTTGGGGGACGAGTGAGGCGTTCAGGAGGCGGGCGACCTCGCCGCAGGTGAGACCGTGCCGGACGGGCATCGGGGCGCGTCCGACGAAGCTGGCCCATCCGGGGTCGAGCAGCGGGCCCTCGCTGACGAGCCCCCCGAGGGGATTCGGCCGGTCCGCGACGACGAACCGCACGCCCGTGCGGGCCGCCGAGACCAGCAGGTCGAACATGGTCCACACATAAGTGTAGAACCTCGCCCCGATGTCCTGGAGGTCGTACACCAGGGCGTCCACGCCGCTGTGGAGCAGCAGCTCGTCCAGGTGCTCGCCGTCGCACCGGTAGGTGTCGTGGACCGGCAGTCCGGTGGCGGGATCGGCCTGCGCGGCCTCGCTCTCGCCCGCCTGGCCGGTTCCGTGCAGCCCGTGCTCCGGACCGAACAGGGCGACCAGCCGCACGCCGGCGTCGAGCAGCGCGGGCGCGGCCGGACGCAGGTCGGGCAGGACGCCGGTGTGGTTGGTCACGAGCCCGATGCGGCCGGGTCCGGCGAGTCCGGGCGAGGCGTGCAGTCGCGCGATCCCGGTCGTCACCGCGGCGCGCTCGTCGGTGCTCATCCTCTGCCCCCGTCTGCCGGTGACCTCTCTCAGCGGTAGCTGGAAATGTACTGGGATGTCCCGGAATTCTGGGGAACCACGGGGGCACGTCGAGCCGGACGCGCCGTGACGCGGTCGCCGGGACCGGCACCCCGCCCCCTGCCGAGGTCAGGGCAGCCCCCACCCGTACGCCTCCCTGGCGCCCCCCGGGGAATTCGGACGGCCGGTGACTTTGCCCGTTCTTTACAACCTGCCCCGGTGCCGCCTCGTCTCTCCGCTCGATCCGTGATCCCGTCCGGCACCGGCCGGGCGGACCGACGAGAGAGAGCGATCCCATGCGCCGAACTGTCCTCAGCGCCGCGGCACTCGCGTGCACCGCCGTACTGGCGGGCACCGTGCCCGCGTTCGCCGACGGTGCGTCCCCGAGCCCGAGCGCCGCCCCCACCCGGGCGAGCAGCGAGCCGTCCCCGGTGCCCAGCGCCCAGCCCACCCGCGCGCCCAGCCCGGTGCCCACGCGCGCGTCGAGCCCGGCGCCCACCCGCGCACCGTCCCCGGGCCAGGTCTCCGTCAGGCCGTCGGGTGCGCCCGACACCGGCGTGACGGCTGCCGAGACCCCGGGATCCGGTTCCGGGAGCGGACTGATCGGCGGAGCCGCCGCCGCGGCGCTCGTCGCGGGCGGCGGGGCGGTCTTCGTCGTACGCCGCCGCCGGGCGACCGGGGCATGACCCCGCTCTCCAGGCGCGCCTTCGGTACGGCGACGGCGGCCGCGCTGCTCGCGGGCTGCGGCGGCCGACCGGCCCACGGGACGGCGGCCCCGCGGCGGACCCGGAGCACACCGGCGCCGTCGCGGGCCTCCTCCACGGCCCCGCACGCCCTCGCGCGTTCGGCCCCGGTCCGGCTGCGGATCCCGGCCATCGGGGTCGACACCCCGGTCATGCGACTCGGACTGGCGGCGGACGGCACCGTGCAGGTGCCCCCCGTCACCGCGCACGACCGGGCGGGCTGGTACCGGCACTCCCCGACACCCGGTCAGACCGGCCCGTCGGTCATCCTCGGCCACGTCACGGTCGGGGCCTACGGCGACGGGGTCTTCCGCCGTCTGGCACGGCTGCGCCGGGGCGACCGGATCGTGGCACGCCTGGAGAACGGCACGGCGGCGGAGTTCGCCGTCAGCGCCGTACGGACCGTCGCCAAGGCGGACTTCCCCGCGGACGACGTGTACGGGGACGTGGACCGCCCGGAGCTGCGCCTGATCACCTGCGGCGGTGCCCGGACCGGCGACGGGTACCTCGACAACGTCATCGTCTTCGCCGCGCTGAGCTCCACCACGCCCTGACCCGACGGCAACCGTGCCGGGCCGGCGGAACGTACGCCGCCCGCCCGGCATCCTCCCCCACGAGTGCCGTACGAGTGCCACCACGACCATGGAGAGCGTTGAAACGGTCCCGCGACAAGGCAGCGTCCGAACTGTTCGCCGCCCTCTACCCGCGCCTCGCCGGCTGGTGCCGCCGTCTCGTCGACGACGACGAGACCGCCCACGAGATCGCCTCGGAGGCGTTCACCCGGCTCTGGGCCCGCTGGTCGTCCGTCGAGGAGCCGCGCGGTTTCCTCTACGTCACCGCGGCCAACCTCGTCCGGGACCACTGGCGCAAGCTGGAGCGCGAACGCAGGGCCGTACGCCGTGCCACCACCGAGGCGGCCGTCCGCCCCCACACCGAACAGGCCGATCCGTCGGTGCGGCTGCTGGTGCAGTCGCTGCCCGAACGACTGCGCGTCCCGATCCTGCTGCACTACTACGCTGACATGCCGATCCGGGAGGTGTCCGAACTGACCGGGCGCAAGGAAGGAACCGTCAAGGCCGACCTCCACGCGGCCCGGGAACTGCTCCGTGTCCACCTGAGGAGAAGCCTTGACCACACGCTTTGACGACGGCTCGGAGCCCGGACCCGACGACCCACTCGCGGTCATCCTGCGGCCGCCCGCCGAATTCCTCGGACCGCCCGCCGGCCGTTACGAGGCGGTCCGGCGTGCCGCGGCCCGCCGCAGGCTGCTGCGTGCCGCGGCCGGTCTCGGCGTGTCCTGCGCCGTCGCCGCCCTCGTCGCGCTGCCCCTCCACCTGGCGGCGCCCTCGGCCCCCGCGCCCCCGGCGGTCCCCCTGGCGCCGCCGCCCGCCGACGGCCGCACGGTGCCGCCCGCCCCGTCGCCGACCCCCACTCCGTCCGCTTCGCCCGTTCCCTCGCGGCCCACCGGCTCGGTCACGTCCCGCCCCACCCGGAGCCGACAGACCGAGCAGTCCCGCACCCCGGACGGCCGGGTCGTGCCCACCCCCGACGCCTCGGCGACGCCGACCGTCGCGCCGTCGGCGGCCCGGAGCGGGGCGAGCACACCCGAGAGCGGCCCCCGGCGGTAGCCCCCGGTGGCAACCGGGCCGCGGTCAGGGCACGATGACCCGTCGGGCGGCGTGCGCGGCGATGCGTGTGGCGACGTACTCCGTACCGGCCACGAACCGCATCATCGGCCCGTACGTCGGGGCGGCGAGCGAGCCGGCGAAGTACAGGCCGGGGACGGAGGATTCGAAGCCCGTCTTCAGACGAGGTGCCTTCGACCCCGGGACGCACGCCAGGGCACCGCGCACCGTGGAGGAGAGGAAGGGCACCGCGTCCAGGTCGAGCCGGTAGCCCGTGGCCGCGAGCACATGGTCGACGGTGAGGGCCTCGGACGCACCGCGTGGCCCGGCGACCTCCAGGCGCACCCCGGTTCGGGCGGCCTCGGCCCGGGTGACACGGCACGAGGTGCGCACCCGGAGCACGCCCTCCACGCGGTCCCGCAGCCACCAGCCGCCCGACGGCCCGAGCGCCCGCCGGAACAGCAGCATCCGGGCCGCGGCGGGCAGCCGCCGCACCGCGCCGGGAGCCCTGCACACCGCGGCCAGGGTCCAGCCCGTGCCCAGCGGGGAGTAGGGCCGGGCCATCCGCCGCCACCGGGCGCGGGCCGAGCCCGGCGTACTGCCCCACAGGACGTGGTCCTCACGGACCAGCACCTGCACCTCGGCGCCGGCCTCGTGCAGCAGCGCGGCGCTCTCCAGCGCGGACTGGCCGCCGCCGATCACGGCGACGCGCCGGCCCGCGTACGGCGACAGGTCGGTGTGATGGCTCGTGTGCGACACGAGTGCCCCGCGCCCCGCTCCGTCGGGGCACAGGTGCATCAACTCCGCGGGAACATGGGCGAGTCCGTTCAGGCCGGTGGCCACGACGACGGCAGCGGCGGCGAGTTCCCGGCCGTCGTCCAGCCGGACCGCGAACCCGGAGTCCGTCGTGGCCCGGTCGACGTTCACGACCCTGGCGGGGTCCACCTCCCCCACGTGGTGCTTCTGGAACCACTGCCCGTAGCGCACGAAGACGTCGCACGGGATCGGCGTGAGTTCGGTCAGTTCCGGTTCGCCGTGTGCGCGGCGGAAGTCCGCCAGCCGGGCACCGGGTACCGGGGCGGACAGATCGACGGCGTCCGGTGTCGACTTCAGGAACATCCCGGTGGCCATGGCGTGCCGCCAACTGCCGAGAGTCTCGCCGAACACGAGCACCGGCACGCCGGTGGCCCGCAGGTGCGCCGCCACCGACAGTCCGTACGGACCGGCCCCGATCACGACGACCGGAGGCGGTCCACTCCCCACGAACGCCCGCTTCCGGGCAGGGCGTTGCTCAGGAAGCGACTGCGTCATGCATCCCCCCGCTGGTCCCCGCGCCGCCTTCCCCAAGGCGGCGCGACACGTCGGGATGGCGCGTCCGCAGAGCTCGCGTCGCGCCCGTCCCCCCTCCGTCGCTCAGTGTCGCCCGTATCCCGCCGTCGCACAGCGATATCGGCGCACGTTGCCCAAAACATGGTCGAACCGTGAACATGCGACACCTCACGGTTCCCCACCGCCCCATCGGTCACGGCGGACGCGTGCGCGGAGGACGCCGGGTGCCGCCGGCGAACCAGGCGCGTGCCGGGCGCCGGCGGCGGATCCGGAGCGCCTCGGGCCGACAGGGGGCCGGAGCCTGCGCCGGCCCCCTGAAGCGACGTCAGCCCTGGCCGAGCAGCCCGTTCATCTCGGTGATCTCGCCGTTCTGTGCCGTGATGATGTCGTCGGCCATCGACGTGGCAGGTCCTGACCTGCCTTTGGCCTTCTCGGTGCCGGCCATCTCGACGGCGCCGTTGTGGTGCTCGACCATCATGGTCAGGAACATGGTGTCGAACTCCTTGCCGGAGGCGGCCTTCAGTGAGGCCATGTCCTTCGTGGACATCATTCCGGACATGCCGGCGTGGCCGGAGTGGTTCATGCCGGGCATGGAGGCCGCGGAACCCGCGGCCGGCACCTTCGCGCCCCAGGACCTCAGCCAGCCGGTCATGGTCGCGATCTCCGGGTCCTGGGCCTTCTCGATACGTGCGGCGAGGTCCTTGACCTCGGCGGAGGAGGCCTGATGGGAGGCAAGCGCCGCCATCTCCACTGCCTGCCGGTGGTGCGGGATCATGCCCTGCGCGAAGGAGACGTCCTGCGCGTTGTGGGGGCCGCCGGACGGGTCGGCGGTCGCGGACGGGGAGGCCGCGGAGTGACCTGAGTGACCGCCGTCGCCGCAGGCGGTCAGGACGAGCGCGGCGGTCGCGGTGACCGCGACGAGAGCGGCGCGGCGTGCGCGGGTGGACTTGTCGGACATGCGTGAACTCCTGCGAAGGGAAGGTGACGTACTGATCCGGGCGTGCGTGAGCGCCGCGCCGGTGTCGGCGCGGTGCCGGGTGCCTCTAGATCCGCAGGAGTTGGAGTTCGGCGAGTGAGGGGGGCGCGCGTGCGCCGTCGGGCGCGTCGGCCGTGGACGGGCACGCGGCGTCGGCGCGGGCGGGGACGGCCGTCGGGTCGGGCGCGAGCGCGGGCAGCGCCGGTCCGCCACCGACGGCCCCCGACGCGCAGGTCGAGTCGGCGTGCCGGACGTGGCTTCCGCCGCAGTGGCCGTCGGGGCAGTCGTCGTGCGGGGTGGCGGTGGCCGCCATGGGCCGTGCGTGACGGTGCTCCGGGACGCCGCCGCCGGGGGCCAGGGCGTGCATGCCCAGCAGTCCGGCGAGCAGGCCGAGGACGAGCAGCGCCCGCCACCGCCGCACGGGCGGCCGGGGAGCGGGGGCCTGCTCGCGGCGCTTCATCGGGTTCATCCTAGGGCCTGTCGGAACGGCGCCCGGCGCGGCCCGGAGGGTGGCCCGGCGCCATGTCCGGCCTCGCCCGGAGGACGGCCCGGCGGGTGTCCGGTGCGGGCGCCCGGCGTGCCGGGTGATGTACTCGGGGCCGCGTCCGGTGCGGCGAGCGTGCGTGCGGGGCGTCGCCGGGCGGACGGGAGAGGCTGAACGGGCCGTGCGGGGCACGGGCCGGCCGGGGGCAGGGGAGCCGCCGTGGAGCGGGGACCGCGCCCCATAAGGCCGCCTTATGAGGTCATAGCCCGGACCCGACTACTGACTTAGGCTTGCCTTAGCTTAGGCTTCCCGTCGAGTCCGCCTGCCCCTGCTCGAAGGGAACCTGATCATGCCTCGCCCTCTGCGGGTAGCCATTGTCGGAGCCGGCCCGGCCGGGATCTACGCCGCCGACGCGCTGCTGAAATCCGCAGTGGCCGCCGAGCCCGGAGTGTCCATCGACCTCTTCGAGCGGATGCCGGCCCCGTTCGGTCTGATCCGTTACGGCGTCGCGCCCGACCACCCCCGCATCAAGGGCATCGTGACGGCCCTGCACCAGGTGCTCGACAAGCCGCAGATCAGGCTCTTCGGCAACGTCGACTACCCGCGGGACCTCAATCTGGACGACCTGCGCGCGTTCTACGACGCGGTGATCTTCTCCACGGGCGCCACCGCCGACCGCGCGCTCGACATACCCGGCATCGGCCTCGACGGCTCGTACGGCGCGGCGGACTTCGTCTCCTGGTACGACGGGCACCCGGACGTGCCGCGGACCTGGCCGCTCGACGCGCGCAAGGTCGCCGTCCTCGGCGTCGGCAACGTGGCGCTCGACGTGGCACGCGTGCTGGCGAAGACCGCGGACGAGCTGCTGCCGACCGAGATCCCGCCGAACGTCTACGAGGGACTCAAGGCCAACCAGGCCCTGGAGGTCCACGTCTTCGGCCGTCGCGGCCCCGCCCAGGCGAAGTTCAGTCCGATGGAGCTGCGGGAGCTCGACCACTCGCCGAACATCGAGGTCATCGTCGACCCCGAGGACATCGACTACGACGAGGGCTCCATAGCCACCCGGCGCGGCAACAAGCAGGCCGACATGGTCGCCAAGACCCTGGAGAACTGGGCCATCCGCGACACCGGGGACCGCCCGCACAAGCTCTTCCTGCACTTCTTCGAGTCGCCCTCGGAGATCCTCGGAGAGGACGGCAAGGTCGCCGGGCTGCGCACCGAGCGCACCGCTCTCGACGGCACCGGCAACGTGAAGGGCACCGGCGAGTTCAAGGACTGGGACGTCACCGCCGTCTACCGCGCCGTCGGTTACCTGTCCGACAGCCTGCCCAAGCTGCCCTGGGACGTCGACTCGGGCACGGTCCCCGACGAGGCCGGCCGCGTGATCGAGGACAGCGGGGAGCACCTCCGGTCGACGTACGTCACCGGCTGGATCCGGCGCGGCCCGGTGGGTCTGATCGGTCACACCAAGGGCGACGCCAACGAGACGGTCGCCAGCCTGCTGGACGACCACGTGAACGGCCGGCTGCACACCCCGGTGTCGCCGGAGCCGGAGGCCGTGGACGCGTTCCTCGCGGAGCGGGAGGTGCGCTTCACCACGTGGGACGGCTGGTACCGGCTCGACGCCGCGGAGAAGGCGCTGGGTGAGCCGCAGGGGCGCGACCGCGTGAAGATCGTCGAACGTGAGGACATGCTCAAGGCGAGCGGCGCCTAGGAGTTCGATGGAAGCGCGCGAGGCCCGGACCGTGACGGTCCGGGCCTCCGTCGTTCCCGGCGCGGCCGGTCCGTCGCTGGGCCAGGGGCGGTTTTGAACACGTTCAAGAAAGGGCGTACGCTGCTGCCATGAGCGACAGAGCCGCCCTCCTCAAGGGCATCCGCGCATGGCTGGTCTTCTTTGTCGTCTGCCTGGTGCTCAGCGGCGCCACGGCCTTCCCCCTGGTGCACGAACTGCGCTGGACGGATGGCCTGTTGAGGTCCCTGTCCGTGCCGGAGTACCTGCCCGCACTGACGGACTGGATCGATCGGGTGCGGCAGGGGCTGGACGCCGCCGACTCCGACTACCCGTTCCTCCTGTACGGCACGGACTGGCTGGCCTTCGCCCACCTGGTGATCGCGACCGCGTTCTGGGGGCCCTACCGTGACCCGGTCCGCAACATCTGGGTCGTCGAGTTCGGCATGATCGCCTGCGCCGGCATCGTCCCCCTCGCCCTGATCTGCGGACCGATCCGCGGAATTCCCTTCTGGTGGAGCGTGATCGACATGTCCTTCGGCGTCCTCGGAGTGATCCCGCTCCACATCGTCCGCAAGAGGATCAAGCGGCTGGAGGCGCTCACCGCGAACCCCGCTCCTTCGCCGGCCCCCGGTCCGCACGTCCCTCCGGCTCCGGCTGCCTGAGCGCGGTCATCGCGATCCGCTGGGCGACCGGGTTCATGGACGCGCCCTTCGCGTCGGTGGAGTTCACCGAGTGGACGAGGGCGCGCGACAGGTCCCGGTGGCCGCGACGGCCGTGCTGCAGCCTTATCGGGCACCCGACTTGAGCCAGTAGACCGTGCCGCCGTATTCGAAGCGCTGGAGCCCCGCGCTCATGTCGGCGCCGTCGATGCCCGCCGGCCTCCAGCTGCGGTCCGGCGCCCGCCCGAGGGTCGCCCCTGAGGGCCGTGCCGAGCCCTGCTCGCAAGACCCCTTCCTCCAGCGGCCGTTCGCGTCCGCCCTCGTGGCGGGCCCGTCCCTCGGAACCCCCGTGCCGTCACTCCCCGGTCCCCTCGGCCCGCTCCTGCGCGGCCATCACCTCGTCGCCGTGGACGTGGGCCCACGCCCCGAACGCCTCGATCGGGTCGAGCAACGTCCGGCCCAGCGGCGTGAGGCGGTACTCCACCCTGGGCGGTGACCCGCCGTACGCACACCGGGTCACCAGGCCGTTGAACTCCAGCCTGCGCAGCGTCTGCGTCAGCACCTTCGCGCTGATCCCGCCGATCGCGGCGCGCAGTTCCCCCGGGCGCCGCGGCCCGTGCCGCAGAGCCCACAGCACCACGGAATTCCAGGTGTTGCCCAGCAGGTCGAAGGCGAGCCGGGCCCGGCAGTCGGCGAGGAACGCGTCGGTGGTCACGTACCGAATGGTGCCCGAGCGGCTTCCTACTGTCGTCCCCGAACCACGGATCCGGGGACCGCGCGGATGCCGGGACGGCGACGACCGCGCACGGATGCGGTGGTGCGACGACGGAAGGGGCACGAGGCGGATGAGGATCGGGACGCTCGGCGCGGGGAACATGGCGGACGCGCTCGCCACGCAGTGGGCGCGCGCCGGGCACGACGTGTGCGTGGGCGCGCGTGACCCGGGCCGGGCGGCCCGGCTGGCCCGGCGGATCGGCGGGCGCGCCGGAGATCTGCGCGAGGCGGCCGAGTTCGGTACCGACGCGGTGCTGCTCGCGCTGCCGTACGCGGCCGTCGGCGAGGTCGTCGCGGGTCTCGAAGAGCCGCTGCGCGGCAGGGTGCTGATCGACTGCGTCAATCCGGTGGGACCGGGATTCGTCCTGCGGACCGCGGGCGGACCGTCGGCCGCGGAACGCGTCGCCGCCGCCGCGCCCGGCGCCCGCGTGGTCAAGGCGTTCAACCTCTGCCACGAAGACGTCTGGCGGCTGTCACCGCCGGTGTTCTCCGGGCGCCCGCTCGCGGTTCCGCTGTGCGGCGACGACGCGCAGGCGCTCGACGTCGTCCGCCGGCTCGTGCGGGACCTGGGGTGTGAGCCGCTGGACGCGGGCGGAACGGTCAGGGCCGGTCTGCTGGAGGCGACGGCTGCCCTGCTGATCGGACTGTGGGTGGGGGAGGGGGCGGACGCCCAGGCCATCGCCCCGCCCAGGGAGTTCGCGGGCGAGCGCTGACGCCGGGGCCCGCCGGTACGACAGCCGACGGACCGTGCAGGGGGATTCGGTCAGGGTCCGAGAGACGGCTCCGGCCTCGTGTCGTGCGGCGCGTGTGATGGTGTGGGTCACGGTCTGCGGGGCGGTTTCGGCCGTGTTCCGTGCGGCGCGTGTGACGGCTGCGGCCCCGTTCCGCGCGGGCCAGGCGAAGCCCGCGACCGCGCTCCGCGCGCCCCGCGCGGAGCGCGCCCGTGAACTCCGTTGGCGGGGCGGCCTGTCGTCGCGCGGTGGCCGCGCGGGCCCCGGCCGACTCAGTCCCTGCGCAGGGAGCAGAGCGCGTCGATGCGGTTCGTCGTGATGGAGTCGACCCCCAGGTCGAGCAGACGCCGCATGGAGCGGCGGGTGTCCGGCGTCCACACGGAGAGCAGGTGGCCGCCGCGGTGCACGCGGGCGGTGAGCTCCCGGGTCACCAGCCCGAAACGGTAGTTGAGCCAGCGCGGACGAATGGCGGCGAGGAGGCCGGGCCGCGGCGGCGCGAGCGTCGTCCAGGTCAGCGCGATCTCCGCGCCGGAATCGGCGGCCCGCACCGCGAGCATCGCCTCGGCGCCCGCGCAGTAGTACACCCGTTCCTCCGCGCCGCACGCCCGGACCACGTCGACAATCGTGCGGGCCGCCCGCACGTCGACCGGGCCGGGCAGATCGACCATGATCCGGCTGTCCCCGGTCGCGGCCAGGGCGTCGGCGAACGTCGGCACGCCGCCCCCGGTGAGCCCGCGCACCTCGTCCGAGGAGAGCGAGCGCAGCGGCCGGTCCTGCTCCCACAGCCGCTTCAGCGTCGCGTCGTGCAGCAGGACGGGTACGTCGTCGCGGGTCAGTCGTACGTCGATCTCGACCGCGTCCGCGCCCAGTCGGAGCGCGGAACGCAGGGAGTCGAGCGTGTTCTCACGGACGCGGTAGGGGGCGCCGCGATGGGCCACGGCAGTCACGGTGCGCATGGGCCCATTGTGTCGGGTCAGGGAGTGAGCCAGGTCGAGGCGTAGGTGTCGATCTCGGCTGCGAGGCGCGACTTGCCGTCCGCGTCCAGGAACGAGGCCTCGACGGCGTTCTTGGCGAGGGCGGCGAGACCCTGCTCGTCGAGGGCGAGGAGACGGGCGGCGACCGCGTACTCGTTGTTGAGGTCGGTGCCGAACATCGGCGGGTCGTCGGAGTTGATGGTGACGGGCACCCCGGCCTCCACGAACTCCCTGAGCGGGTGCTCGTCGAGCGTGCGCACCGCGCGGGTGGCGATGTTGGAGGTCGGGCAGACCTCCAGCGCGATGCGGTGCTCGGCGAGGTGGGCGAGCAGCTTCGGGTCCCCGGCGGAGCTCGTGCCGTGCCCGATGCGCTCCGCGCGCAGGTCGTTCAGCGCGTCCCAGACCGTCTCGGGACCGGTCGTCTCGCCGGCGTGCGGCACGGAACGCAGTCCGGCGGCGATGGCCCGGTCGAAGTACGGCTTGAACTGCGGCCGCGGCACTCCGATCTCGGGGCCGCCGAGTCCGAAGGAGACCAGTCCCTCCGGGCGCAGCCGGTCGTCGGTGGCCAGCCGCACCGTCTCCTCCGCGGCCTCCAGCCCGGCCTCGCCCGGGATGTCGAAGCACCAGCGCAGGACGACACCGAGCTCGGCCTCGGCCGCCTTGCGGGCGTCCTCGATCGCGTCCATGAAGGCCCGCTCGTCTATGCCGCGGCGTGTGGAGGACCACGGAGTGATCGTCAGCTCGGCGTAGCGGACCTGCTGCCGGGCCATGTCCCGCGCGACCTCGTACGTCAGCAGCCGCACGTCCTCAGGGGTGCGGATCAGGTCGACGACGGACAGGTACACCTGGATGAAGTGGGCGAAGTCCGTGAACGTGAAGTAGTCCGCGAGGGCCTCGGGGTCGGTCGGCACCTGCGAGTCGGGGTGCCGGGCGGCCAGGGCGGAGACGATGCGCGGGGAGGCGGAGCCGACGTGGTGCACGTGCAGTTCGGCCTTGGGCAGTCCGGCGATGAAGGCGTGCAGATCGCGGGCGCCGTCGCGTGCGATGTGGTGGTCGGTCAAGGTTCCTCCCCGGAACGGCGTCCCCGGACCGTGGTCGGCGGGACGCGGGTGATCGGCTGATCGGTGACTCGGGGATCATCGTAGGCGGACGCCCGAGCGGCCCGGCCCCGGTCCCGGGCCTTAGCATGACGGAACGTACGACTGAGGGGATTCGCGCATGCCCGACGATGCCCGGACGCCGGAAGCGCCCCGCGACGCCGCCGCCTGGGCCTCACCGGGCGGCCCGTCCCCGGACAGCGCGCCGCCCACGTCGGAACGGGCCTCCGCGGCGGGCAAAGCCGCTGAGTCGGGAGAATCCCCTATATCGGGACAAGGTCGGCCGTCGGCGCCGGAGGAGACGGGCGCGCCGGAACAGGCCCCCACGTCGGATCGGCCCCCTGCGTCGGGCCAGGCCTACGAGCCGGGGCACGACGACACAGCCGGCCAGGCCCCTCAGCCGGGACGGCACGCCACCTCGGACTGGCCCGCCGCACTTGGGGAGCGGCCTGCGTCAGGGGGGACGCGCAGGTCGTTTCAGGCTCCCGAGCCGGGACAGGGCTACACCTCGGACCGGCCCGCCGCACTTGGGGAGCGGCCTGCGTCAGGGGGGACGCGCAGGTCGTTTCAGGCTCCCGAGCCGGGACAGGGCTACACCGCGGACCGGCCCGCCGCGCCGGGCGAGAACCCCGCGCCGGTCGAGCCCCGAGGGTGGGAGCCGGGCCCCGTGCCGGAGCGTGCGGGAGCGGACCCGGTGTCGCTCGGCAAGCCGGACCGGACCCCGCCGCAGGCGTTCGATCCGTGGGCTCCGCCCGCGGAGCCCACGGACACGGTGCCCTCCGGGTGGGGCTCCGCGCCGGGGCCGCACCCCGTGCACGACGGGCCCACGGTCACCTCCGTCCCCGGCACGCCGGGGCCCGGGACGCCCGGCGCCTGGAACAACCCCTTCGCCCCGCCGCCGCATTCGGCCTTTCCGGGCGGCCCGGTGCCGGGCGCCCCGGGCAACCCCTTCGCGCCCCCCGCGGCCCACACTCCGTACCCGCAGCCCGCTCCGGGAGAGCCGGTACCGCCGCCTCCGACAGCCCCCGACGGCCCCGGCCGGTTCCCCTACGACCACGCGCACTACGCTCCCGCCCCGCCGCAGGGCCCCTACCAGGGTTTCCCCGGCTACGGATGGCCGGGGACACCCGTGCCGAGCAACGGCATGGGCACCGCCGGTCTGGTGCTCGGCATCATCGCGGCGGCCGTCTTCTGTCTGTGGCCGCTCGCCATCGTCCTCGGCGTCCTCGGGGTGATCTTCGGGGCGATCGGGCGGCGCAAGGCGCGCCGGGGCGAGGCCACGAACCCGGGGCAGGCCCTGGCCGGGATCATCTGCGGAGCCGTCGGCATCGCTCTGGGGATCGCGATGCTCGTCTTCCTCGTCGTGACCCCCGACGACGAAGGCGACGGCGGCCCGGGCGGCGACGGCGGCTTCTCCACCTCGCTCGTGACCGAGCGGTCCCGGTAGGACACCGCACGGAGACCGCCGCGTCGCGGCGGTCCTTGTGGACGGCGAGGGTTCGACCGTGTCGGGTGCGCCGCGGGACGGCGCGCTAGCGGAGCCGGTCCCGGGCCTCCATGAGCGCGAACCCGAGCAGATTCGGTCCCCGCCACCGGGCGGGATCGGCCGCCCGCTCGTCGTCCGCCGCCAGTCCGATGCCCCACACCCGGTCGAGCGGGCTCGCCTCGACGAGCACCCGCTCGCCGGTGCCCAGCAGGAACTCGCGCAGATCGGCGTGGGCCCGGAACTTGTGGACGCTGCCCTCCACCACGATCCCGAACCGCTCGCGCTCCCATATGACGTCGTCGAAGCCGCGCACCAGCCGTCCGGCCTTCTTGGCGAGCGCCGGGTTCGCGGCGTCCACCGCCAGGCGCTCCGCCTCCGCGTCGCCGAACAGCCGTGCCTTAGAGGCCATCATCCAGTGCTCCGCCGTCGCGTATTCGACGCCTTCGACCACGAACGGCGACGGCCACCACTGGCTGAGACAGCTCGCGCCCACGCCGCCGTCCGGTCGCGGACGGTGACCCCAGAAGTGCAGGTACTTGACCCTGGCCCCCGATTCGACCTCGCTGACCAGCGCTTCCCAAGAATCGATCTTCCCCATGCACGCCACTGTGGCACGCACCACTGACATTCCGTCCCGCCTTTACCAATCGGACTCGACACCTGGTCGACAGATTCCGTCGCGTAACCAAAAGGCAACAACGGAATCACTTGTTGGCGTCCCTTGGCTCTGTCAGGATCGGCACTCAAATCGAGCTGGAGCTACGCCGACCCCTCGCGGAGACGGGGAGGACGGCGGAGGAGAGCGACATGCACAATCCGGGCCATCGCTTCCAGGCGCAGGACCGCTTCGCGGACGGCGCGCAGTACATCGCGGGCCGGCTGACCAAGGGCACTTCCGGCCGTATGCACGCGGTCGCCGACCCCGCCACCGGCGACGAGGTCTACACGTACGAGCTGGCGGGCACCGCCGATGTCGACGCGGCCGTCGCCGCCGCGCGCGAGGCGTTCCCCGGCTGGTCGGGCGCCACCCCCGGCGAGCGCTCCGACGCGCTGCACCGCTTCGCCGCCGTCCTCGCCGAGCGCGCCGAGGAGTTCGCCCAGGCCGAGTCCCTCCAGTGCGGCAAACCGCTCAAGCTGACGCGCGAGTTCGACGTGCCGGGCACCATCGACAACGCCGCGTTCTTCGCGGGAGCGGCCCGGCACCTCCAGGGCCAGTCCGCGGGGGAGTACTCCGGCGACCACACGTCGTACGTCCGCCGTGAGGCGATCGGCGTCGTCGGCTCCATCGCGCCGTGGAACTACCCGCTCCAGATGGCCGCGTGGAAGATCCTCCCGGCCATCGCCGCGGGCAACACGATCGTCCTGAAGCCGGCCGAACTGACCCCGCTCACCTCGCTCCTGTTCGCCGAGGCGGCCACGCAGGCGGGGATTCCGGACGGTGTCGTCAACATCGTCACGGGCCTGGGCAAGGAGGCCGGCGAACACCTCGTCGGACATCCCGACGTCGCGATGACCTCCTTCACCGGGTCCACCGCCGTCGGCAAGCGGGTCGCCGAGATCGCCACCTCGACCGTCAAGCGGCTGCACCTGGAGCTGGGCGGCAAGGCCCCCTTCGTGGTCTTCGACGACGCCGACCTGGACGCCGCCGTGCACGGCGCGGTCGCCGGGTCGCTCATCAACACGGGCCAGGACTGCACGGCCGCCACGCGGGCGTACGTACAGCGGCCTCTCCACGACGAGTTCGTGCGCCGGACCGCCGCCCTGATGGAGAGCGTGCGGCTGGGCGACCCGTTCGCCCCCGGCACCGACCTCGGACCGCTGATCTCGCACGCCCAGCGCGACCGCGTCGCCGGGTTCGTCGACCGGGCCCGTGGCTACGCGCGCGTGGTGACCGGCGGGGTCGTCCCCGAGGGCGACCTCAAGAGGGGTGCGTACTACGCGCCCACGCTCGTCGCCGACGCCGCCCAGGACAGCGAGATCGTGCAGGCGGAGATCTTCGGACCGGTGCTCGTCGTGCTGCCCTTCGACACCGACGACGAGGGCATCGCCCTCGCCAACGACACCCCGTACGGACTCGCGGCCTCCGCCTGGAGCCGCGACGTGTACCGGGCGAACCGCGCGACCCGCGAGATCAAGGCGGGCTGCGTCTGGGTCAACGACCACATTCCGATCATCAGCGAGATGCCGCACGGCGGTTACAAGGCGTCCGGCTTCGGCAAGGACATGTCCGCGTACTCCTTCGAGGAGTACACACAGGTCAAGCACGTCATGTTCGACAACACCGCGGTGGCCGAGAAGGACTGGCACCGCACCATCTTCGGGGACCGGCCCTAGCCGGTGAGACGTTCGGCCACGGCCGAGCGGCAGACCAGGCCGCGACCACGGCCGCGACCCTTCCGAAAGGGCATCAGAGCATGGAGCACCACGAGCCCGAACGCCTGTCCCCGGTTCAACTGGCCGCGATACGGCGCAGCTTCCGGAACGGCAGGGCCTCCCTCACCCGCCGTTCGCTGCTGCGCGCCTCCGCGGGCGGAGCCCTCGCCGTCGGCGGTCTCGGGGCACTGAGCGGCTGCGGGATCCCCGCGGCGGGCAAGACGCAGGGCGGCACGTCCGCGGAGGACCACTCGGCCAAGGAGAAGACAGTCAACTTCTCCAACTGGACCGAGTACATGGACGTGGACGAGAGCGAGAAGCACCACCCCACGCTCGACGCGTTCACCCGGCGGACCGGCATCAAGGTCAAGTACACCGAGGACATCAACGACAACAACGAGTTCTTCGGGAAGATCAAGCCGCAGCTCTCCGCGGGCCAGGACACCGGACGTGACGTCATCGTCCTCACCGACTGGCTGGCGGCCCGCCTGATCCGCCTGGGCTGGGTCCAGAAACTGGACCCGGCGAACCTGCCGCACGCCTACACCAACCTGTCGGCGCAGTTCCGCAACCCCGACTGGGACCCGGGCCGCGCCTACTCGTACCCGTGGCAGGGCATCTCCACCGTCATCGCCTTCAACAAGAAGGCGCTCGACGGCATCGAGGTGAAGTCGGTCTCCGACCTGCTCGACAACCCCAAGCTCAAGGGGCGCGTCGGCTTCCTGTCGGAGATGCGCGACAGCATCGGCATGACGTTGCTCGACATGGGCAAGGACCCGGAGAAGTTCACCGCCGACGACTACGACGCGGCGATCGCCCGTATCCAGAAGGGCGTCGACAAGGGCCAGATCCGGCGCTTCACGGGCAACGACTACACGTCCGACCTCACCAAGGGCGACCTGGCGGCCTGCGTGGCCTGGGGCGGTGACATCGTCCAGCTCAAGGCGGACAGCCCGGACGTCGACTTCATCATCCCGGACAGCGGGTACATGACGTCGACCGACAACATGCTGATCCCGAACAAGGCGCGCCACAAGACGAACGCCGAGCGGCTCATCGACTACTACTACGAGCCCGAGCCGGCCGCCCAACTCGCCGCGTACATCAACTACGTGTCGCCCGTCGACGGCGTGAAGCCCTACCTCGCGAAGATCGACAAATCCGCGGCGGACAACCCGCTGATCATTCCTGACAAGGTCATGGCCGCGAAGTCGCACTCCTTCCGCGCACTGTCGCCGAAGGAAGAGACGGCCTACGAAGCGAAGTTCGCGAAGCTCACAGGGGCGTGACGATGATGACGACAGACAACAGCGGCGACGTCCGCCTCTCCGGGATCAGCAAGACGTACGGCTCCTTCACGGCCGTGCACCCGCTCGACCTGACCGTGCCGCAGGGCTCGTTCTTCGCCCTGCTCGGCGCCTCCGGCTGCGGCAAGACCACCACCCTGCGCATGATCGCCGGCCTGGAGGACCCGACCTCGGGCACCGTCTTCCTCGGCGACCAGGAGGTCACCCACCTGCCGCCCTACAAGCGCCCGGTGAACACGGTCTTCCAGTCCTACGCCCTCTTCCCGCACCTCGACATCTTCGAGAACGTCGCCTTCGGTCTGCGCCGGCGCGGCATCAAGTCGGTGAAGAAGCAGGTGGAGGAGATGCTCGACCTGGTGCAGCTGGGCGAGCAGGCACGCAAGAAACCGCACCAGCTCTCCGGTGGCCAGCAGCAGCGCGTCGCCGTGGCCCGCGCGCTGATCAACCACCCCAAGGTGCTGCTCCTCGACGAGCCCCTCGGCGCCCTCGACCTGAAGCTGCGCCGCCAGATGCAGCTGGAGCTCAAGCGGATCCAGACCGAGGTCGGCATCACCTTCGTCCACGTCACGCACGACCAGGAGGAGGCCATGACGATGGCCGACACCGTCGCCGTGATGAACGCGGGCCGCGTCGAGCAGCTCGGCGCGCCCACCGACCTGTACGAGAACCCGCAGACCACCTTCGTCGCCAACTTCCTCGGCACCTCCAACCTCATCGAGGCCGAGGTCGACTCCCGCAGCGGCGACGAGATAGTCCTCAAGGCGGGCGGCGGCAAGCTCACCCTGCCCGAGGCGCGATGTTCCGCCCCGGCGACCACCGGCGGCAAGGTGCTGGTCGGGGTGCGCCCGGAGAAGATCTCCCTCACGCACGCCGAGGACGCCGGTGAGATCCCGGCCGGCCGCAACCGCATCACGGGCCGGATAGCCGACTCCAGCTTCATCGGCGTCTCCACGCAGTACGTGATCGACAGCCCGGTCTGCCCCGAGTTCGAGGTCTACGCCCAGAACATCGACCGCGACTCCCGGCTCGTGCCCGGCGCCGAAGTCGTCCTGCACTGGAACCCGGCCCACACCTTCGGCCTGGACGCCGCTCAGGACATCGACGCGGGCGTCGAGGAGGAGGCCGCCTGATGTCGACGCTCACGGAGGCGCCGCCGCCTCTCGACCCCACCGTCACGGAGACCCCGGAGAGCAAGCCTCCGCGCAAGAGGGGCCGCTGGACGCCGTACTGGCTGCTCCTGCCCGGCATCCTGTGGCTGCTGGTCTTCTTCGCGCTGCCGATGATCTACCAGGCCTCCACGTCCGTGCAGACGGGCTCCCTGGAGGACGGCTACAAGGTCACCTGGCACCTCGCGACCTACTGGGACGCCCTGTCCGAGTACTGGCCGCAGTTCGTGCGCTCGGTGCTCTACGCGGGCTCCGCGACGATCCTGTGCCTGCTGCTGGGGTACCCGCTGGCGTATCTCATCGCGTTCCGCGCGGGCCGCTGGCGCAACCTGATCATGATCCTGGTGATCGCGCCTTTCTTCACCAGCTTCCTGATCCGCACGCTGGCCTGGAAGACCATCCTCGCCGACGGCGGCCCGGTCGTCGGCGCCCTCAACTCGCTGCACGTCCTGGACGTCACCAGCTGGCTCGGCATGACGTCGGGGGACCGCGTCCTGGCCACGCCGCTCGCGGTGGTCTGCGGTCTGACGTACAACTTCCTGCCGTTCATGATCCTTCCGCTCTACACCTCGCTGGAGCGCATCGACGGGCGGCTGCACGAAGCGGCGGGCGACCTGTACGCCAAACCGTTCACGACCTTCCGGAAGGTCACCTTCCCGCTGTCGATGCCCGGTGTCGTCTCCGGCACGCTGCTCACGTTCATTCCGGCCTCCGGCGACTACGTGAACGCCGAACTCCTCGGCTCCACCGACACCCGCATGATCGGAAACGTCATCCAGACGCAGTTCCTGCGTGTGCTCGACTATCCGACGGCCGCCGCCCTCTCGTTCATCCTCATGGCGGCGATTCTCCTCATGGTCACCCTCTACATCCGCAGGTCCGGGACGGAGGATCTGGTTTAAATGGCCTTCGTCAACTGGCTCAAGCGCCATCTCGTCGTCATAGCGGGACTGGTCACGCTCGGATACCTGCTCCTGCCGAACGTCGTCGTCACGGTGTTCTCCTTCAACAAACCGAAGGGGCGCTTCAACTACGAATGGCAGCAGTTCTCCACGGACGCCTGGAAGGATCCGTGCGGCGTCGCCGACATGTGCGGCTCGCTCTCGATCAGCCTCCAGATCGCCCTGTGGGCGACGGTCGGAGCGACCGTCCTCGGCACGATGATCGCCTTCGCGCTGGTCCGCTACCGCTTCCGCGCGCGCGGCGCGATCAACTCGCTGATCTTCCTGCCGATGGCGATGCCCGAGGTCGTCATGGCGGCCTCGCTGCTCACGCTGTTCCTCAACCTCGGTGCACAGCTGGGCTTCTGGACGATCCTGATCGCCCACATCATGTTCTGCCTCAGCTTCGTCGTCACCGCGGTCAAGGCACGAGTGATGTCGATGGACCCGCGCCTGGAACAGGCGGCGCAGGACCTGTACGCAGGTCCCGTGCAGACCTTCCTCCGGGTCACCCTGCCCATCGCGGCACCCGGTATCGCGGCGGGCGCCCTGCTGTCCTTCGCGCTCTCCTTCGACGACTTCATCATCACCAATTTCAACGCGGGTTCGACCGTCACCTTCCCCATGTTCGTGTGGGGATCGGCGCAGCGCGGAACACCCGTTCAGATCAATGTCATCGGTACGGCCATGTTCCTCGTCGCCGTACTGTTCGTCCTGGTCGGCATGGTCGTAGGAAATCGCCGGAACAAGCAAAAGGCATAACGCTCGTAGGGAGTTGAAATCATGGCCCCTAGCGCCATGACCCGTGGTAATCAGTGGACGAAGTCTCTTTCCGACGTCCAGCCGGTCTCGTACTGGCTGGACGACCCCGGCAAGCCCCACCCCGAGCCCGCGCTCACCGGCGCCGAGACCTGTGATCTGCTCGTCGTCGGCGGCGGCTACAGCGGACTGTGGACCGCGCTGCTCGCCAAGGAGCGCGATCCCGGGCGCGAGGTGGTCCTCGTCGAGGGCCGTGAGGTGGGCTGGGCCGCCTCCGGCCGCAACGGCGGCTTCTGCGCCGCTTCCCTCACGCACGGCCTGGCCAACGGTCTCACCCGCTGGCCGGACGAGATCGGCACGTTGGAGGAGCTGGGCGCCCGCAACCTCGACGAGATCGAGGCGACGGTCGCCCGCTACTCCCTCGACTGCGACTTCGAGCGCACCGGCGAGATCGACGTCGCCACCGAGCCGCACCAGGCGTCCGAGCTGCGCGACTGGCACGAGGAACTGGAGCGAGCCGGCCTCGCCGACGGCATCGAGTTCCTGGACACCGACGCGGTGAGGGAACAGGTCGACTCACCGACCTTCCTGGCCGGCCTGTACGACCGCCGGGGCGTCGCCATGCTCCACCCGGCCAAGCTGGCCTGGGGCCTGAAGGAGGCGTGCCTCCGGCTCGGCGTGCGGGTGTACGAGCACACGCCCGCGCTCCAGCTGAAGGCGTACGGCGCGGGGATGGCCGTGCGCACCCCGTACGGCTCGGTGCGCGCCCGCCGGGTCGCCCTCGGCACCAACATCTTCCCGAACCTGGTCAAGCGCGTCCGCTCCTACACCGTCCCGGTCTACGACTACGCCCTGATGACCGAGCCGCTGACGGCGGACCAGCTGGCGTCCGTCGGGTGGAAGAACCGCCAGGGCCTCGGTGACTCGGCCAACCAGTTCCACTACTTCCGGCTGTCGGCCGACAACCGGATCCTGTGGGGCGGCTACGACGCGATCTACCCGTACGGCGGCCGGGTGCGCGCCGAGTACGACGACCGTCCGGAGACGTACGCGAAGCTCGCGGAGCACTTCTTCACCTGCTTCCCGCAGTTGGAGGGCGTCCGCTTCACGCACGCCTGGGGCGGCGCCATCGACACCTGCTCGCGCTTCTCGGCCTTCTTCGGCACCGCCCACCAGGGCAAGGTGGCGTATGCGGCCGGGTACACGGGCCTCGGCGTGGGGGCGACGCGGTTCGGTGCGGACGTGATGCTCGACCTGCTGGCGGGGGAGCGCACGGAGCGCACCGAACTGGACATGGTCCGCAGGAAGCCGCTGCCCTTTCCGCCCGAGCCCTTCGCCTGGACCGGGATCGCCCTGACCAAGTGGTCGCTGGCGCGGGCGGACGCGCACGGCGGCCGGCGCAATCTGTGGCTGCGGGCGATGGACAGGCTGGGGCTCGGCTTCGACAGCTGATCCGCGGCCGGGCGAGCCGACCGGCGGGCGGGGCGCGTGGAGGCGTTCCTGATCCGTCGGCGCACGCCCTGATCGCACGGTGTGACCCGGTTCACTGCCCACAAGAAGCCGGAACCCGCGTAATGCCCGGCCCGAACCTCCCTCTCCCCTGTGACGCGACCAACGTCGCAGCAGAGAGGGAGGTTCCGTCATGACAGGGGCGAAGGCGGCGGTCGAGTGGCTGACGTCGGTGGCACCGGACCCCGAGGCCTGCCGATGGGAGTGGGAGCGCAACCCGAAGGGAGTCGCGTTGCTACCCGCCGGCCGGGCCTGGGACGTGCTCATCCTGCCGGGCGAACTCGGCTATCCGACGCTCGACGTGCTCACCCGGGTGATCGACCAGCCGGGGCCCGTGCTCGTCGACTTCGGTGACGCCCGGATGGGGTTCTTCGTGCCCGCGGGCACCGCGGCGCGGTGGCTCGGCACCGGGGTGCGCACGGCGGGCAGCGGCACGTGGATCGTGGTGCCGTACCCGGGCCGGTCGACCGGCGGGGTCCGCTGGCTGGTCCCGCCCGACGGCTCCGGCACGCTGACCGATCCGGCACTGCTCGAACTGGCCATGCACGAGGCGGCGGCGGGGCTGGCCGGGAACGAGGGTCGCTAGAGGCGCGCGGGCGGGTCCCGCGCCTGTCAGAGGTCTTGACAACCGAATTGGTCTGGACCAAGTTGGGCGCGCTCCACCCTCCCATTTCCCCCATGCCCGGAGGCAGTTGTGGATCGCACCGGACGCACCGGACCGTTCTCGCGTCGCAGACTCATCGCCGTGTGCACGGCGACCGCCCTGACCGTGCCCGGCCTTGCCGCGCTCTCGTCGGCCGCCCGTGCGGCCGACGCGGACCTCGCCCGCAACGGCGGGTTCGAGTCGGGCCTGGACGGCTGGACCTGCACGGCGGGCAGCACCGTCACCTCACCCGTCAGGAGCGGCAGTTCGGCGCTGAAGGCGACCCCGGCCGGCAGTGACTACGCGCAGTGCGCGCAGACCGTGACCGTCAAACCCGACGCGCAGTACACCCTCTCCGGCTACGTCCGGGGCAGTTACGTCTACCTCGGTGCCACCGGCACCGGCACCACCGACGTCTCCACCTGGACGCAGTCGGCCACCGACTGGCAGAAGCTGGCCACGACCTTCCGCACCGGCCCCTCCACCACCAAGGTCACGATCTACACGCACGGCTGGTACGGCACCGGCACCTACTACGCCGACGACGTCTCCCTGGTCGGCCCCGGCGTCGACGCGGGGCAGCCGCCCGCCGCGCCCACCGGCCTGACCGCCGGCACCGTCAGCTCCTCGTCCGTCGCCCTGTCCTGGTCCGCGGTGGCCGGCGCGACCGGGTACGCCGTCTACCGCGACGGCGTCAAGGTCCAGACCGTCACCGGCACCTCGGCCACCGTGAGCGGACTGACGCCGTCCACCGCGTACTCCTTCCAGGTCGCCGCCACGAACGACGCCGGCGAGTCCGCGAAGTCCTCGACGGTCACCGCCACCACCTCGGCGGGCTCAGGCGGCGGCTCCTCGGACCTCCCCCCGCACGCCCTCGTCGGCTACCTGCACGCCAGCTTCGCCAACGGCGCCGGCTACACCCGCATGGCCGACGTGCCCGACAGTTGGGACGTCATCGACCTCGCCTTCGGCGAACCGACCTCCGTCACCTCCGGAGACATCCGCTTCAACCGCTGCCCGGCCACCGAGTGCCCCACCGTCGAGAGCGACGCCGACTTCAAGGCGGCGATCAAGGCGAAGCAGGCCGCGGGCAAGAAGGTGCTGATCTCGATCGGCGGTCAGAACGGCCAGGTCCAGCTCACCACCACGGCCGCCCGCGACACCTTCGTCTCCTCGGTCTCGAAGATCGTCGACACCTACGGCCTGGACGGCCTCGACATCGACTTCGAGGGCCACTCGCTCTCCCTCGACGCGAGCGACACCGACTTCAAGCACCCGACCACACCGGTGGTCGTCAACCTCATCTCGGCGCTGAAGACACTGAAGGCCAAGTACGGCTCGAAATTCGTCCTGAGCATGGCCCCCGAGACCTTCTTCGTGCAGCTCGGCTACCAGTACTACGGCACGGGCAAGTGGGGCGGCCAGGACCCGCGCGCCGGGGCGTACCTCCCGGTCATCCACGCGCTGCGCGACGACCTGACCCTGCTGCACGTCCAGGACTACAACTCCGGCCCGATCATGGGCCTCGACAACCAGTACCACTCCATGGGCGGCGCGGACTTCCACATCGCCATGACGGACATGCTCCTCACCGGCTTCCCGGTCGCGGGCGACGCGAACAACGTCTTCCCGCCGCTGCGCCCCGACCAGATCGCCATCGGCATGCCCGCCTCCACCAACGCCGGCAACGGCTACGTCGCCCCGGCGGAGGTGACCAAGGCCCTCGACTGCCTCACCAAGAAGACGAACTGCGGCTCGTACGCCACCCACGGCACCTGGCCGGGGCTGCGCGGCCTGATGACCTGGTCGGTCAACTGGGACCGGTTCGGGAGCTGGGAGTTCTCGACGAACTTCGACCGCTACTTCGGCTGAGGAACATCCACAGTCCCGTCAGCAGCGCCGTGCACAGGCACCAGCTCGCCACCACGTCCAGCGGCCAGTGATAGCCGCTGCGGACCAGGCCGCAGGCGACCAGGGCGTTGAGGAGGAGACAGACGGCGACCAGGGCGCGACGGGCGCCCGGGCCGCGCAGACGGGGGAGGAGGAGCAGCGCGGCGGCGCCGTAGGCGATGGCCGCCGTGGCCGTGTGGCCGGAGGGGAAGAAGCCCGTGCCGGGACCCATGACAGGGGGTCCCGGACGGGCGACGAGCTCCTTCAGCGGGACGATCAGCGCCGGTACGGCCGCCATCAGCAGCGCCGCGGCCGTGGGCGCGAGCCACCAGCGGACCGCGCCGGCACGGCGGGCGTGGACGGCCACACCGACGAGGACGACGGCCAGGACCGGGACGGCGACGGCGATGCTGCCGAGGTCGGCGAGAAACTCGGCCGCGCGGTCCGGGCGGACCAGGCGGCCGCTGAGGCGCTCGTCCGCCCGGGCGAGCGCGCCATGGGCGGCCACCTGCCAGGTGATCAACGCGAAGAGGAGAACCGGAAGGCCGAGGAGGAAGGTCGGCCGCCCCGGAACAGGGGGGGTGGTTCCGGGGCGGCCGTCCTGATCGGATTGCCGCGCGCCCCGGGGGGTTTGGGGCGGGCGACTGTCCGATCGGTGAGGAGATCCGGAGCCGGAAGCCCCGGGTGTGTGCGCGAGGGCACGACCAGGCTGAAGCTGGGGAGGCCCCGACCCGGTGTCACCCACAGTCCCCTGTGGGCGGGGTGTATCTCTCATCTGGGTAGAACCTACGACAGGGGGTGCGGCTCCGACAGGCGGAATCGCGTCCCGTCATGCACCTCGCACACGTTCTTCACACGCTCTTACGCCGAGTGCCCCGGCACCGGAACCGACCGGAACCCGGCGGGGCCGGCGGACCGTGTTCCGGTGCTGGGGCGGGTGGGGTGTCAGACGCGGGCGAAGGCCTGCTCGATGATGTCGAGGCCCTCGTTCAGGAGGTCCTCGCCGATGACCAGCGGGGGCAGGAAGCGGAGGACGTTGCCGTAGGTGCCACAGGTCAGGACCAGCAGGCCCTCCTGGTGGCAGGCCTTGGCCAGCGCGGCGGTCGCCTCGGGGTTCGGCTCCTTGGTGGCCGGGTCCTTGACCAGCTCGATGGCGATCATGGCGCCACGGCCACGGATGTCGCCGATGATGTCGAACTTCTCCTGCATGGCGGACAGGCGCGACTTCATCGTCGCCTCGATCGCCTTCGCCTTGGCGTTGAGGTCGAGCTCCTTCATCGTCTCGATCGCGCCGAGCGCGCCGGCACAGGCCACCGGGTTGCCGCCGTAGGTGCCGCCGAGGCCACCCGCGTGCGCGGCGTCCATGATCTCGGCGCGGCCGGTGACGGCGGCGAGCGGCAGGCCGCCCGCGATGCCCTTGGCGGTGGTGATCAGGTCCGGGACGATGCCCTCGTCCTCGCAGGCGAACCACTGGCCGGTGCGGCAGAAGCCGGACTGGATCTCGTCCGCGACGAAGACGATGCCGTTGTCCTTGGCGAACTTGCTGATGGCCGGGAGGAAGCCCTTGGCGGGCTCGATGAAGCCGCCCTCGCCGAGGACCGGCTCGATGATGATCGCGGCGACGTTCTCGGCCCCGATCTGCTTGTTGATCATGTCGATGGCCTGGGCGGACGCCTCGGCGCCGGCGTTCTCCGGGCCGGTCAGCCAGCGGTAGCCGTACGCCACCGGAACGCGGTAGACCTCGGGCGCGAAGGGACCGAAGCCGTGCTTGTACGGCATGTTCTTCGCGGTCAGCGCCATCGTGAGGTTGGTGCGGCCGTGGTAGCCGTGGTCGAAGACGACGACGGCCTGGCGCTTGGTGTACGCGCGCGCGATCTTGACGGCGTTCTCGACGGCCTCGGCGCCGGAGTTGAACAGGGCGCTCTTCTTGTCGTGGTCACCGGGGGTCAGCTCGGCGAGCGCCTCGGCCACGGCGACGTAGCCCTCGTACGGCGTGACCATGAAACAGGTGTGGGTGAAGTCCTGGAGCTGGGCGGAGGCCCGGCGTACGACGGCCTCCGCGCTGGCGCCGACGCTGGTCACGGCGATGCCGGAGCCGAAGTCGATCAGCCGGTTGCCGTCGACGTCCTCGATGATGCCGCCGCCCGCGCGCGTGGTGAACACGGGGAGCACGGAGCCCACACCGGCCGCGACCGCGGCGGTACGGCGGGCCTGAAGCTCCTGCGACTTCGGGCCGGGGATGGCGGTGACGACGCGGCGCTCCTGCGGAAGTGCGGTCATGAGGGGCTCCCTGATGATCTTGCGTGGGGGTGTTTCGGACGCTTGCCTTCTTTTCTCGCAGGCTAGGACGGTAGGTGCGGACTGGGCATGCTCCATGTGGGCGTTGTCCGGGAGGACGCTTGTCCGCGGTGGACATAGCGGAGCAACCGTGCATCCCCGCGAGCCCGGCCGCGTATGCGGTGAACTCCCCTTGCGGGGGCGTTAGATTGACTCGCTGACGGTGGACGGAACGGCTGGTCAGGGGGCAAGGGCGATGAACAGCGACGGGACGCAGGACGCGCGGGACACGCATGCGGACCCGGTGCCGCGCCCGGCGGGACCCGCGGACGCGACACGGGTGCCGCCGCAGCCGGGGCGGAGCCCCGGCGCACGGGTGGCCGACTGGCTCAACGCGAACCGGCCCGAGGCCGAACCCGGCATCTGGCGCTTCGGCTACCAACGCCCGAAGGCGGCCCGCACGGCGGAGCGGCTCTCCGCGATGACGGTCGCCGGGATGCTGGTCCCGGTCGCCCTCGGGATCATCGTCTGGTCCTTCTGGCGGCGCGGTGAGGTCCCCTACGAGTTCACGCTGCTGCGCCTGTTCACCCCGGACGACTGGTGGTGGGGCGGCACGCTGGCCACACCCAAGGCGCTCAAGGGCGAGGCGGTGCCCTACCCCGGCGTGGAGGCGCTGGAGGTCTACGCCGGTCTCTCCTTCGCGGTGATCGTCTACGCCGTGATCCGGCTGGGCGGCTGGTGGGCGGTCGTGCGCCACTACGTCGGCCGCAAGCCCCAGCCCGCACGGGCCCTGCTCGCCGCGCTGCTCGCCCTGGTCGTCCTCAGCTTCGTCTTCCCGGACGCCTTCCCGCTCGTCGGCTGGGACCCGGTGCCCGTGATGACCCCCCTGTTCTCGCTGATCGTGCTGATCACCGGCGGCTACGGGGTGTACGAATCGCCGTCGAAGGAGGTCCTCGACGTCCTGGTCGTCCTCCTCGTGCTGTGGCCCTGCGCCCTGCTCGGTGACTGGTGGCCGCTGCTCCGGGCCCGGCGCGACGCCCGTCGCCGCGCCGCGCAGGACGGCCACCCCGCCCCGGCGGCCGAGCAGCCCCGGGCCCGCTGGCCCGAGCTGCGCGAGGCCGGACAGCAGCAGGTCGCCGACGCGCTCACCGCCGAGGTGCTCGCCGGGCGGATGAACGACGTGGACTGTGCCCGGATCGAGCACCGCTGGACCGGGGCTCGGCGCCTGGGCCGGCTCGCCGACTTCACGGACACGGTGCTGCGGCAGGGCGCCGCCGCCTTCACGCACCCCTCGGGCGCCCGCGACCTCGCTCACCGCGCCGCCCGGCACGACCTGCTCACCGGGCAGGTACGCATCGGACGGTGGGTGAAGGCCGAGCGCACCCCGTTGGCTTACGGCGGCGTCGACGCGGCCCTCGGTCCGGAGACGCTGCGCACCTCGCTGCTGCTCGTCGGGCCGTCGGGCGCGGGCAAGACCCGGCGGGTGCTCGCCCCGGTGGCGGAGTCCCTGACGCTCCAGGCCCTCACCGGCGCCTGCGCCGTCGTCGCGGTCGGCGCCCCGGGCGGCGAGCTGGGCCCCGACTCGGCCTACGACGTGGTGGTGCGCGTCGGCGACCCCGCCTCCGTCCACGACCTGGACCCCTACGCAGAGAGCGCCGACCCCGACGAGGCGGCCGGATTCCTCGCCGAGGCACTGGCCGGGGACCTGGACGGAGTGGGCGCCGAGCGCGCGGCCCGCCCCCTGGCCCAGGTGCTCGGCCCGTACCAGGCCGCGCACGGCCGCTTCCCGGCGCTGCCCGTCCTGCGGGAACTGCTGGACGGGGACCCCGCCGCCCTGGCCGACCTGCGTGAGCGGCTGGCCGGCGCCGAGCACGCGGTGATGCGCCGCGAACTCGACGCCCGGGCCCGGCAGGCCGGCGGCCCCGGCGACCCCGGCCCGGCGCTCGCCGACCGGCTCGCCCTGCTCGACCGGCCCGCCTTCGCCGGCTTCTTCGGCGCGGGCGGCGACACGATCCGCCCGTTCTCGCTGCGGGCCGTCGTCCACCACCCGCTGCGGGTCCGCATCGACCTGCCCCAGCACGGCCACGAGGAGGCCGCGCGGCTGATCGCCCGGCTGGTGCTGGCCCAGTTCACCGGGGTCGCCCGGGAGGACCCCCGCGACCACTTCCTCACCCTGGTCCTCGACGACGCCACCGGCACCGTCACCCCCGGGTCGGTACGGCGCATCCAGCGCCTGCGCTCCCAGAACGCCGGGGTGGTGCTCGCGCTGCGCACGGTCTCCGACGTACCGGAGGCGCTGCACGGACCGCTGTACGGGGCGGTCGGCTGCCGGATGGCGCTGGCCGGGGTGACGACCTGGGACGGCACCCGGTTCGCCGACGCCTGGGGCACGGAGTGGGTCGAGACCAAGGATGTCGCCCAGCACGCTGTCTTCGCCGACCAGCCGATGACCCGGGCCATGCACGCCCTGCGCAAGCTGGTCACCGGCAAGGCCATCACCACGGAGGCCGTCACCGTGCGCCAGGTTGAGCGGGAGCGCTGGTCCGCGTCCGAACTGGCTCACGCGGTACCGCCGGGGCACGCGGTGCTGTCGCTGACCGATGTGAAGGGAGAGCACGCGCCGCCCCTCCTGGTGGATCTACGCGGCTGAGCAGGACGAAGGGGCATCGGGTCACACGGCGACCGTACGGTGAGGCAGAATCGACACAGGTCGTTCATACGCCGCGGCCAAAAGATCACAGAGATCACACAGACCTGAAGGCCCCATGCCCCCCACGCTCGCCTCGCTCGTCCACCATTCCGCGCTCAAGCTGACCGTGCGCGCGGGCGAGGACCGCCTGGACGTGCCCGTCCGCTGGGCGCATGTCAGCGAGCTCGCCGACCCCGTGCCGTACATGGAGGGCGGGGAGCTCCTCCTGATCACCGCGCTCAAGCTGGACGCGGAGGACCCGGAGGCCATGCGGCGCTATGTGAAGCGCCTGGTGGGGGCGGGGGTCGTCGGACTCGGCTTCGCCGTCGGCGTCAACTACGAGGAGATCCCGAAGGCGCTCGTCGACGCCGCCGAGGAGGAGGGGCTGCCGCTCCTCGAAGTGCCCCGGCGCACGCCCTTCCTCGCCATCAGCAAGGCCGTCTCCGCCGCGATCGCCGCCGACCAGTACCGGGCCGTCACCGCCGGATTCGCGGCACAGCGCGAGCTCACCAAGCAGGCCCTGAACGACGGACCCGAGGGGCTCCTCGCCGCGCTCGCCGGGCAGGTCGACGGATGGGCGGCGCTCTACGACGCCTCCGGAGCCGTCGTCGCCACCGCACCCGAGTGGGCGGGCCGCCGGGCCGCACGGCTCACTCCGGACGTGGAGCGGCTGCGGGAGCGGCCCGCGCCCGCCAGCTCCGTCGTCGGCGGCGACGACCGGGTGGAGCTCCACTCCCTCGGCACCGGGCGACGGCCGCGCGCCGCGCTCGCCGTGGGCACCGCGGCCGCCCTCGGCACGGCGGAGCGCTATGCCGTGCACTCGGCGATCGCCCTGCTCACGCTCACCACGGAGCGGTCGCGGTCGCTGCACGCGGCCGAGCAGCGGATCGGCGCCGCCGTGCTGCGCATGCTGCTCGCCGGGGAGCCCGACCACGCCCGCGCCGTCGCCGGGGACCTGTACGGGGAGCTGCTGGACGCCCCGTTCCGGCTGATCCTCGCCGAATCGGCGTCGGCGTCGGCCGCGCGGGCGCACGCCGACGGGCACGCGCGCGTCGGCGCGGCGGCGCCCACGCAGACCGCCGTCACCGTGCCCGACACCCACGGCGACCCGCTCGGCGGGCTCGCCGAGGTCGTCGAGTCCGCCGCCGCGCGCTCCGGGGAGTCCGTGCTCGTCGTGCCCGACGGCGAACGGCTCGTCGTGCTCGCCGTGGACGGGGGCGCGGCGGTCGCCGCGTGCGGGGAGTACGCCGCCGGGCTGGAGGCCTCGCGTAGCACCGTGCGGGAACAGCCCGCCGGGGACGAGGACGAACTGGTGGTCGGGCTGTCGGCGCCCGCGGGCCCGATCGCTGCGGCGGCCGCCTACAAACAGGCCGAGCAGGCCCTGTCGGTGGCGCGGCGACGCGGACGGTTCCTCGTCGAGCACGAGGAGCTGGCGGCCGGCTCGGTCCTGCCGCTGCTCGCGGACGACGCGGTGCGGGCCTTCGCGGACGGCCTGCTGCGCGCGTTGCACGAGCACGACGCGACCGGGCGGGGCGACCTGGTGGCCTCACTCCGGGCCTGGCTGTCCCGCCACGGTCAGTGGGACGCCGCGGCCGCCGACCTCGGAGTGCACCGACACACCCTCCGCTACCGCATGCGCCGTGTCGAGGAGATCCTCGGCCGCTCCCTGGACGACCCCGACGTACGCATGGAACTCTGGCTGGCCCTGAAGGCGACGTCGGCACCGGGGGAGTAGCCCGCTGCGGCCCACCCGGCGAGCGGGTGCCTCCGGCGCGTCCGGTGACCTGGTGGCTTCGGCGCGTCCGGCGAGCGGTTCGCTCCGGCGCGTCCGGCGGCGAGGCTGTAGTCCGTCCGGGGGCAGAGAGGAATTAGCCCGTCCGGCGTTCGAGGACGGGGCCGTCCAGGCCGATCAGGGGGCCCGGGGGCGGAGCCCCTGGGGAACAGGCACGCGCCACCCACCGTGCCAAAGCGGAGCATCCCACCCGCTGACTGCTACGACTCGGACAAGCGACCGTCCCACGCCCCGGCCCTACCGTGGATCGTGAAAGCGCAGGACCATCCAGCGACACCCCCCAACACGGAAGGGCCGGGACTCGACAATGACTTCCACCCACGCCTTCTGGCTCGCCGGCCGCCAGGCCACCGGTGAGACCACGTTCGACGTCACCTCGCCGTGGGACGGCCGAGTCGTCGGACAGGTCAGCGTGCCGACCGAGGCACAGGTCGAGGAGGCCGTCGCCGCCGCGTACGCCGTGCGGGACGAGTTCGCCGCCACCCCGGCCCACGTGCGCGCCGCCGCCCTCGACCACGTCAGCAAGCGCCTGGTCGAGCGCACCGAGGAGATCGCGCAGCTCATCTCCGCCGAGAACGGCAAGCCGATCAAGTGGGCGCGCGGCGAGGTCGGCCGTGCGGTGTCGGTGTTCCGGTTCGCGGCCGAGGAGGCCCGTCGCTTCAACGGCGGAGAGGCCCAGCGCCTCGACACCGACCTCGGTGGCCAGGGGCGCCTCGCCCTCACCCGTCGCTTCCCCAAGGGCGTCGTCCTCGGCATCGCGCCGTTCAACTTCCCCCTGAACCTGTGCGCCCACAAGATCGCCCCGGCCATCGCCGCCGGCGCGCCGATCATCCTGAAGCCGGCGCCCGCGACCCCGCTGTCCGGCCTGATCATCGGCGACCTGCTCGCCGAGACGGAGCTCCCGGCCGGTTCCTGGAGCATCCTGCCGGTGTCGAACGAGCGGATGCCCGCTCTGGTCCAGGACGAGCGCCTGCCCGTCATCTCGTTCACCGGCTCCGAGAAGGTCGGTTACGCGATCATGGACTCGGTGCCGCGCAAGCACTGCACCCTGGAGCTCGGCGGCAACGGCGCGGCCGTCGTCCTGGCCGACTTCGCGAGCGACGAGGACCTCGACTGGGCCGCGACCCGCATCGCGACCTTCTCGAACTACCAGGGCGGCCAGTCCTGCATCTCCGTGCAGCGCGTGATCGCCGACGCGTCGGTGTACGACCGGCTGCTGCCCCGCATCGTCGCCGCCGTCGAGGCCCAGGTCACCGGTGACCCCTCCGACGACAAGACCGACGTCGGCCCGCTGGTCAGCGAGGACGCGGCCAAGCGCGTCGAGGCGTGGGTGGACGAGGCCGCCGCGGCCGGCGCCCGGGTGCTCACCGGCGGCAAGCGGGACGGTGCCTCCTACGCGCCGACCGTGCTCGCCGACGTGCCGACGGACACCACGATCTCCTGCGAGGAGGTCTTCGGCCCCGTCCTCACCGTGCGCAAGGTGGACGGCGAGGCCGCCGCCTTCGCCGCGGTCAACGACTCCAAGTACGGCCTCCAGGCAGGTGTGTTCACGCACGACCTGCAGACGGCCTTCCGCGCCCACCGTGCGCTGGAGGTGGGTGGCGTCATCGTCGGCGACGTGCCGTCCTACCGCGCCGACCAGATGCCGTACGGCGGTGTGAAGCAGTCCGGCGTGGGCCGCGAGGGCGTGCGCTTCGCGATGGACGACTACACCTACGAGCGCGTGATGGTTCTGACGGGCCTCGCCCTCTGACCCACACGTCCCGAGCCGACGGCCGGAGCCCGCTGTGCGGGGGCTCCGGCCGTCGGCGTATGCCCGCACGTCGTGACCTGGAGACGGCCGGCCCCGGCCGGTGCCCGGGCGCAGGGGAATCGCCAACAGGGCGCGGCGGCGCGGTCCGGCTCGTAGGCTGAAGGCGCCTGGCACGGACGCGTGCCCTCGGACGAAGATCAACCGATCGCATCACAGGAGGAACCGTGGCCGGTCAGTTCGAGGCGACAACCGAGGTCGACCGCCCCATCGACGAGGTCTTCGCGTTTCTCGCCGCGGGCACGAACGACCCGAAATTCAGCCCCCGGGTCCAGAAGATCACGAAGACTCCGGACGGCCCCACGGCCGTGGGCACGGTCTTCACCAGCACGGTCAAGGACGCCGGCATGAAGACGGGCCGGCAGTTCCGGATCACCGAGTTCGAGGCGCCCCACCGGATCCGCTGGGCGGAGATCTCGAAGAACGTCGTGACGGCCGACGCGGGCGGCTACGACCTGGAGTCCACCGGTGAGGGCAAGACGCGCGTGAGGATCTTCAACGTCCTCGAAGGCCACGGCATCGGCAAGCTCCTGGTCGGGTTCGCGCTGAGCGCGGCGCGCAAGGACGCGGACGCCTTCGGCCGGCGCATCAAGGCGGCGGTGGAGGCCTCCTGAGACCGGCCCGGCCCCGCCCGGCCCTGGCGTCACCGCCGGCCGAGCCGGCGCCCCGGCCGACTTCGGCCGGGTGCGTGAGCCCCGCGGCCCGAAGGCCCGACACCAGTGCTTCCGCGTGCCGCGCTCCGCGCCGTACGCGGACATCGCGCGCTCCCGGTGCCCCGCTCGCTCCGGACGCGCCGCGCCCCGTACGCGGAAAGGGCCCGACGTCGATGCCTCGTGTGCCGGCCCCGCCCCCTCCCCGAAAAGGGCCCGGCACCCGTGTCCCGGTGCCGGGCCCTCCGTCGGCTTCCGCGGACCCTCAACCGGAGAAGCCGACGTGCGCGAGCCGCAGCGGCCCGCGCAGCCTGAGGTGGACGTCGCGCACTCCGTCGGCGGTGACGACGGCGCCGAGCCTCGCGTAGTCGTACGGCCCCTTCGTCGCGGCGACGGTCAGTGCGACGTACGACCGGCCGCCGTCCAGCGACAGTTCCACGACGCCCTCGCCCGCCGCCTCGACGGAGACGTCCGTGATCCCGGTGCCGAAGTCGCAGGCCGTGAAGAGGAGTTCGGCCGTTCCGTCGTCCGCCGGTGACACCGCGTCCCCCGCCGTCCGCGTACGGTCGACCAGGACGGCCCCCCGCTGTTCGTCGAAGTCGGCCGCGTCCAGGCCGTGTGCCAGGACGGGGCGGGGCGTGGCCGGTTCACCGTCGAGCTCGACCGTCGTACGGAGCCGCACGTCCTCGCTGGACGCACCCGCGAGCAGCTCGTACCGGCCCGGTTCCAGGCGTGGCCGGCCGAGGGCCACGTCCCAGAACTCGAAGGAGGAGTAAGGGACTTCGAAGGAGAGCTCCGCCGAGGCGCCGGGTGCGAGGCGGAAGCGGCGGTGCGCCGCCAGTTCGCGTCGGGGACGCGGCACGGAAGGGGCGGCGGCGCGCACGTAGAGCTGGGCCACCTCGTCGGCGGTGGTCCCGCCGGTGTTGGTGACGCCGAACGAGACCGTCAGCCCGCCCGGGTGTCGGCGGACCCGGAGGTCGGCGTAGGCGAACGACGTGTACGACAGGCCGTGTCCGAAGGGGAACAGCGGCGTGCCCTCGAAGTACAGGTAGGTCTGGCGGCCGCCGATCACGTCGTAGTCGAGGAGGTCGGGCAGGTCGTCGTCGAAGGCGTACCAGGTCTGCGGGAGACGGCCCGCGGGCGAGACGTCCCCGGCGAGGGTGCGGGCCAGGGCCGTTCCCGCGGCCTGTCCGCCGTGCGCGGTCCACAGGACGGCCGGCAGCGCGGCGACGTCGACCGCGTACGGGTACGCGGACACCAGGACGAGGGCCGTGGCCGGGTTGGCGGCGCGGGCGGCGCGCAGCAGCCGCTCCTGGTGCGCAGGCAGCCGCAGGGTCGTGCGGTCCTCCGTCTCGCGGCCGTTGATGTGCGGGTCGTTGCCCGCGACGACGAGGACGACGTCCGCGGAGGCCGCCGCGCGCGCCACGGCGTCCGTGCCCCGCTCGGTGAAGTCGAGGAAGAGGACCGCCGGGTTCTCCGCGGCAACCTTCACGCCGTCGGTGGCGACCGTGACGTACCTGCCCGTCCCCAGGTGCTTGAGGAGGTGGCCGTTCTCGTGGGACTGAGAGGGTTCCAGGCGGAAGGTCTCCTGGACGACCCAGCCGCCGGGCCGGTCGGCGGAGGCGCGCACGAAGCCGTCCTCGGCGACCGACAGGTAGCGGCCGTCCGGGGCGCGCAGGGTCAGCACGCCCTCGCCCCAGTCGATCAGGGCGAACTCGGTGCCGGGGCCGTCGGTGGTGAGCGGCGGCAGGTCGGTGCGGCCGGACAGCAGGGCCGGATCCAGGGCGCCCGCGGCGCCGCGCACCTCGTCCGTGGCGCCGTCGGTGGCGGGCACCGACAGGTGCGTGCCCTGCGTGGTCCGCAGACGGACCCGGTCCACGCCTTCGGCGAAGTCCACGCGGTCGGCGCCGAACCGCTCGTACAGTCCCTCCAGCGGCGTCGAGCGGTGGATGAGCGTGCCGCTGTACCAGTCGAGCTTGCACTCGTCGGCGAGGAGCCCGACGACGGCGACGCGGACGTCCGGGGCGAGCGGCAGCAGCCCGTCGTTCTTGAGCAGGACGATCGCCTGTTCGGCGGCCTCCTGGGCGAGCGCGCGGTGGGCCGGGGTGTTGAAGTCCTCGGTGCCGGCGTACGGGTCCGAGTCGGGGTCGAACTCGCCCAGCCGGAAGCGGACGTCCAGCTGGCGGCGGACCGCGGTGTCGATGTCGGCCTCGCTCAACAGGCCCTGGACGAGGGCACCCTGGACGCGGGCGACGATCTGCGAGCTGTCCGTGCCGTGGTCCGTGAAGCTGTCGACGCCGGCCCTGACAGCGGCGGCGGTCGCCTCCTCGTGGGTGTCGAAGTAGTGCTCGGAGTCCACCAGGTTGGAGGGGGCGCCCGCGTCCGAGCAGACCAGCAGCTCCTGGTCGGTCCAGGTGCGCAACTGCTCGCGCAGGTACGGCGAGACGTGGTTGGGGCGGCCGTTGACCAGGTTGTACGCCGGCATCACCCCGGCCACCGCGCCCGCCTCGACGGTCGCGCGGAAGGCGGGCAGGTCGTACTCGTGCAGCACGCGCGGGCGCACCGACGACGACGTGGTGTCGCGCCGCGTCTCGTTGTTGTGTGCGAGCCAGTGCTTGAGGACGGGCGCCGTGCGCCAGTACAGCGGGTGGTCGCCGCGCAGGCCCCGCGTGTACGCCGTGGCGATGGCGGAGGTGAGCCGCGGGTCCTCCGAGTAGCCCTCCTCGTTGCGGCCCCACAGCGGGTGGCGCAGCAGATTGACGGTGGGGGACCAGACGTTGAGGCCGACGCGGTCGTCGCGGGCGCGCATGGCGCGGGCCTCCGTCGAGACCGCTTCGCCGACCCGGCGCACGAGGTCGTCGTTCCAGGTCGCGCCGAGCCCCACGGCCTGTGGGAACACGGTCGCGGGGCCCATCCAGGCCACCCCGTGCAGGGCTTCCTGCCCGGTCCGGAAGGCGGCGACGCCGAGCCGTTCCACGGCGGGCGTGAACTGGTGCAGGAACGCGATGCGTTCGTCGAGGGTGAGCCGCACCAGCAGGTCGTCGATGCGCTTCGCGAACGGCAGTCGCGGATCGCGGAAAGGCGGCGTAGGAGGCGTCTGTGCGGTCACTTGGTGATCCCTTTGCGACGGAGCGGCGGGGAGCTTTCGAAGCGCTTCGATGCTGGTTCGACCGAGGGGCGGGTGTCAAGACACCCCGGTGCAACAACTCCGATTCCTGGTTGTGATGTCAAGTGTCAGAAGGGGCACGCAGATTGGTCCACACCTCCGAGGAATCTTGGGAACGACTCTTGTGCGCCCCCAGGTGTTCACTTAACCTCGCAGCAACATCGAAGCGCTTCGACTGCCGGGCCTGCCGCTCAGAAGTCCGCATCTCTCCGAGGACCGCTTCAGCTCAGCCAGTTCCACTCAAGACACCGCAGCCGACGGCTCCACCGCCGGGTGTCCTGCTGTGCGCCACGAAGGGTTGACGCAATGACGCCGAACTCCGCCACCTCCGCTCCCAGCCGGAGAAGCTTCCTCGCCTCCACGGCGGTCGCCGCGGCCGCCGTGGCCGGCGGCATGCCGCTGCTCACCGCCTGCGGCGGGCAGGACGGCAACAAGGAGGGCACGACCTCCGGCAAGGACGCCCAGAAGATCCTTCCGGCCTTCGTGGCGTCGAGCGTCGTGACGCCCGACATTCCGGCGAAGAACGGTTCGGCGGCGGGGTTCACCCAGGCGATCGCCCTGGACGGGCTGAAGGCGTCGGTGCCGAAGAAGCTCGGCAGCGGCGGCAAGCTGAAGGTCATGGCGCCCCTGTGGGGCACCCCGCCGTCCAACGGCAACGCCTACTACAAGGCCATGAACGAGGCCGTCGGCGTCGACGTGACCTGGCAGAACCAGGACGGCAACACCTACGACGAGAAGTTGGGCGCGGTCCTCGCCTCCAGCGACATCCCGGACGTGGTGGTCGTCCCGGGCTGGAATCTGATGGGCAAGATCCCCAGCGCCGTCAACGCCAAGTTCGCCGACCTCGGCCCGCACCTGTCGGGCGACAAGGTCAAGGACTATCCGAACCTCGCGGCCGTCCCCACCGACGCCTGGCAGCGCGCCATCTTCGGCGGGAAACTGCGGGCGATCCCGATGCCCGCCTCGTACGTCAACAACATCGCGCCCTTCTACCGCAAGGACATCTTCGCCAAGAAGGGTTACCAACTCCCCAAGAGCGCGGACGAGTTCCTGTCCTGGGCCAAGGACGCGACGAGCGCCAGGGCGAAGGTGTGGGCCTGCGACGACCTGAAGTGGACCGCCTTCAACATGTTCGGGGTGCTGTCCGGCAGCGACAAGGCGCTGTGGTGGAACCTCGACGGCGGCAAGCTGATCAACCGCATCGAGACCGACGAGTACCTCGAAGCCCTGGAGTGGACCCGCAAGCTCTACGCGGCCGGCGTGGTCCACCCCGACGCCAAGGCCGTCAAGGGCGACGCGTCCAACCGGTTCGGCGCCGGACAGGTGCTCGTCTTCAACGGAGACCTGTCCTACTGGTACGGCAAGACCGCCGAACAGCGCACCCAGAACGCCGACTTCGAGATGGCCGCGTTCGACATCTTCGGCCACGACGGCGGCGACCCCGCCCTGTGGGCCGTCCAGCCCGCCAACATCTTCACCTTCGTCAACAAGAAGGCGTCCGAGCAGCAGATCAAGGACTTCCTCGCGCTGGCCAACTTCTGTGCCGCCCCGTTCGGCACCAAGGAGCGCATGCTCACCGACTACGGGGTCGAGGGCGCCGACTTCGAGCTCAAGAAGGGGCTGCCCACCAAGACCACGCAGGGCACCAACGAGGTCAACGGCGCCTACGACTACACCGGCGACCCGGCCGCCTATCTCGCGCACCCCGACCTGCCCGAGATCGCCAGGCTCCAGGTCGAGTGGCAGCAGCGCATGGGCGCCTTCACCAAGAAGTCGTCCTTCTACGGCCTGACCGTCACCGAGCCCAACCGGTGGACCAACCTCGCCAACGACTTCGAGCAGCTCGAGGACGACATCGTGCGCGGCCGCAAGAAGATCGCCGACATGCAACAGGCGGTCTCCGACTGGAAGCAGAAGGGCGGCGACGGCCTGCGCGCCTGGTACAAGAAGCTGCTCGACGACAACGGCTCCGCGGCCAAGTGACCCAGGGCTGAGGCAAGGAGGAGGCCGTGTCCCACAGCACGGTGCCCCGGAGCAGGGCCGATGCGACGACGGGCGGGCGGACGCCGGGCGAGGACGCGCCCGGCGGGAGCGCCGGGAAGGCGGCCGCGAGACGTGCGGCCAGGCGGGCGGGGCGGCGTACCGGCCGGCTGGAGCTGCGGCTGCGGTTCAGACGCGACCGCACCCTGATCCTGATGACGCTGCCGGCGGTCGCGCTGGTCCTCGTCTTCACCTACATACCGGTGCTCGGCAACGTCGTAGCCTTCCAGGACTACGACCCGTATCTGAGCGACAACGGCTTCGTCGCCATGCTCCAGAGCCCCTGGGTCGGCTTCGAGAACTTCCAGCGGATCTTCGAGGACTCGGCGTTCTGGCACGCGGTGCAGAACACCTTCGTGCTGTTCTTCCTCCAGCTGGTGCTCTACTTCCCGATCCCGATCCTGCTCGCGCTGCTCATCAACAGCGTCGTCAGGCCCCGGGTCCGGGCGGTCGCCCAGGCGATCATGTACCTCCCGCACTTCTTCTCGTGGGTCCTCGTCGTCACCGTCTTCCAGCAGATCTTCGGCGGCGCCGGCATCATCGCGCAGACCCTGCGCCAGCACGGACACAAGGGCATCGACCTGATGACCGACCCGGGGATCTTCAAGTTCCTGGTGACGGCCGAGGGCGTCTGGAAGGACGCGGGCTGGGGCATCATCGTCTTCCTCGCCGCCCTCTCGTCCGTGTCGAACGACCTGTACGAGGCCGCCGCGATGGACGGCGCCGGACGCTGGCGGCGGATGTGGCACATCACGCTGCCCGCCCTGCGCCCCGTGATCGCCCTGCTGCTGGTACTCCGCGTCGGCGACGCGCTGACGGTCGGGTTCGAGCAACTGCTGCTCCAGCGCGATTCCGTGGGTCCCGGAGCCTCCGAGGTCCTCGACACCTACGTGTGGTGGAACGGCATCCGCAACCAGGACTTCGGGTACGCCGCTGCCGCCGGCCTCGTCAAGGGTGTCGTGGGCCTCGGACTCGTCCTGACCGCCAACAAGGTCGCCCATCTCATGGGTGAGCAGGGGGTGTACAAGAAATGACCGCCGTCATGGACAAGTCCGCCGTCCGGCCGGCCCGCCCGCCGGGCCGGTGGGCGGCGCCGCCCCGGCCGCCCTGGGAGGAGGAGCCGAGCAGGGCCGGGATCGCGGGCAAGGGGCTCGCCCTCACGCTCGCCGCCCTCGCGATCCTCTTCCCGCTGTGGATCGTCGTCGTCACGAGCCTGCAGTCGAAGAAGACCATCGACGCCGCCGGAGGCCTGGTGGTGATCCCCAAGGGCGTCACCTTCATCGCCTACCAGGAACTGCTCGGCGGCGGCCAGGTGCAACGTGCCGCCCTGGTCAGCCTCGGGGTGACGCTGGTCGGCACCCTCTTCAGCATGGCCGTCTCGGTCCTGTGCGCGTACGGACTGTCGCGCATCGGCTCGCTCGGTCACCGCTGGCTGCTGATGCTGCTGCTCGCGACGATGTTCTTCGGCGCGGGACTCATCCCCACCTATCTGCTGGTGCAGGCGCTCGGCCTCACCGACACCTACCTCGCGCTGATCCTTCCGAGCGCGGTCAGCGTCTTCAACATCCTGGTGCTGCGCGCGTTCTTCATGGGCATCTCGCCGGAACTGGTCGACAGCGCACGCATCGACGGCGCGGGCGACTGGCGCATCCTCTGGAAGATCGTGATGCCGTTGTCGCGGGCCGTGCTCGCGGTGATCTCCCTCTTCTACGCGGTCGGGTACTGGAGCGCCTGGTTCAACGCCTCCATCTACCTCACCGACCAGGACATGATGCCGTTGCAGAACGTCATGATCCAGCTGGTGCAGAAGCAGGAGCGTCCGGTCGGTCTCGCGACCCAGGTGAACACCGGGCAACTGTCGCCGCTCGCGATCCAGATGGCCGTCATGGTGCTGGCGCTGCTGCCCGTCGCCGTCCTCTCGCCCTTCGTCCAGCGGCACTTCAAGAAGGGGATGCTCACCGGGGCGGTGAAGGGCTGACCTGGGGTCCGCCCGCTCTGCTTCGCCTCGTCGTTCGGGTCGGCCGGTCCGGGGTGCCGGGTGCTCCTGCTGTCCACCGGCCGCGGGTTCGTCGTGGCCGGTCGGGCAGTTCCCCGCGCCCCTGGGCGGCGCAGTCCTTGCCGCCTCTGATCAGTGCCGTCCCTGATCCCTTCCCTCCTTCACGAACGAGGTATGTCATGCGCACGCCCCGACCGGGCAGAAGAACCGTGCTCGCCGGAAGCGCCGCCGCGGCTGCGGTCGCCGCCATGCCCGGCGTCGCCGCGGCGGCACCGGGCGGCCCGACGGACAAAGCCGCCGCGGACCCGGCGCCGTACCGCTGGCGCAACGTCGTCGTCGGCGGCACCGGCTTCGTCACCGGTGTCCTCTTCCACCCCGCCGTACGCGGTCTCGCCTACGCCCGCACGGACATAGGCGGCGCCTACCGCTGGGACGACCGGACGGCCCGCTGGACGCCGCTGACCGACCACCTCGGCTGGGACGACTGGAACCTGCTCGGCGTGGAGGCACTGGCCGTCGACCCCGCCCACCCGGACCGCCTGTACCTCGCCGTCGGCACCTACGCACAGTCCTGGGCGGGCAACGGCGCCGTCCTGCGCTCCGAGGACCGCGGCACCACCTGGGCGCGCACCGACCTGTCCGTGAAACTCGGCGCCAACGAGGACGGGCGCGGCTCGGGAGAACGCCTTCTCGTCGATCCCCGCGACAGCGCCGTCCTGTGGCTGGGCACCCGGCACGACGGGCTGCTCAGGTCCACCGACCGGGGGGCCACCTGGTCCGCCGCGACCGGTTTCCCGGCGAAGGCGAACCCCACCGGGCAGGGTGTCACGTTCCTCGCCGCGGCCGGGCGCACCGTCTACGCCGGCTGGGGCGACGGCGACGGCACCCCGGGCACGCCGAACCTCTACCGCACGGCCGACGGCACCCGCTGGGAGGCCGTCCCCGGGCAGCCCGCGGGCAGCTCCGCCAGGATCCCGCTCCGCGCCGCGTACGACCCGCACACTCGGGAGCTGTACGTGACGTACGGCGACGCGCCCGGCCCCAACGGGCAGACCGACGGCAGCGTGCACAAGCTGCGCACCGCCACCGGAACATGGACCGAGGTGACCCCGGTCCGGCCGGGCGGCACCACGGCCGACGGCTCGGCGGACACCTTCGCCTACGGCGGGGTCGCGGCCGACGTCCGCAGGGCGGGCACGGTCGTCGTGTCCACCAACAACCGCTGGGCGGACGGCGACACCGTGTTCCGGACCGCCGACGGCGGCCGTACCTGGACCTCCCTGAAGGACACGGCCGTCCTCGACGTGTCCGAGACCCCCTACCTCAAGTGGGGCGGTGACCGGCCCAAGTTCGGCTGGTGGATCCAGGCGGTGGCCGTCGACCCGTACGACTCGGGGCACGTCGTGTACGGCACCGGAGCGACCCTCTACGCCACCCGCGACCTCAGGCACTGGGCGCCGCAGATCCGGGGCCTCGAGGAGTCGGCCGTGCGCCTGCTGATATCGCCCCCGTCCGGCGCGGCGCATCTGATCAGCGGAGTCGGGGACATCGGGGTCCTCCACCACGAACGGCTCACGGCGTCCCCCTCACGCGGCATGGCCACGAACCCCGTGTCCGGCACGGCGACGGGACTCGCGCAGGCCGCGGCCGAGCCGTCGTACGTCGTCCGCACGGGCTGGGGCGACAACGGAAACGGCGCCCACTCCCACGACGGAGGGCGGACCTGGACGCCCTTCCTGGCGCAGCCCGCCCTCGGCAAGGACGCGCCGGGGCCGATCGCCGTCAACGCCGACGGCAGCGTCCTGCTGTGGTCCTTCGTCCACTGGGACGGCACCAAGTACGCGGCGCACCGCTCGACGGACGGCGGCGCAACCTGGGCCGAGGTCCCCTCGTTCCCGAAGGGCGCCACACCGCTCGCCGACCCGGTGGACCCGACCGTGTTCTACGCGTACGACACGGACACGGGAACGCTGTACGCGAGCACGGACGGCGGCGGCTCCTTCGGCGCCCGCGCCGGCGGACTGCCCTCAGGGGACGACCAATTCAGGCTGGCCGCGGCACCGGGACGCAGCGGCGACCTGTGGCTGAGCCTGAAGGGGAACGGGCTGTACCGGTCCACCGACGGCGGCACGGGCTTCGACAAGGTGACCAGTTGCTGGGCCTCGTACGCCCTCGGCTTCGGAAAGGCGGCCGACGGCGCGGACTACCCCGCCCTCTACCAGGTCGGCTCGACCGGGCCGGGCACCGCGGTCCTCCGCTCCGACGACACCGCCCGGACCTGGATCCGGATCAACGACGACGCCCACCAGTGGGGCTGGACCGGTGAGGTCGTCAGCGGCGACCCCCGTATCCACGGCCGTGTGTACCTCGGCACCAACGGCCGGGGCATCCAGTACGGAGACCCGGTCTGATGCGCGCACACCAGCGACCGAGCCTCGCCGACGCGACCCGCGGCCGCATCCTCTTCGGCGGCGACCACAACCCCGAGCAGTGGCCCGAGGAGACCTGGCACGAGGACGTCCGCCTCATGAAGGAGGCCGCCGTCAACTCCGTCACCCTCGGCGTCTTCTCCTGGGCGAAGCTCGAACCACGTCCCGGGGCACGCGAGTTCGGCTGGCTCGACCGGCTGATGGACCTGATGCACGACCACGGCGTCGGTGTCGTCCTCGCCACCCCGACCTCCTCGCCCCCGCCGTGGATGGGTCGCCTGCACCCCGAGACCCTGCCCCGCGACGCGGAGGGCCGCACCGAATGGTGGGGCTCCCGCCAGCACTTCTCCCACTCCAGCGCCGTCTACCGCAGGTACGCCGCCGCCATCACGGACGACCTGGCCGCCCGGTACGCGGGCCACCCGGCCCTCACGATGTGGCACATCAACAACGAGTACTGCACCTACGACTACGGCGACGAGGCGGCCGCCGGCTTCCGCCGCTGGCTCCAGGACAGGTACCAGACCCTCGACGCCCTCAACCACGCCTGGGGCACGGCCTTCTGGGGCCAGGGATACGACCGCTGGAGCGAGATCCTCCCGCCCCGCCACGCCCACTACATGAAGAACCCGACGCAGGTGCTCGACTTCCGCCGCTTCACCTCCGACATGCTTCTGGAGTGCTTCGTCGCCGAACGGGACATCGTCCGCAGGCACGCCCCGCACATCCCGGTCACCAGCAACTTCATGCCCCTGTGGGCGGGACAGGACGCGTGGCGGTGGGCGCGGGAGGAGGACGTCGTCTCGGTCGACCTCTATCCCGACCCGCGCGACCCCCTCGGCGCCCAGTACGGGGCGCTCGTCCAGGACATGACGCGCTCCCAGGCGGCGGGCGGGCCCTGGATGCTCATGGAGCAGGCGGCCGGAGCGGTCAACTGGCGCGGCGTCAACCACCCCAAGCCGCGCGGCCTCAACCGGCTGTGGTCCCTCCAGGCCGTGGCGCGCGGCGCCGACGCCGTCTGCTACTTCCAGTGGCGCCAGTCCCGGCAGGGCGCCGAGAAGTTCCACTCGGGGATGGTCGGCCACGCGGGGGAGCGGGGACGCACCTTCCAGGAGGTCAAGCAGCTCGGTGCCGAACTCGCCGTGATCGGCTCCGAGGTGGCGGGCACCCGCATCACCGCCGACGTCGCCGTGCTGCACGACTGGAACTCCTGGTGGGCGGGGGAGCACGACGGCCGCCTCTCCCAGGAGGTCGACCACCCCCAGGTCCTGCGGGCCTGGCACCGCGCCCTGTGGGAGGCACACCTCACCACGGACTTCGCGCACCCCGAGCACGACCTGTCCGCGTACCGGCTCGTCGTCGCCCCGCAGCCCTACCTGCTCACGGACGCCGCGATCGACAATCTCCTCGCCCACGTACGCGACGGCGGCACCCTCGTCTGCGGCTTCCTCACCGGTGTCGCCGACGAGGACGACCGGGTCCGGCCCGGCGGCATGGACGCCCGGCTCCGAGAGCTCTTCGGCATCCGCACGCTGCACGAGTGGTGGCCGCTGGACGCGGGGGAGACCGCCGAGTGCGACGGCTTTCGCGGGACGCTGTGGTCCGAGGAGCTGGAGGCCGAGGAGGACGCGGTCGTCGAGGCCGCGTACAAGGGCGGCGAACTGGACGGGTTGCCCGCGGTGCTGCGCAAGGGCACGGCCTGGTACCTCTCCACCCTGCCCGAACCCGACGCGCTGCGCGCCCTGCTGGCCGGCGTCGCGGACCGTGCCGGCCTGCGCCCGGTGCTCGAAGGCCTTCCGGACGGAGTCGAGGCCGTCCGGCGCGGCGCACTGCTCTTCCTGCTCAACCACCGGCCCGACGCCGTCACGGTCGCGGTGCCGGGACGCCACCGCGACCTGCTCACCGGCGACCGTGTGAGCGGCTCGGTGCGGCTGGAGCGCCACGGAGCGGTGGTGCTCCAGCCATGACCGGCCCCACCCGCGACAGGAACGGGTCCGCGCACGGCGCGGGCCACGGCGCCCGCCGGACGAGCGGGCGCGCCGGCGGCCCGGCCTCCTCCGCGCCCGGGACGAGCGACCGCACCGGGCCCGTCCACGGCACCTGGGAGCCGTTGCCCGCCGGCCGCTGGGAGGACGCCTTCCTGAGCGGGAACGGCACACACGGCGCCATGGTGTTCGGAGATCCGAACAGTGACCGGATCATCGTCAACCATCACCGCCTGGTCCGGCCGAACGGCAGCGCGGACGCCCGGCCCCCCGCGCTGGCCGACCGTCTCACGGAGCTTCAGGACCGCTTGCTGGCGGGAGACGTCACGGCCGGGGAGGACTTCACCGACGGGCGCCCGCTGCTGTGGGTGCAGCCCTTTCACCCCGCCTTCCAGGTGCGGCTGCGCCGCCCGGCCGCACAGTGGCAGGCCTACCGGCGCGAGTCCGACTTCACCACCGGCGTCGTCGGCGCCGTGTGCGGCGGCTGGCGCAGCGACGTCTTCGTCTCCCGCGCCGACGACGTCGTCGTCCAGTACGTCACCGACGCGGACCTCACCGTCGACGTGACCCTGGACCACCGGCTGCCAGGGGCCCCCGCGGGCCTCGCGGTGGGGCACGGCACGGTCCTGACCCGCGAGGGCGCCGTACTCACCCTGCGGGCCCGCTACCCCGACAGCGACCGCGCGTACACCGGGGTGACGCTCGTCGTCGTCTCCGGCGGCCGGACCCGGTCCGTGCTGCCCGGCGTCCGGATCGAGGGCGCCCGCTCGGTCCTCCTGCTGACGCGGGTGAGGCGGCACACGGGTGAACTGGACGCGACGGCGGAGGCCCGCGCACTCCGCGACCTGCTGCTCCCGGACGAGAGCCACGACGATCCGGAGCGGCTCGGAGACCGGGACCGACACGGCGACCCGGACCAGTTCGACGATCCGGACCGGGACGGGCGCCGGGACCAGGTCCGCCACGGCGACGGGGACCGGGACGGGCGCCGGGACCAGGTCCGCCACGGCCACCGCAGCCAGGACCGGCACCGGACGGAAGACGCCGCGCCGGACGGCGGTGACGCGTACGCCCGGCTGCTCGCCCGGCACACCGCGCTGCACCGCCCCGCCTACCGGCGGGTCACGCTGGACCTGCGCGCCGGCCCCGCCGAACGCGCCCTGCCGGGCTCGGAACTGATCAGCCGCCCCCAGAGCCCCGCTCTCCTGGAGCGGCTCTTCGCGGCCGGCCGCCACCACCTGCTGTCCGCGGCCGGCACTCTGCCGCCACGGCTGACCGGGCTGTGGACGGGCGACTGGGACACCGCATGGTCCGGGGCGTTCACCACGGACGCCAACCTCAACCTCCAGACCGCGTCGGCGGCAGCGGCGGCGCTCCCGGAGGTCACCGAGGCCCATGCCGCACTGATCCACGCCCAGATCCCCCAGTGGCGCGACAACGCGCGCGCCGTCTACGGCACCCGGGGCGTCGTCGCCCCCGCACACACCGACGGCGAGTCCGGCCACCTCTACCACCTCAGCCGCGAGTACCCGCTGCACGTGTGGACCGCCGGCGCCGACTGGCTCCTCAAGCCGCTCGTGGACCACGACGAGACACGCGGTGCCCGCGATCCCCGCCTGGCCGCAGCCCTTGCCGAAGTGGCCCTCTTCTACGAGGACTTCCTCACCCGCAGCGACGACGACGGCCGCATCGTGATCGTCCCGTCGTACTCCCCGGAGAACCGGCCCGCGAACGCCGGCTGGATCACCGTCAACTCCGCCATGGACCTCTCCGCGGCCCGCCACGCACTGCGCACCGCCGCCGACTACCACCCCGGACCCGCCGCCGAACGCTGGCGCGCGCTCGCCGACCGGCTGCCGCCGCACCGGGTCAACGCCGATGGCGCGCTGGCCGAATGGGCCCGGCACGGCCTCGACGACACCTACGACCACCGGCACCTCAGTCACCTCTACGGCGTCTGGCCGCTCGACGAGATCACCCCGTACGACACCCCCGCACTGGCCGCGGCGGCCCGCCGGGCCCTCGAACTGCGCGGCTCCGAGAACGACTCCGCGCACGGCCACCTCCACCACGCCTTGGTGGCCACCCGTCTCGGGGACGCCGGCCGGGTGACCCGGGCCCTGCACGAGGTCCTCGCCGGGGACTTCTTCCACGTCTCCCTGATGAGCGGGCACTACCCGAAGCGCCACGTCTACAACGCCGACGCCGCGCACACCCTCCCGGCCGTGCTCATCGAGTCACTGATCCAGTCCACCCCGCAGCGGCTCGTCCTGTTCCCCGCGCTCCCCGCCACGCTCCCCGCCGGTGAACTCCGCGGCATCCGCACGAGGTTCGGCGCCGAGGTCGACCTCGCCTGGAGCCCCGCGGGAGCGACGGCGGTGGTGAGACCGGGCCGTACCTGCCGCGTCGACCTCAGGACTTCCACCGGCGCGCGACCGCTCTCCTTGAGCGCCGGCGAAGACTGCGTCCTCAGCCTGGGGCCGCAGTGACCGAGTGAATCCGCAGTTCCCCCCACCCATGGAAGGGACACCATGGCACTTCGCACACTGAAGAGGATCACCAAGGCCCTCGTCGCCCCCGCACTCGCGCTCGGCGCCACGGTCGGCCTCGCCTCCGCCCCCGCACAGGCCGCCGTCTGGTCCTCCTGCGACCAGTGGGGCAACACCACGCTGAACGGCTACACGCTCTACAACAACATCTGGGGATCCGGCGCCGGCAGCCAGTGCATCTGGGCCAACTCCGGCACCAGCTGGGGCGTATGGGCGAACCACCCCGACACCGGCGGCATCAAGTCCTACCCCAACTCCAAGAAGTACGTCGGCAGGACGATCTCGGGGCTGTCCTCCCTCACCAGCACCTACAACGTCACGGTCCCGTCCTCCGGCGCCTACAACACGTCGTACGACATCTGGGACACCGACTACGACTACGAGACCATGCTCTGGGTCAACTACAACGGCGCCGTCGGCGCGCTCGGCACCTCCCAGGGCACGCTCACCCTCGGCGGCAACACCTGGACCGTCTACAAGGGCAACAACGGCTCGAACGACGTCTTCTCGTTCCTGCGCAGCTCGGACTCCACCTCCGGCACGATCGACATCCTCCCGATCCTGAAGTGGATCGCGAACACCAAGGGCTGGATGTCGAGCAGCGAGACCATCGGCGACGTGCAGTTCGGCTTCGAGATCACCTCGTCCTCGGGCGGCCTGGACTTCGCCGCCGACAATCTGACGGTCAGCAGCAGCTGACCCCCTCATGGGAGTGCGGCCGGTCCTCCGGGGGACCGGCCGCACTCGGCTGCCGGACTACCCGGCCACGGGCAGCCGCGCCCCGTCCCGCAGGAACAGCGGGATGCGGTCCAGCGGCGCGTCGACCGTCACGGCCGCGCCGCCTTCGTACGTCTCGCCCGTCCACGCGTCCGTCCAGCGGGCCCCCGCCGGCAGGTACGCCGTACGGGCGGTCGCCCCCGCCGTGAGCACCGGCGCGACCAGCAGATCGGGGCCGAAGAGGTACGCGTCGTCCACCGACCAGGCGGCCTGGTCGTCGGGGAACTCCAGGAACAGCGGGCGCATCACCGGCAGCCCCTCCTCGTGCGCCTGCCGCATGACGTCCAGCACGTACGGCTTCAGGCGCTCCCGCAGCAAGAGGTACTTCTCCAGGATCGCGCCGGCCTCCTCGCCGTACGACCAGACCTCGTTCGGGCCGCCGGTCATGTCCGGGCCCAGCGGCATGCCCGGGTCGCGGAAGCCGTGCAGACGCATCAGCGGGGACAGCGCGCCGAACTGGAACCAGCGGACCATGACCTCCCGGTACGCGGGGTCGTCCGGATCCCCGCCGTGGAAGCCGCCGATGTCGGTGTTCCACCACGGGATGCCGGACAGCGCGGTGTTGAGGCCCGCCGCGATCTGACGGCGCAGGGTCGGGAAGTCCGCGCCGATGTCGCCCGACCAGAGGGCCGCCCCGTAGCGCTGACTGCCCGCCCACGCCGAGCGGTTGAGGGTGACGATGTCCGTCCGGCCGGCGGCGAGCAGGCCCTCGAAGAAGGTGCGGGAGTTCTCCCGCGGATAGAGGTTGCCGACCTCCAGGCCGGGCCCCGCGTGATAGCGCAGGTTCTCCTGGAAGCCGGGCTTCAGCTCCGGCTCGCAGGCGTCCAGCCAGAAGGCCTTGATGCCGTACGGTTCGAGGTAGTTGTCCTTCACCCGCGACCAGAGGAAGTCCCGCGCGTCGGGGTTCGTCGCGTCGTAGAACGCCACCTGGACGGTGGACGCGACCCCCTTGTCCGGCCAGTCCGCGTGCGCCATCGGTCCGTACTGGGTGCCGATGAGATGGCCCCGCTGCTCCATGAGCTGGTGGTTCTCGGAGAGCGGCGAGACCGAGGGCCAGACGCTGACCACCAGCTCGACGCCCAGCTCGGACAGCTCCCGCTGCATGGCGGCCGGGTCCGGCCACTCGGCCGGGTCGAACTTCCAGTCGCCGAGGTGCGTCCAGTGGAAGAAGTCGCACACGATGACGTCCAGGGGCAGCCCGCGACGCTTGTACTCCCTTGCCACGGCGAGGAGTTCGTCCTGCGTTCGGTAGCGCAGCTTGCACTGCCAGAACCCGGCCGCCCACTCGGGCAGCATCGGTGTGCGGCCGGTGGCGGCGCTGTAGCGGCGCTGGGTGTCGGCCGGGGCGCCCGCCGTGATCCAGTAGTCGATCTGACGGGCCGAGTCGGCCACCCATCGGGTGCCGTTGCCCGCGAGCTCCACGCGGCCGATCGCCGGACTGTTCCACAGCAGGGTGTAGCCGCGGCTGGAGGTGAGCACGGGGATGGTGACCTCGGCGTTGCGCTGGACGAGGTCCAGGACCGCGCCCTTCTGGTCCAGCAGCCCGTGCTGGTGCTGTCCGAGGCCGTACAGCTTCTCACCCTCGTACGCGGCGAACCGCTGCTCCAGGCGGTGGTGGCCGTTCCCGGTCGGGGTGTACAGGCGGGGTCCTGGCCACCAGAAGTGGGCGCGTTCCTCGGCAAGCAGCTCGCCCCCGTCCGCGGTACGCACGAAGCGGATCATGCCCTCGGCGTCGACCTCGACGGTCAGCGCGCCCACCGTCAGCCGGCCCTCGCCGTCGAGGATCTTCACGGTGCTCTCGGTGGCCGGCGGCTCGTCGAGCAGTGCGCCGGGGAGGCCTTCGAGGAGCGGTCCGCCGAGGCGCGCACGGACCCGGACCGCGTCCGGCCCCCATGGTTCGATGCGGACGGTCTCCTGGCGTCCGCTCCACTCCAGCGCGCCGTCCCGCTCGCGGAACGTGCCGACGGTCGGGGAGGACTGCGCGAGGCTGACCGAGCTCGACGGGGTCTGGTTTTCGGCAGGCTGATTCACGTGGAGTGCTCCTGAAGGAAGGAGTGACGACGAACCCGGAACGGCCGTGACGGCCGCCGGGGCAGACGGGGCTGCCGCAACGCCCTTACGGACCGGGGCGGTTGCGCGGTACGTGGACTCGGGGAGCGGCCGGGGCCGTCCGGTGCCTTCGGGAACCGGCTGCTGCCGGTCCCGTTCTTCGGGGACGCGGCCGGAGCCGGTCCCGTGCCCTGACGGGCGTGGTCGGTGCGGTGGCGCCTCGGGCCCGCCGGTCAGGGCGGGCCGGTTGCCCACGCGGCGGCCCCGGCCGTGCCGCCGGTGCCTGTCCGTCCGTCTCCGGGGGACGGACGGACAAACTCCGCGACCGGCTCCGACGACTGGCCCGGCCCGGGGGCTTCCCGGTCGCGGTCCCGGTCCGGAAGTCCGGTCCCGGTCCGGAAGTCCGGTCCCGGACCGGATCCCGGGCCCGAGTGCGGGAGTCGTTCGATGCCACTGCCTTGGCCGGGGAGCGGCCCGGTGCTGCGCCAGAGCCCGGGAGCCGCCAGGGCCCGACGCCGGGCCCCTTGTGCGAGGGGAGGGGGCCCCGGCCGGGGAGCCGCCCGGTGCGCCCGGACGCCGTCCCGGGCGGGCCCGGGACGGCGTCAGGAAGCGGACGGCGCCGGACCCGTACTCGCCCGTACTGTCAACTCCGGTGCGATCAGGGCGACTTCGTCCTCACCGTGTCCGTCGAGCTTGGCGATCAGCTGCTCGACGGCGTGTCGGCCCATCTCCTGTGCGGGGATGGCGACCGAGGTCAGCCGCACCGAGGCCTGCGTCGCGACCTGGTCCGGGCAGATCGCGATCACCGACACGTCCTCCGGTACGGCCCGGCCCTGCTGGCGCAGCAGGGCGAGCAGCGGTTCCACCGCGGACTCGTTCTGCACGACGAAGCCCGTGGTGGCGGGGCGCTCGTCGAGGATCCGGGCGAGTGTCACGGCCATCGCGTCGTACCCGCCCTCGCAGGGGCGGTGCAGCACGCGCAGGCCCAGCTCCCGCGACCGGGACCGGAGCCCGTCGAGGGTGCGTTCGGCGAAGCCGGTGTGCCGTTCGTAGACGGCGGGCGCCTCGCCGATGACAGCGATGTCACGGTGTCCCAGCATCGCCAGATGCTCGGCGCACAGCGCGCCGGTGGCGCCGAAATCGAGGTCGACGCAGGTCAGTCCCGAGGTGTCGGCGGGCAGACCGATGAGCACGGACGGCTGGTCGGTCTCGCGCAGCAGCGGCAGCCGCTCGTCGTCGAGTTCGACGTCCATCAGGATCATCGCGTCGGCGAGCCCGCTGCCGGTGACCCGGCGGACCGCGTCGGGGCCCTCCTCACCGGTGAGCAGCAGGACGTCGTACCCGTGGATGCGGGCGGTGGTCGCCACCGCGATGGCGATCTCCATCATCACGGGTACGTACATGTCGGTGCGGAGCGGAACCATCAGCGCGATGATGTTGGACCGGCTGCTCGCCAGTGCGCGGGCGCCCGCGTTCGGGTGGTAGCCGAGCTCCTGGATGCTCTGCTCGACCCGCTGCCGGGTGTTCGCGGAGATGGACCGCTTGCCGCTGAGGACATAGCTCACCGTGCTCGCCGAGACTCCGGCGTGCTGGGCGACCTCGGCGAGGGTGACCATCCAGCTCTCCAAGCTTTGTGAAGCGCTTCGACAGTGCGCGTGTTGCGGACAGGGGAGTGAGGGTGGCTCGACAGTAGCCCGGTGGAGATGGTGTGTCCATAGGCTGTCGAAGCGCTTCGACAACGAAATTCCGGCGACGGGAATCCTCGGTGCCCCCCGGTAAGCCGCGGGGTGGGGTCCCGGGCGCCCCGACTCCTCGTGGGTCGCGATCCCGGACGCTCCCGGCGAGCCGGAGGGCTGCCGTCCCACGAGCTCCCCGGCGGTCTTCGCGAAGAGGATCCCGGGAGGCTCCCCGGCGCCCCGGGAAGGGTGCGGCGGCCGCTCGGTGGCCTGTGCAGACGTTCCCCCGAACGGCCCCCTGACGCAATATCGCGGACAGTGCCCGTCCGGGGCGGCGCGGACACGGCGCACCGGCCCCGAACCCGGGGGCGCGTACCGGCCGAACGCCGCGCGAGGACTGGTGGGGTCACCCTGGATCGGGTACATACGATCGAGTAGCACCGGTCGGTAATGATCGATGCTGATGAGCGATGAACGGCCCCAAGATCCCTATTCGCGGCGAGGTGAGCCTCATGTCCGCAACACCCCACAAGCCCACGGTCACGGAGCGTGAGGCCCGACAGGTCGCCGAGGCCGCGCGTGAACAGGACTGGCGCAAGCCGAGCTTCGCCAAGGAGCTGTTCCTCGGGCGCTTCCGGCTCGACCTGATCCATCCGCACCCGATGCCGTCCGACGAGGCCTCGCAGCGCGGCGAGGAGTTCCTCGCCAAACTGCGCGACTTCTGCGAGACGAAGATCGACTCCGCTCGCATCGAGCGTGAGGCGCGGATCCCGGACGAGACGATCGACGGGCTCAAGGAGCTCGGCGCCCTCGGCATGAAGATCGACACCAAGTACGGCGGCCTCGGGCTGACGCAGGTGTACTACAACAAGGCGCTGGCCCTGGTCGGTTCGGCGAACCCGGCGATCGGCGCGCTGCTCTCCGCGCACCAGTCGATCGGTGTCCCGCAGCCCCTGAAGATCTTCGGCACCCAGGAGCAGAAGGACGTCTTCCTGCCGCGCTGCGCCCGCACCGACATCTCGGCGTTCCTGCTGACCGAGCCCGACGTGGGCTCCGACCCGGCGCGGCTCGCCACGACCGCCGTGCCGGACGGTGACGACTACGTCCTCGACGGCGTGAAGCTGTGGACGACCAACGGTGTCGTCGCCGATCTGCTCGTCGTGATGGCGCGGGTGCCGAAGTCCGAGGGCCACAAGGGCGGCATCACGGCCTTCGTGGTCGAGGCGGGCTCCGAGGGCATCACGGTCGAGAACCGCAACGCCTTCATGGGTCTGCGCGGCCTGGAGAACGGCGTCACCCGCTTCCACCAGGTCCGGGTGCCCGCCGCGAACCGGATCGGCGCCGAGGGCGCCGGCCTCAAGATCGCCCTGACCACCCTCAACACCGGCCGGCTCTCCCTGCCCGCGATGTGCGTCGGCGCGGGCAAGTGGTGCCTGAAGATCGCCCGCGAGTGGTCGGCGGCCCGCGAACAGTGGGGCAGGCCGGTCGCCCTCCACGAGGCCGTCGGTGCCAAGATCTCCTTCATCGCGGCCACCACCTTCGCGCTGGAGGCCGTCGTCGACCTGTCCTCGCAGATGGCCGACGAGGACCGCAACGACATCCGGATCGAGGCGGCCCTCGCCAAGCTGTACGGCTCCGAGATGGGCTGTCTGATGGCGGACGAACTCGTCCAGATCCGTGGTGGCCGCGGCTTCGAGACGGCCGCCTCGCTCGCCGCCCGCGGCGAACGCGCCGTGCCCGCCGAACAGATCCTGCGCGACCTGCGCATCAACCGGATCTTCGAGGGCTCGACGGAGATCATGCACCTGCTGATCGCCCGCGAGGCCGTGGACGCCCACCTCTCGGTGGCCGGCGACCTCATCGACCCCGACAAGTCCCTCTCGGACAAGGCGAAGGCGGGCGCGAACGCCGGCGTCTTCTACGCCAAGTGGCTGCCGAAGCTGGTTGCGGGACCGGGTCAACTCCCGCGGTCGTACCACGAGTTCAACCAGCAGGTGGACCTGTCGCCGCATCTGCGGTACGTCGAGCGCAGCGCGCGCAAGCTCGCCCGCTCCACCTTCTACGCCATGTCCCGCTGGCAGGGCCGCATGGAGACCAAGCAGGGCTTCCTGGGCCGGATCGTCGACATCGGCGCCGAGCTCTTCGCGATGAGCGCGGCCTGCGTCCGCGCCGAGCACCTGCGCGCCACGGGTGAGCACGGCCGCGAGGCCTACCAGCTCGCCGACGCCTTCTGCCGCCAGTCCCGCATCCGCGTCGAGGAACTCTTCGGCCGCCTGTGGTCCAACACCGACGACCTCGACCGCAAGGTGGTCAAGGGAGTCCTGTCCGGCACCTACACCTGGCTGGAGGAGGGCGTCGTCGACCCGTCCGGCGAGGGCCCCTGGATCGCCGACGCGACTCCCGGAGCGAGCCGGAAGGAAAACGTCCGCCGGCCCATTCGCTGACCATTTTCCCCAGGAATTCACTGGGGTCCCGTTCGCCATTCCGCTGCTTGCCGCGCCGAACGTGTGCGCCGACAATGAACGGAATGGCGAACGGGGACGGCAGATGCGCCAAGGAGTCGGGGAAGAATACAGTCACGGTATTTCCGTACAGCTGACGCGCGCCCGCGGGGAGGCGTGGCGTCAGCTCGACGAGATGGATCTCGTACGGGCGCTGCGGACGGTGCGCGACGAAGTGCAGCCGCTGGCGCAGAAACTGCGCGAAGGGGCGCCGGAGACCTTCGAGGCACACCGCGACGCGCTCGCGGTCCTGCTCAACGACTGCGCGCTGGCCGTGGTCGACGAGGAGCCACGGCCGCCCGTGGCCTCCTTCGACGCGGTACGCATCCGGAGGATCGACCTCCGTGACGTCGACGCTCTGCTCGACGCCGGACGGCCGGGCGAACGGCCCGTGATCCAGCAGCTCCTCCGCGCCGCGCTCGACGTCGTCGACGACCCCGTGCTGCGCGAAGTGATCACCGCGAATCAACAGGGCGTCCATATTCTCCAGCGCGCGAATCGCTGGATCCGGATGCTCGCGGACGCCGTCTAGTTGCGGGGGAATTCCCATGTCAGGTAAAGGCCTCGACGCCCTGACCGGAAAAATCATGCGGGCGGGCGAGGGCAGGATGCTGCGGCGGCTGGAGCGCACAGCCGCCCAGGTGGGATCCCTGGAGGAGGAGTTCAAAGCCCTCACCGACGAGGAACTCCAGGCGCTCACACCGGAGTTCAAGACGCGGTACGCCGACGGCGAGAGCCTGGACGATCTGCTGCCCGAGGCCTTCGCCGCGATGCGCGAGGCGGCCCGGCGGACCCTCGGCATGCGCCACTTCGACGTGCAGGTCATGGGCGGCACGGCGCTCCACCTCGGCAACATCGCCGAGATGCACACGGGAGAGGGCAAGACGCTCGTCGGCACACTGCCCGTCTACCTGAACGCGCTGACCGGCAAGGGAGTCCACCTGGTCACGGTCAACGACTACCTGGCCGAGCGGGACGCCGCGTGGATGGGCCGGGCCTACCGGTTCATGGGGCTGACCGTCGGCGTGATCAAGACCGGGTCGACCCCGGCGGAGCGGCGCGCGCAGTACGCCTGCGACATCACCTACGGCACCAACACGGAGTTCGGCTTCGACTACCTGCGCGACAACATGGCCTGGTCGCAGGACGAACTGGTGCAGCGCGGCCACCACTTCGCGATCGTCGACGAGGCCGACTCGATCCTCATCGACGAGGCGCGCACCCCGCTGATCATCTCCGGCCCCGCCGACCAGCCCACCCACTGGTACGACGCCTTCGCCGGCTTCGCGCGGCGCATGGAAGGCGTACAGGTCCAGGAGGAGCAGTACACCACCCAGACGGACAAGGACCGCCTCGCCGAACTGCGCACCCGGTACGACTACGAGTACGACCCGAAGAAGCGCACCGTGGCGATCCTGGACCGGGGCGTCGAGTACCTCCAGGACCAGCTCGGCATCGACAGCCTCTACGAGTCCGACCACACCCCGCTCATCGGCCACCTGAACAACGCACTCAAGGCCAAGGAGCACTTCAAGCGCGACAAGGACTACGTGGTGGTCGACGGCGAGGTCCTCATCGTCGACGAGCACACCGGACGCATCCTCGCCGGACGCCGCTACAACGAGGGCCTGCACCAGGCGATCGAGGCCAAGGAAGGCGTGACGATCAAGGACGAGAACCAGACGCTCGCCACGATCACCCTGCAGAACTTCTTCCGCCTGTACACGAAGCTCGCGGGGATGACCGGCACCGCCATGACCGAGGCCGCCGAGTTCCACCAGATCTACAAGCTGCACGTCGTCCCGATCCCCACGAACCGGCCCATGGTCCGCCGCGACGACCCCGACCAGATCTACCGCACCGAGGAGGCGAAGTACGCCGCGATCCTCGCGGACATCGCGGAGAAGCACGAACAGGGCCAGCCGATCCTGGTGGGCACCACCTCCGTGGAGAAGTCCGAGGTGCTGTCGGCGCGGCTGAGGAAGCAGGGCATCCGGCACGAGGTGCTCAACGCCAAGAACCACCAGCGCGAGGCACAGATCGTCGCCCAGGCCGGCCGCAAGGGCGCCGTCACCGTGGCCACGAACATGGCGGGACGCGGCACCGACATCATGCTCGGCGGCAACCCCGAGGCGATGGCGCTCGCGGAGAGCGGGGACGAAGCGGACCCCCAGGAGCGGCGGCAGGTCCTCGACCGGATCACCGCCGCGGTCGCGGCCGAGCACGACGAGGTCAAGGAACTGGGCGGCCTCTACGTCCTCGGCACCGAGCGCCACGAGTCCCGGCGCATCGACAACCAGCTGCGCGGCCGCTCCGGCCGTCAGGGCGATCCCGGCGCCTCCCGGTTCTACCTCTCGCTCCAGGACGACCTGATGCGCCTGTTCCGCGCCAACGTGGTCGACCGGGTCATGGCCATGGCGAACGTGCCCGACGACATCCCCATCGAGAACAAGATGGTCACCCGCGCCATCGCCTCCGCACAGGCGCAGCTGGAGCAGCAGCACTTCGAGTCCCGCAAGGACGTCCTGAAGTTCGACGAGGTCCTCAACCGCCAGCGCACCCTCATCTACGCCGAGCGCCGCCGCGTCCTCGCGGGCGAGGACCTGCGCGAGCAGATCGTCCACTTCATGGACGACACCGTCCGCGCGTACGTCGAGGTCGAGACCGGAGAGGGCTTCCCGGAGGAGTGGGACCTGGAACGGCTGTGGAGCGCGCTGAGGCAGCTGTACCCGGTGGGCGTCTCGGTCGAGGAACTGGAGGACGCCGCGGGCGGCCGGGACGCCCTCACCACCGAGGGAGTGACCGACGCGATCACCGAGGACGTCCACGCGCGGTACGAGGAGCGCGAGACCGAGCTCGGCGCCGGGGTCCTGCGCGACCTGGAACGTCTGGTCGTGCTCTCCGTCCTGGACCGCAAATGGCGCGAGCACCTCTATGAGATGGATTACCTCCGCGACGGCATCGGACTGCGCTGGACGCTCGGCCGCGAACCGATCGTCGAGTACGAGCGCGAGGGCTTCGACATGTACATAGCCATGACCGACGCCATCAAGGAGGAGTCCGTCGGCTACGTCTTCAACCTCGACGCGGCGGGCCCCGGCGCCGAGAGCCTCGACCGCCGGGACCGTACCGACGGCCTGCACTTCACCGCGCCGACGCTCGACACGGCGGACGGCGTGGTCGAGGGCGCCTTCGCCCCCGCCGACGCCGCGCCCGCCGGACCGACCTCCGCCGACGCGCCCGGGACGGCGCCCGCACCCGACGGCCCCGGCCCTGCGCCGCGCGACGCCTCCCCGCGGTCCCGCGCCCGCACCGGGAACCGCAAGCAGCGCAGGCGCAGGCGGTAGGGGACGTCCAGGACCACGGGGGACGACGCCGCCCCGTCCGGACCCCAGGAGCGGCAGCGCGGCGCGAAGTGGGGGAGCCCTGTCCTGCCGGGGACGCGTTGCGGCCACAATGGGGGGATGAGCGACAGTCCAGCCCCCCTCGCTGATCCGCACCTTGTCTTCGACCCCGTGGACGGAGTCAGGGATGTCGTGATCCTCGGCTCCACCGGCTCGATCGGCACCCAGGCCATCGACCTCGTGCTGCGCAACCCCGACCGGTTCCGGGTCACCGCGCTGTCCGCCGCCGGCGGCAGGGTCGGACTGCTGGCCGAGCAGGCCCACCGGCTCCGGGTCCGGGCGGTCGCCGTCGCCCGCGAGGACGTCGTCCCCGCGCTGCGCGAGGCACTCGAGGCGCAGTACGCCCCTGGAGAGACCCTTCCCGAGATCCTCGCCGGGCCGGACGCCGCCACCCGGCTCGCCTCCTCCGACTGCCACACCGTGCTCAACGGCATCACCGGTTCGATCGGCCTCGCGCCCACCCTCGCCGCCCTGGAGGCGGGCCGTACCCTCGCGCTCGCCAACAAGGAATCGCTCATCGTCGGCGGCCCGCTGGTGAAGGAGCTGGCCAAGCCGGGACAGATCATCCCCGTCGACTCCGAGCACGCGGCGCTGTTCCAGGCGCTGGCCTCCGGCACCCGCGCCGACGTGCGCAAACTGGTCGTGACCGCCTCCGGCGGCCCGTTCCGCGGCCGTACGAAGGCGGAGCTGGCCGACGTCACCCCCACCGACGCCCTCGCACACCCCACCTGGGCCATGGGACCGGTCATCACGGTCAACTCCGCGACCCTGGTCAACAAGGGGCTGGAAGTCATCGAGGCGCACCTCCTCTACGACATTCCCTTCGACCGCATTGAGGTCGTCGTGCACCCGCAGTCGTATGTCCACTCGATGGTGGAATTCACTGACGGATCGACGATCGCCCAGGCGACGCCCCCCGACATGCGGGGGCCGATCGCCATCGGCCTCGGCTGGCCCGAACGCGTCCCGGACGCGGCGCCGGCCTTCGACTGGACCAAGGCGTCGAGCTGGGAGTTCTTCCCGCTCGACAACGACGCGTTCCCGTCCGTCGGGCTCGCCCGGCACGTGGGGCAGCTCGCGGGCACGGCCCCGGCGGTGTTCAATGCCGCCAACGAGGAGTGCGTCGACGTGTTCCTGAACGGCACACTGCCGTTCAACGGGATCATGGAGACCGTCACACGGGTGGTCGAGGAACACGGCACCCCGGTCACGGGAACTTCCCTGACCGTCGCGGACGTCCTCGAAGCGGAGACCTGGGCGCGTGCCCGGGCCCGGGAACTGACCGCCCGGACGACAATCGCGGAGGCTCGTGCATGACGACCCTGATGATGATCCTCGGCATAGTCGTCTTCGTGGTCGGCCTGCTCATCTCGATCGCGTGGCACGAGCTGGGGCATCTGTCGACGGCCAAGCTCTTCGGCATCCGCGTGCCGCAGTACATGGTCGGCTTCGGCCCGACCATCTGGTCGCGCAGGAAGGGCGAGACGGAGTACGGGATCAAGGCGGTTCCGCTCGGCGGCTACATCCGCATGATCGGGATGTTCCCGCCCGGCCCGGACGGCCGTATCGAGGCCCGTTCGACGTCACCGTTCCGCGGCATGATCGAGGACGCCAGGTCCGCGGCCTTCGAGGAGCTCAAGCCCGGCGACGACACCCGCCTCTTCTACACGCGCAAGCCCTGGAAGCGCGTGATCGTGATGTTCGCGGGCCCCTTCATGAACCTGATCCTGGCCGTCGTGATCTTCCTCGGCGTGATGATGACGTTCGGCATCCAGACCCAGACGACCACGGTCGGCAAGGTCTCGGACTGTGTCATCCAGCAGAGCGAGAACCGCTCGAAGTGCGAGTCCGGGGACCAGGCGGCGCCCGCCAAGGCCGCCGGGCTGAAGGGCGGCGACAAGATCGTCGCGTTCGACGGCAAGGCCGTCGAGGACTGGTCCGTCCTGCAGTCCGACATCCGTGCCAACCCCGGCAAGGACGTCACGATCACCGTCGAGCGCAAGGGCGAGAAGGTCGACCTGACCGCTCACCTGATCAAGAACCAGGTGAGCAAGACCGACGGCAACGGCGGCTATGTCGAGGGCAAGTACGTGTACGCCGGGTTCCTCGGCTTCACACCGGCCTCCGGCATCGTCCAGCAGTCCTTCTCACAGTCCGTGGACCGCATGGGCGACATGATGCAGAACGGCGTCGAGTCGCTGGTCGCGCTCCCCGGCAAGGTCCCCGACCTGTGGGACGCCGCCTTCGGCGACGGACCGCGCAAGGCGGACTCCCCCATGGGCGTGGTCGGCGCGGCCCGCATCGGCGGCGACGTCTTCACCCTGGACATCCCCGCCTCGCAGCAGGTCGCGATGATGCTGCTGCTGGTCGCCGGCTTCAACCTCTCCCTGTTCCTCTTCAACATGCTCCCGCTGCTCCCGCTCGACGGCGGGCACATCGCGGGCGCCGTCTGGGAGTCGCTGCGGCGGAACACGGCGAAGGTGCTCCGCCGCCCCGACCCGGGTCCGTTCGACGTCGCGAAGCTCATGCCCGTCGCCTACGTGGTGGCCGGGATCTTCGTCTGCTTCACGCTCCTGGTGCTCATCGCGGACGTCGTCAACCCGGTGAGAATCTCCTAGCGGCACGAGCTTTTCGGGTGGCCGGACACACGTCGTGTCCGGCCACCTTCCATTGAGTGGGTTTGGGGGCGTGATGTGCTCGGCCGCGCGCCGGTGCCGTAATCTCGAAGCCTGGAGCCCACGATTCCGGGACCTTGATCCACAACTTGGGGTTGCACAGCAGATGACTGCGATTTCTCTCGGCATGCCGTCCGTTCCGACCAAGCTGGCCGAGCGCCGCAAGAGCCGGCAGATCCAGGTCGGAACGGTCGCCGTGGGCGGAGACGCACCGGTGTCGGTGCAGTCGATGACGACGACGCGTACGTCGGACATCGGTGCCACGCTCCAGCAGATCGCCGAACTGACCGCGTCCGGCTGTCAGATCGTGCGCGTGGCGTGCCCCACCCAGGACGACGCGGACGCGCTCGCGACGATCGCCCGCAAGTCGCAGATCCCGGTCATCGCGGACATCCATTTCCAGCCGAAGTACGTCTTCGCCGCGATCAACGCGGGCTGCGCCGCCGTCCGCGTCAACCCCGGCAACATCAAGCAGTTCGACGACCAGGTCAAGGAGATCGCGCGGGCCGCCAAGGACACCGGCACCCCGATCCGCATCGGCGTCAACGCCGGCTCCCTCGACAGGCGCCTGCTCCAGAAGTACGGCAAGGCCACCCCCGAGGCGCTCGTCGAGTCGGCGCTGTGGGAGGCCTCCCTCTTCGAGGAGCACGACTTCCGCGACATCAAGATCTCCGTGAAGCACAACGACCCGGTGGTCATGGTCAACGCCTACCGGCAGCTCGCCGCCGCGTGCGACTACCCCCTGCACCTCGGTGTGACCGAGGCCGGCCCCGCCTTCCAGGGCACCATCAAGTCGGCCGTCGCCTTCGGCGCCCTGCTGTCCGAGGGCATCGGTGACACGATCCGCGTCTCCCTCTCCGCCCCGCCGGCGGAGGAGGTCAAGGTCGGCCTCCAGATCCTGGAGTCCCTCAACCTCAAGCAGCGCGGCCTGGAGATCGTCTCCTGCCCGTCCTGCGGCCGCGCCCAGGTCGACGTCTACAAGCTGGCCGAGGAGGTCACGGCCGGCCTGGAGGGGATGGAGGTCCCGCTCCGCGTCGCCGTCATGGGCTGCGTCGTGAACGGTCCCGGCGAGGCCCGCGAGGCCGACCTCGGCGTCGCCTCCGGCAACGGCAAGGGCCAGATCTTCGTCAAGGGCGAGGTCATCAAGACCGTGCCCGAGTCGAAGATCGTGGAGACCCTCATCGAGGAGGCCATGAAGCTCGCCGAGCAGATGGAGGCCGACGGCGTGGCCTCCGGCGAGCCCTCGGTCGCCGTATCGGGCTGACCTCCCGCCCTGTCCGCCCCCGCCGCTCTCCGAGGGCGGCGGCAAGCTCCGGCCCGCCCGGTCTCCGACGACGAGACCGGGCGGGCTGCTTGTCTGACTCCGGTGGTCTCCGCGTCCGAGGGCGGGGGCAACCCTTCAGCTCGTCCGGCGTTCGAGGACGAGGCCGTCCAGGCCGAAGCGGGGGTCTGTGGGCGGCAGCCTCCAGGGCAACGGGACGGGCAGGGGCGGAGGGGGCGAGAACCGTCGGCCCCAGGCACCCCAGGTGCCACGACCGCATCACGCCCGCCCGTTCCCGGCCGGCGGAAAGCCCCCCACGAGCCCCGGGAAGTCTCCCCGAGGGCCCCAGGGAGGGCAACGGGCGGCACACCCCAATCGGGCCAGGTACAGTGCGGAGATCAGCAGACCGTATGGTGAAGGCCCCCGCACTTGTTGACCCAGACCACCACCAGGGTCCTCGAACCGAGCGACCTGGACGCCGTGCTCGCCGTCCTCGACCGCGAGCCGGTCGCGAACGCGTTCGTCGCCTCCCGGGTACAGATCGCCGGCCTCGACCCATGGCGTCTCGGCGGCGAGATGTGGGGCTGGTACGAGGACGGCATGCTCCGCTCCCTGTGCTACGCGGGCGCCAACCTGGTCCCGATCTGCGCCACCCCGAGGGCCGTGCGCGGCTTCGCCGACCGGGCCCGCCGAGCCGGCCGCCGCTGCTCCTCGATCGTCGGCCCCGCCGAGCCGACCGCCCAGCTGTGGCGGCTGCTCGAACCGAGCTGGGGCCCCGCCCGGGAGGTCCGCGCCCACCAGCCACTGATGGTCACCGACCGGCTCCCCGACACCGTCGCACCCGATCCGTACGTCCGCCGCATCCGCAAGGACGAGATGGAGACGATCATGCCGGCGTGCGTGGCGATGTTCACCGAGGAGGTCGGCGTCTCGCCGCTCGCCGGGGACGGCGGCCTGCTCTACCAGGCACGGGTGGCCGAACTCGTCGGTTCCGGAAGGTCGTTCGCACGCCTCGACCAGCACGGCAAGGTCGTCTTCAAGGCCGAGATCGGCGCCGCGACCACCCAGGCCTGCCAGATCCAGGGCGTCTGGGTCGCCCCCGAGTACCGCGGCCAGGGCATCGCCGCCCCCGGCATGGCGGCCGTCCTGCGCTACGCCCTCGCGGACGTGGCCCCCGTCGTCAGCCTCTACGTGAACGACTTCAACACGGCGGCCCGCGCCACCTACCGCCGCGTGGGCTTCCAGGAGGTCGGCGCGTTCATGAGTGTCCTGTTCTGACGCCCCGCACGGGCCTTACGGCACCTCACACGCCCCACCCCTCGCCAGGTAGTCTCCCCGGCATGCTGCGCATTCCCGGTCAGGGCTTCCGCAACCCCGACGACGTGGTCATCGGCCCGCTGGATCTCGCCGCGCGCGTGGACGAGGCGCTCGCCGTACAGGCCCTCGCCTTCGGACTCGGCGCCGACGAGGTCGCCGTACGCCGCCAGATCGTGCTGCGCCACCTCACCTGCCCGGGAGCCCGCGCGCTGGGCGCCACCACCGCCGACGGACGCCTCGTCGGCTTCGTCTACGGCATGCCCAACGACCGCGCGCACTGGTGGTCCACCGTCGTCGAACCGTATCTGCGCGCCCAGGGCCGCGACGGCTGGCTCGACGACTCCTTCGTGATCACCGAACTGCATGTGCACCCTCGCTACCAGAACCGGGGCATCGGTCGCTCTCTGATCACCCGGATCACGGACACCGCCGCCGAACCCCGCTCGATCCTGTCCGCGATCGACACGGACAGCCCGGCCCGTGGCCTCTACCACTCACTGGGCTACGAGGACCTCGCCCGCCAGGTTCTGTTCCCCAGTGCACCCAAGCCGTACGCCGTGATGGGCGCCCCTCTGCCGCTGCGCAGGCACTAACCGATTTCCACCGTCCCGTCCCGCCCGGCTAACCTCCTGCCATCACCCTTACGCAGCAGGAGTCGAGAATCATGGCCCAGGTCCAGCGCATGTCCCGTTTGATGGTCAAGACGCTGCGTGACGACCCGGCGGATGCCGAGACGCTCAGCCACAAGCTGCTCGTCCGCGCCGGTTACGTGCGCCGCAACTCCGCGGGCATCTGGACCTGGCTGCCGCTCGGCAAGAAGGTCCTCGACAACATCTCCCGCGTGGTCCGCGAGGAGATGGACGCGATCGGCGCCCAGGAGGTCCTGCTTCCCGCGCTGCTCCCCAAGGAGCCGTACGAGGCGTCGGCGCGCTGGGAGGAGTACGGCGACCTGCTGTTCCGCCTCAAGGACCGCAAGGGCGCGGAGTACCTGCTCGGTCCGACCCACGAGGAGATCTTCACCCTGGTGGTGAAGGACCAGGTGGCCTCGTACAAGGACCTGCCGGTCATGCTGTACCAGATCCAGACGAAGTACCGGGACGAGGCCCGCCCGCGCTCCGGCGTGCTGCGCGGCCGCGAGTTCCAGATGAAGGACTCGTACTCCTTCGACACGACCGACGAGGGGCTCGCCGAGTCCTACCGGCTGCACCGCGAGGCGTACCAGAAGATCTTCGCGCGTCTCGGTCTCGACTACCGCATCGTCTCGGCCGTCTCCGGCGCGATGGGCGGCTCCGCGTCGGAGGAGTTCCTCGCCCCGGCCGCGGCCGGCGAGGACACCTTCGTGGACTGCCCGTCCTGCGACTACGCGGCCAACACGGAGGCGGTGACCTTCAAGCTCACGCCGGTGTCCGAGGAGCACGGCCCGGTCGAGGAGCTGGACACCCCCGACACCCCGACCATCGAGTCGCTCGCCGAGCACCTCGGCGTCCCCGCCTCCGCGACCCTGAAGAACCTCCTGGTCAAGGTCGACGGTGAGATCGTCGCGGTGGGCGTCCCGGGCGACCGCGAGGTCGACCTCGGCAAGCTGGGCGAGCACCTCGCCCCGGCCGTCGTCGAACTCGTCACCGCCGAGGACTTCGAGGGCCGCGGCGACCTCGTCCGTGGCTACGTGGGCCCGCAGGGCCTGGAGAAGGTCCGCTACATCGCCGACCCGCGGGTGGCGCCCGGGACCGCCTGGATCACCGGCGCCAACAAGGCCGACACGCACGCGAAGAACGTCGTCGCGGGCCGTGACTTCGAGGTCGACGACTACCTCGACGTCGTCGTGGTCGAGGAGGGCGACCCGTGCCCCGCGTGCGGCACCGGCCTGAAGCTGGACCGCGCCATCGAGATCGGCCACATCTTCCAGCTCGGCCGTAAGTACGCCGACACCTTCCAGCTCGACGTCCTCGGGCAGCAGGGCAAGCCCGTGCGCGTGACCATGGGCTCGTACGGCATCGGTGTCTCCCGTGCGGTGGCCGCGCTGGCCGAGCAGTCGGCGGACGACCAGGGCCTGTGCTGGCCCGAGGAGATCGCTCCCGCCGACGTCCACGTGGTCGCCGCGGGCAAGGCCCTGCAGACCGAGCTGGCGCTCGACGTGTCCGAGAAGCTGAACGCCGCGGGGGTGCGCGTCCTGGTGGACGACCGTGCCGGGGTCTCGCCGGGCGTGAAGTTCACCGACGCGGAGCTCATCGGCGTGCCGAAGATCCTGGTCGCCGGCCGTCGCTCCGCCGAGGGTGTCGTCGAGCTCAAGGACCGGCGGACCGGTGAGCGCGAGGAGCTGACCGTGGACGAGGCGATCGCCCGTCTCACGGCCTAGTCGGTTCCCCCTGGGCCCGCGCGGCGGTGCGCTGCCGCGCGGGCCCTTGCCGGCTTTCGGTCCGTGGTCCTCCGCCGCTGCGTCGTGGCTGGGCGCGCCGTTCCTCGCGCCCCTTTCGGGTGTGTCTCGGCCGGTGCTGTTCGGTGATCCGGGGCAGCCGGTCTGTGTGTCTGTGCCGGTGCGTCGTGGCCGGGCGCGCCGTTTCCCACGCCCCTTTCGGGGCGCTCGGTGCCGTTGGCCGGCGTCGGTGTCAGAGCCAGCCGGCGAATTCGAGGAGGAGTTCTGCGTCCTGGGGGCGGCCGACGCGACGGGCTCGGACGCCCGACTCGACCGCTCGGAACAGGGTCCAGCCGCGCAGCCGTTCCTGGTCCACGTCGAGGGACTCGGCGAGCCGCTTCACCCGGCGCCGGGTGATCGACGACCCCGACGGGGACGCGATCAGGTCCTCGACCCGGTCGCGGACCAGCCGGGCCAGATCGAAGGCGCACTCGCCGACCACCGGGTCGGGGCCCACGGCCAGCCACGGCATGCGCTCGCCGGCGAGCACCTTGCTCTGCCGGAACGTGCCGTGCAGCAGCCGTTCCTCCGGCGGCGCGGCGAGCAGTTCCTCGCGGGCCGTGAGTGCCGCGTCGACCAGCGGCGCGACCTCCTGGTCGGCGGACGCGGACGCCCGCATCGCCTCCGCCTGCCGGCCCGTCCGCTCGGCGACCGTCTCGAAGACGTGCGCCGCGGGCGGCTCGACCCACAGCCGCCGCAGCGTGCCCGCCGCCTCCAGCAGGGCCTTCGCCTCAGGCAGCGACCGTACCGACATCTCCGGGTGCAGCCGCTCCAGAAGCAGCACACCACGGGTGTCGCCGGGGTTGAGGAGCCGCACCGCGCCGCGTCCGTCCCAGTGGGCCAGGGCGGCGCACTCGCTCTCCGGACGGGCCCGCTCGGGCGCGAGCTTCAGCACGGCGGGCGTTCCGTCGGCCTGCCGTACCAGCAGGACCAGGCTGCTCCTGCCACCCGGCGCCTGCACCCGCTCCACGATCAACTCGCGTACGTCTGCGGCCTGTTGTGCCAGCTCGGGCAGCTTGGCGAGCCATTCGTCGGTCCCGTCGGCGCCCTCGGCGCCGCCCCGCTGGATCTCGCCGAGCGCCCGGACGAGACGCCGCGGCGGTTCGAAAGCCATGCCCGAGTTGTTCCCTTCCAGGTCGCGTCACGTCTGTGGGGACGCGGACGCGGAGGTGGTGGCCGCCCGCTCCGCGAGCCCAGGGAAGGCTACGCTCTCGCCGCTCCAGCGCACCGCCCGCACCGCCGCCTCGCGCAGCGCCTCGGCGGCGGCACGCCGCCGGTCGCCGGTGGCGGCGCGCACGAGGTCCGAGTAGACGCCGGCGACGCGCTCCTCCAGTTCCGCCGCGAGCCGGACCGCCGCGGCCGAGTCCTTGACGGCGAACGGCAGCGCGTACGCGGCGGAGGCGGCCTGGGGCGTGCCGTCCAGGTCCCGGACGGCCCGCGCCAGCTCGTCCCGTCGCGCCCGGTGCGCGTCGTAGGCGGCCCGCGCCTCGTCGCGCCGCCCCTTGCCGATCTTGCCGCCGACGACGCCGTATCCGTAGACGGCGGCGTGTTCGGCGCCCAACGCGGCCTGCAGAGCCCCGAGTTCGGCCTTCTCGGCCCGCTCGGTGCGGGCCGGGCCCGTGGTGCGGGAGGTCTTGCTCACTTCGCCCCTTCCGACAGCAGATACGCGTGGACGGCGCCGGCGGCCGCCACCGAGGCCAGCAGCCTGGCCAGTTCGCCCGGCATCTCCACCAGGGCCTTCGTGCGCGCGTCCGCCAGGGCGCGTTCGGCCGCGCCGAGCTCACCGACCGCGTCCTTCGGGTCGGCCGGCACGGTGGGGGAGGCGGACGCGGACGCGGACGCGGGCGCGCCGGCCGCCGTCGCGGAGACGGTCGCGGAGGGCGAGGCGGTGGCGTGAGCCCCGTCCCCGAAAGCCTTCGCGTGCCGGACGACCTCGGCCCGCAGCGGGGTCAGCCGCTCCGCCAGTGCCGGATGCGCGGCGATCACGGCGGCGTAGTGACCGGCGAGCTCCTCGCTGTCGCGCGCGGCACGCGCGCGTGCCCGGTCCGCGGCCGAGGGGCTGCCGCCGGCCGTGTCGGTGGACGGTTCGGAAGTGGAACAGCCCGCGAGCGCGAAGGCGCCCGCGGCCGAGGCGAGCAGGGTCCTTCGGCGCGGACCCGACGGGGCGCGCGACGGCAGGGTGAACGGCACGGCAGTCGTCCTTGGAGGGCTCGTACGGAAGGAGAGGGCGAGGCGCCCGTGATCACGGTACCCGCGCCCCGGCCGAACGCGTGCCAGCGGCTCTCCCGAGCCGGTCCCGGCAGGTGGTTTCCGCCCTTCCGCGCAGGGCACCGGCTAGGCAGCGGGCGGCGGAGGGCCGCACCCGGCCGGCTCCCGGTGGACGGCAACACCCCCCGCGACCGGATACCCTTTGACCTGACACACGACCTAACCACAACAGCACACGCGGCCGAGGAGTCACCCGGATGAGCACCACCCAGAGCGAGAGGCTGCGAGAACTTCTGGAACCGCTCGTAGGCTCTCAGGGACTCGATCTCGAAGAGATCGCAGTGGACTCGGTAGGCCGCAAGCGTGTGCTGCGTGTCGTCGTCGACTCGGACTCCGGTGCCGACCTGGACCAGATCGCCGATGTGAGCCGCGCGCTCTCGGCGAAGCTCGACGAGACGGACGCGATGGGCGAGGGCGAGTACACCCTCGAGGTCGGAACCCCCGGTGCCGAGCGTGAGCTCACGGAGCACCGTCATTACGTGCGCGCGACCGACCGCCTGGTGAAGTTCCAGCTGACGGAGGGCGGCGAGCTGGTCGCCCGGATCCTGAAGGTCGACGACGACGGTCTCGACGTCGAAGTCCCGGGCGTGAAGGGCCGCAAGCCCACCGCCCGGCACCTCGCCTTCGAGGACGTCGCCAAGGCGCGTGTCCAGGTCGAGTTCAACCGCAAGAACAAGAACGAAGAGGAGGCGTAGCCGTGGACATCGACATGAGTGCCCTGCGGGGCTTGGTACGGGAGAAGGAGATCTCCTTCGACCTGCTGGTCGAGGCGATCGAGTCGGCCCTCCTCATCGCCTACCACCGCACCGAGGGAAGCCGCCGCCACGCGCGCGTGGAGCTGAACCGGGAAACCGGCCATGTGACCGTGTGGGCGAAGGAGGACCCCGAGGACCTGGAGGAGGGGCAGGAGGCGCGCGAGTTCGACGACACCCCCTCGGGGTTCGGGCGGATCGCGGCGACCACCGCCAAGCAGGTCATCCTGCAGCGCCTGCGGGACGCCGAGGACGACGCGACGCTCGGCGAGTACGCCGGACGCGAGGGCGACATCGTCACCGGGGTGGTCCAGCAGGGCCGCGACCCGAAGAACGTGCTCGTCGACATCGGCAAGCTGGAGGCCATCCTGCCGGTGCAGGAGCAGGTCCCCGGCGAGAACTACGAGCACGGCCTGCGCCTGCGCTCGTACGTCGTCCGGGTGGCGAAGGGTGTGCGCGGTCCGTCCGTCACCCTTTCGCGCACGCACCCCAATCTGGTGAAGAAGCTCTTCGCGCTCGAGGTGCCGGAGATCGCCGACGGCTCCGTCGAGATCGCCCACATCGCCCGTGAGGCCGGCCACCGTACGAAGATCGCCGTCCGGTCCACCCGCAGCGGCCTGAACGCCAAGGGCGCCTGCATCGGCCCCATGGGCGGCCGCGTGCGCAACGTCATGGCCGAACTGAACGGCGAGAAGATCGACATCGTCGACTGGTCGGACGACCCGGCCGAGATGGTGGCGAACGCCCTCTCCCCGGCCCGCGTCTCGAAGGTCGAGGTCGTCGACCTCGCGGCCCGCTCGGCACGCGTGACCGTCCCCGACTACCAGCTGTCGCTGGCCATCGGCAAGGAGGGGCAGAACGCCCGGCTCGCCGCCCGGCTCACCGGCTGGCGCATCGACATCCGTCCGGACACCGAACAGCAGCCCGAGCAGAGCGGGGAATAGATCCAAGCCGCGGGTGGCTCAGATCACGACAGTTCCCGCCGAAGCAACTGTTCGATTCTTGCCCCAAAGGGGTGAGGTCGCTACGGGGAGGTAGACTTAAGAGTGTCTGGCCGGACGCGAGCCCGCGCATGCCCTGAGCGCACCTGTGTGGGGTGCCGGGAGCGAGCGGCCAAGAAGGACTTGCTGCGCATCGTGGCGGTCGAGGACGAATGTGTCCCCGATCATCGCGGTACGCTGCCCGGCCGGGGTGCATATGTGCACCCCGCCCTGGTCTGTCTCGACCTGGCGGTCCGCCGCCGGGCGTTCCCGCGGGCGCTGCGCGTCCCGGGACCGCTCGACACCGCGGCGTTGCGCCTCTCCGTCGAGCAGGCAACACCGTAAGACGTGTCGTACGGAACCCCCGTGCGGCCCTGGTACCCCGCGAGTTGGAAGTAGGTCGAGATTGCGATGAGCACTCGATGAGCACGCGATGAGTACGCCCATGAAGTAGCGACGGTCCGGACGCAAACCCGGACCTAAAAGGAGCGAAGTGGCTAAGGTCCGGGTATACGAACTCGCCAAGGAGTTCGGCGTGGAGAGCAAGGTCGTCATGGCCAAGCTCCAAGAACTCGGTGAATTCGTCCGTTCGGCGTCCTCGACGATCGAGGCGCCCGTTGTCCGCAAACTGACTGACGCCCTCCAGCAGGGCAGCGGAGGCGGCAAGTCCGCCCCCGCCCGCAAGGCTGCCCCGGCCAGGCCGGCAGCCCCCTCTCCCGCGCAGGCGGCCCGTCCGGCTGCCCCGCGCCCGCCGGCTCCCAAGCCGGCCACGGCCGAGCGCCCCGCGGCTGCCCCGGTCACGCCGGCTGCCCCGGGTCCGCGCCCGACACCGGGCCCCAAGCCCGCGCCGCGGCCCGCTCCGGCGACCCCGGCTCCGGCGGCGCCCGAGTTCACCGCGCCCCCGGCGGCCTCCCCGGCTCCGGCCGCAGGCCCCCGTCCGGGTGCCCGCCCCGGCGCGCCGAAGCCCGGCGCCCGTCCGGCCGGTCCCGGCCAGGGCGGCCAGTCCCGCGGTGACCGTCCCGAGCGCGGCGACCGTCAGGGCGCCCCGCGTCCCGGCGGCCAGGCCCCGCGTCCCGGTGCTCGTCCGGCCGGCCCGCGTCCGGGCAACAACCCCTTCACCTCCGGCGGCTCCACCGGCATGGCGCGCCCGCAGGCGCCCCGTCCGGGTGGTGGGCGTCCCGGTCCCGGCGGTCCGGGTGGCGCAGGCGCCCCTGGTGGCCCGCGTCCGCAGGGCGCCGGTCAGGGTGGTCCCCGTCCGCAGGGCGGCCCCGGCGGCGCTCCGCGTCCGCAGGGCGGTCCGGGCGGCGCCCGTCCGACCCCGGGAGGCATGCCCCGTCCGCAGGCCCCGCGTCCCGGCGGCGGCCCCGGCGGCAACCGTCCGAACCCCGGCATGATGCCGCAGCGTCCGGCTGCCGGCCCGCGTCCCGGCGGTGGCCCCGGTGGCCGCGGTCCCGGCGGCGGCGGTCGTCCCGGTGCCGGTGGCGGCGGTCGTCCGGGCGGCGGTGGCGGCTTCGCCGGTCGTCCCGGTGGCGGCGGTGGCGGCTTCGCCGGTCGTCCTGGTGGTCCCGGTGGCGGTGGCGGCGGCTTCGCCGGTCGTCCCGGTGGTCCCGGTGGCGGCGGTGGCCGTCCCGGCTTCGGCGGTCGTCCGGGTGGTCCCGGTGGCCGTGGCGGCACGCAGGGTGCCTTCGGCCGTCCCGGCGGTCCGGCGCGTCGTGGCCGCAAGTCGAAGCGGCAGAGGCGCCAGGAGTACGAGGCCATGCAGGCCCCGTCCGTCGGCGGCGTGATGCTGCCTCGCGGCAACGGACAGACCGTCCGCCTGTCGCGCGGTGCGTCCCTCACCGACTTCGCGGAGAAGATCAACGCCAACCCGGCGTCGCTCGTCGCCGTGATGATGAACCTCGGCGAGATGGTCACTGCCACGCAGTCCGTCTCCGACGAGACCCTCCAGCTGCTCGCCGGCGAGATGAACTACGTCGTCGAGATCGTCAGCCCGGAGGAGGAGGACCGCGAGCTGCTCGAGTCCTTCGACATCGAGTTCGGCGAGGACGAGGGCGGCGAGGAATTCCTCATGCCGCGTCCGCCGGTCGTGACCGTCATGGGTCACGTCGACCACGGTAAGACCCGACTGCTGGACACCATCCGCAAGACGAACGTCGTCGCGGGCGAGGCCGGCGGTATCACGCAGCACATCGGTGCGTACCAGGTCGCCACCGAGGTCAACGACGAAGAGCGCAGGATCACCTTCATCGACACCCCGGGTCACGAGGCGTTCACCGCCATGCGTGCCCGCGGTGCGAAGTCGACCGACATCGCGATCCTCGTGGTGGCGGCCAACGACGGTGTGATGCCCCAGACGATCGAGGCGCTGAACCACGCCAAGGCGGCCGACGTGCCGATCGTGGTCGCGGTCAACAAGATCGACGTCGAGGGCGCCGACCCGACGAAGGTGCGCGGTCAGCTCACCGAGTTCGGTCTGGTGGCCGAGGAGTACGGCGGCGACACGATGTTCGTCGACATCTCCGCCAAGCAGGGTCTGAACATCGACCAGCTGCTCGAGGCCGTGGTCCTGACCGCGGACGCCTCGCTCGACCTGCGGGCCAACCCGGAGCAGGACGCGCAGGGCATCGCGATCGAGTCCCACCTCGACCGTGGCCGCGGTGCCGTGTCGACCGTGCTCGTCCAGCGCGGCACGCTGCGCATCGGTGACACGATGGTCGTCGGCGACGCGTACGGCCGTGTCCGGGCGATGCTCGACGACAACGGCAACAACGTCGAGGAAGCGGGTCCCTCGACCCCCGTCCTCGTCCTCGGTCTCACCAACGTCCCGGGTGCCGGCGACAACTTCCTGGTTGTCGACGAGGACCGCACGGCACGTCAGATCGCCGAGAAGCGCGCGGCGCGTGAGCGCAACGCCAACTTCGCCCGCCGGGGTGTCCGGTTCTCCCTGGAGAACCTGGACGAGGCCCTCAAGGCCGGTCTGGTGCAGGAACTCAACCTCATCATCAAGGGCGACGCGTCCGGTTCGGTGGAGGCTCTCGAGTCCTCGCTGCTCCAGCTCGACGTCGGCGAAGAGGTCGACATCCGCGTCCTGCACCGCGGTGTGGGTGCGGTCACCGAGTCGGACATCGACCTGGCGACCGGCTCCGACGCCATCGTCATCGGCTTCAACGTCCGCGCTGCGGGCCGCGCGGCGCAGATGGCGGAGCGCGAGGGCGTCGACGTCCGGTACTACTCGGTGATCTACCAGGCCATCGAGGAGATCGAGGCGGCCCTCAAGGGCATGCTCAAGCCGGAGTACGAGGAGGTCGAGCTCGGCACGGCGGAGATCCGCGAGGTCTTCAAGTCGTCCAAGCTGGGCAACATCGCCGGTGTCCTGGTCCGCTCGGGCGAGGTCAAGCGCAACACGAAGGCGCGCCTCGTCCGCGACGGCAAGGTCATCGCGGAGAACCTCACCATCTCCGGTCTGCGTCGCTTCAAGGACGACGTCACCGAGATCCGCGAAGGCTTCGAGGGTGGTATCAACCTCGGAAACTTCAACGACATCAAGGTCGACGACGTCATCGCGACGTACGAGATGCGGGAGAAGCCGCGCTCGTAGCAGCAGGTACCTCTTGGTGCGACCCGGGGCCGGTCGGCGGCAGTAAATGCCGTCGATCGGCCCCGGCCGTTCGTTGTACGGTTCTTGATGTCCCGGGCAAGCATGGCCGGGCCATCTACCCCGTACCGGCGGGACATCCGGATACACATATGTACGTGGGGACTCTGTCCTTCGACCTCCTGCTCGGCGACGTACGGTCGCTGAAGGAGAAGCGCTCCGTCGTCCGTCCGATCGTGGCCGAGCTCCAGCGCAAGTACGCGGTGAGTGCGGCGGAGGTCGACCACATGGACCTGCATCGCAGGGCCGGCATCGGCCTCGCGGTGGTGTCCGGGGACGCCGGCCATCTGACCGACGTGCTGGACCGGTGCGAACGACTGGTCGCCGGGCGTCCCGAGGTGGAGCTGCTGTCCGTGAGGCGGCGCTTCCACGGCGACGACGACGAGTGACACACAAGCTTGAGACGCAGAACAGGAAGAACGAGGGAGACGGACCAGTGGCCGACAACGCGCGGGCTAAGAGGCTGGCGGACCTCATCCGAGAGGTGGTGGCCCAGAAGCTGCAGCGCGGGATCAAGGACCCGCGGCTCGGTACGCACGTCACCATCACGGACACCCGGGTCACCGGGGACCTCCGGGAGGCGACCGTCTTCTACACGGTGTACGGGGACGACGAGGAGCGCGCGGCGGCCGCCGCGGGCCTGGAGAGCGCCAAGGGCGTGCTCCGCTCCGCGGTCGGCGCGGCGGCCGGCGTGAAGTTCACGCCGACCCTGACGTTCGTCGCGGACGCCCTGCCCGACACCGCCCGGACCATCGAGGACCTGCTCGACAAGGCGCGCGCCTCGGACGCGAAGGTGCGCGAGGTCTCGGCGGGCGCCACCTTCGCCGGTGACGCCGACCCGTACAAGAAGCCGGGCGAGGACGAGGACGACGCCGCCGAATGACCCAGAAGCACCGGACGCCCGACGGGCTTGTCATCGTGGACAAGCCGTCGGGCTTCACTTCGCACGACGTGGTCGCCAAGATGCGCGGGATCGCCAGGACCCGCCGCGTCGGACACGCCGGAACCCTCGACCCCATGGCGACGGGCGTGCTCGTCCTCGGCGTCGAGAAGGCGACCAAGCTCCTCGGGCACCTCGCGCTGACCGAGAAGGAGTACCTCGGCACGATCAGGCTCGGCCAGAACACGCTGACGGACGACGCGGAGGGCGAGATCACGTCGTCCACCGACGCCTCCGGCGTGAAGCGTGACGCCGTCGACGCCGGGATCGTCAAGCTGACCGGCGACATCATGCAGGTGCCGTCCAAGGTCAGCGCCATCAAGATCGACGGCGTGCGCTCGTACAAGCGGGCACGCGACGGCGAGGAATTCGAGATCCCGGCCCGGCCGGTGACGATCTCGTCGTTCGCCGTGTACGACGTCCGTGACGCCGTCGCCGAGGACGGCACGCCCGTGCTCGACCTGGTGGTCTCGGTCGTCTGCTCGTCCGGCACCTACATCCGGGCACTCGCCCGCGACCTGGGCGCGGATCTCGGCGTCGGCGGTCACCTGACCGCCCTGCGCCGCACCCGCGTCGGCCCGTACAAGCTGGACTCGGCGCGCACGCTCGACCAGCTCCAGGAGGAGCTGACCGTGATGCCGATCGCCGAAGCCGCCGCGGCCGCGTTCCCGCGCTGGGACGTGGACGCCAAGCGGGCGCGGCTGCTCCTGAACGGCGTGCGGCTGGAGATGCCCGAGGAGTACGCGGGCAAGGGCGCCGTGGCGGTCTTCGACCGCGACGGGGTCTTCCTGGCCCTCGTCGAGGAACAGCGGGGCAAGGCGAAGAGCCTGGCGGTGTTCGGCGCCTAGCTCCTCCGGCCCCCCGGGCGGGAACCGGCGCGGGGGAGTGCTGCCCGAGGAGCGGCGGTCACGGGGTCTCGTGCCCGCCGCTCCACGGTCCCCCCTCGGTTCCCCCACCCAAGGGTGTATCCATCCACCCCCGCCTGTTCACCCCTTCGGGCGGGCGCTCGGAGTGAACCGAGGGTGTGGAAGGGGGCGCGTTCACCGCGCGATCTGTCCCGCTGATCACCTCACGCCTACCTTCGGAAGAAGGAGCACGGCGGGGAGGTTCGAGCATGGCGGGACGGGGCCCGCGGACCATGGGCCGGCAACCGGCGGACGACCGCGGCGATGCGCGCGACACGGCCCTGGTGCGCATCTGCGACCTGGCGGGCCGTCCCCGCGGCACGGGTTTCGCCGCAGACCACCACGGCACGGTGATCACCAGCCACGAGGCCGTCGACGGTCTGGCCCGCCTCGTCCTGCACGCCCCCGGCGACCGCACCTGCGTCGTCACCGCCGACGCGGTCACCCCGCTCCCCGACGCCGATCTGGCACTCGTACGCACCGAAGGTCTCGGCCTCGACCCGCTCCCCGTCACCGTGCGGGACAGGATCGCGACCGGTACGTACGTCCGGATCGCCGCCGGCGGCTGGCGCGAGGCGCGGCTGCTCGGCACCTCCCCCGCCACGTACACGGCCACGGACCGTTTCCACCTCCTCGGCGACGTCCAGGAACTGGCCATCGGCACCGCGGGCGCGGACGCGCTCCGGCTGGGCGGGGGAGCGGCCGGGGGGCCGGTCCTCGACGCCACGACCGGCGCGGTCGTCGCCGTGCTCGGTACCGCCCTGCACACCGGGCACCGGGCCGCCGGCTTCGCGGTCCCGCTGCGCGGCGTGCCGGGTCTCGCCGCGCTGCTCGCCCGGAACGCGGCCTCCGTACCGGCCTACGGCGCGGACCTGAACCTGGCGGGCGCCCTGGAACTCACCGCGACCTCGGTGGGTTCGGACGGGCCGGGCGCGGCGACCACCCTCGGCTCCGGCCGCACCGGGCGCGGTCCTGTCGAACGGGCCGACGTCGTCCGGGAGTTCACTGCTTTCGAGGACGGCCCGGCCGCCGTCCTCGGGCTCGTCGGCCGGCCCGGCAGCGGCCGTACGACGGAACTGGCTGCCCTGGCCGCCCGCCGCACCTCGGGCGCCGAACCGGCCCCCACGCTGTGGCTGCGCGGCGCCGACCTGCTCGGCACCGACACCTCGGTGGCCGACGCGGCGACGCGGGCGCTGGAGAGGGCGGGCCGCATCGTGGCGGCGCCGGGGGAGGAACAGGCAGCCCCCGGGGGTCCGTCTCAGGGGGCTCCGGCGGACGGCTCACCGGCCACTGACCCGGCCGGCGACCCGGAGACGGTCCAGGGGATCCCGCCCGATGCCGGTCTCCTGCCGCCCGGCAGGTACGAGGGAGAGCTGGGCGACATCGGGCCCGAGCGGCTGGCCCGGCTGGCGCGCGAGACGGGGCGGCCCCTGCTGCTCCTCCTCGACGGCCCTGAGGAGATGCCCCCCGACCTCGCCCACCGGCTGCCCGAATGGACCGCCGGGACCGCCGACTGGCTGCGCGAGACAGGGGCACGGCTCGTCGTCGGATGCCGGGCCGAGTACTGGGAGCAGGCGGGCGCCGGCTTCCCCGCCGACCTGCTGCACGGCACGGCCGCGGGGACCGCGTCCCCGCAAGGGCGGCTGCCCGCCTGCGTACATCTGGGGGACCTGACCGAGGACGAGGCACGGCTCGTCCGGGTGCGCGCCGGGATCGCCGAAGGCGCGCTCGCCGGGGCCGACGCACGCCACCCGCTCGTCCTGCGGCTGTTCTCCGAGGTGCGGGCCGCGCTGCCCGGCCATCCGGCCGGGCGGCCCGACCGGGACGAGGTGTTCTCCGCCTACCTCGACCTGATGTGCCTGCGCGTCGCGGTGCGCCTCGCTGCGGCGAACGGCCTGCGCGGCACCGCGGTGCGCAGGCTCGCCGCCCTCGTCTCCGGCCAGGTCCACGAGGCCGCGCGGCGTTGTCTGGGCCCGGGGCAGGGCGAGCTGGACCGCGCGTCCTTCGAGACCGTCTTCCCCTGGGGGCCCGTTCCCGGAGGACGCCTCGCCGGGACCTGCGGCTGGGCCTCCGCCGTCCTCACCGAGGGCCTCCTCGTCCCCGCGGGCGACGGCTACCGGTTCGCCCACGAGGAGCTCGCCGACTGGATCCAGGGCACCCACCTCGACCTGGGGGCGGCTCTGCACGCCCTCGTGCACCGCAGGCGCCCACCGACATCGCCGCAGGTTCCCGCCCAGCGAACGGCACCCTCGCGCCGCGCCCGGCCCGCCAAGGCCGCCGACGCCCGCACGGTCCCCGTACCCCGTCACCGCATCGGCCCCGTCGTGGAGACGCTGCTCCTCCTGGCCCGGCAGCAGGGCGCCGCCGAACTGGCCCGCCGGCTGGACGACCTGGCCGACGCCGTGGACGACCTGCTGCCGAAGTCCCCCGGACCGCTCGGCGACCCCGCCTGGTGGGCGACCCGGCTCTGCGCCGAGGTGCTGCTGCGGGTGCCCGACGCGATGCCGTACCTCGGCGTGCTGCGACGGCTCGCCGAGCGGATCGTGACCTGGCGGGAGACCGGGCGGGACGTACCCGAGGAGTTCGGGCCCGGCTTCTGGGAGGCGCTGCCCGTCCCCGACACCGAGCGGTTCGACCTGCTGAGGCGCCTGGTGGTCGCGGACGAGGTGCGCCGTCCGGGGGCTGCCGGAGGCACGGAGGAACCACGCCGCCCCGGGACTCCCGGGGGCGCCGACGGGACAGCCCGGCCGGCTGCGCGTCCGACGACACCGCAGGACGGCTTCCCCGGGACCGCGGACGCCGGTGGCACCGGGGGCACCACGGATCTCGGGGGCACCGGGGACGCCGCCCGGCGCGGCGCGCGCGAGAGCGGGTTCCGCGCCGCTCCGACGGCCCCGCGCTGCCTGGACGCCGTCGCCCGACTGCTCGCCGCCGACCCCACCGCCGTACAGCGACACCTGACGGGCTGGTTCGACGACGAGCGGCCCCTCCCCGCGGCCCCGCACGCGACCGTGGCGACCGCCGCACAGGCCCTGCTGTACGCGCACCGGGGACGGGCGCTGGACGACCTGGCCGAGGCGCTGGTCGACAGCGCGCACCGACGAGGCGACGAACTGCTCGCCGTGCTGGCGGAGGAGGAGCCGTCGGCCGTGTGCCGGGCCGTGGACCGCTGGGCGCACGACGAGCGGCCCGCACGGCGCGTGGCGGCGGTGACGTACGGACTGCGGGCCGCGCCCTTCGTACGGACCGAGGCCGACCGCGAACTCCTGCGCTACGCGGCGCTCGCCCTGCTGTCCCGTCCCGCGGACTGCACCCTGCACGGCGGCGCGCTCGGCCTCCTCGTCCGAGACCCGCGCACCCGGGCCCGGTACCTCCCGCAGGCCCTGGACCGCTTCACCGCCGGCGACCCGGGCCTCCCCCCGAGCGCGCTGGTCGCGGCGCTCACCACCCACCCGGACCCCGTGCTCGACGCCATCCGGACCCGGCTGCGCGGCACGGGTCCCTGCACCGGCGAGACGCTGCGCACCCTCGCCGACGTCACCACGCCCGCCCTCGCCCGCCGCGTCGCGGCACTGGTGCGGGAAGCCGTGGAGCTGCGCCCCGACGCCGCCTCCCACGTCGCCGCGTACGTGGACCGGCGGCTGGAACAGGGGCCCGCGGTACGCGCCGTACTGCTGCCGCTGGTCGACGGTCTGCTGGACGGCTGCCGCACCCCGGTGCGCGCGGCGCTCGCCGCGGTTCTCGCGGCGCCCGGCAGCCGCTCGTCGCGCCCCCTGCGCCGCGAGCTGCTGGACCTGCTCCTCGCGCGGGAACACGACCCGGCGGTCCTCGGCAGCCTGCTCAAGGCCGCCGCGGACGGAGCGGACCGCCGGGGCGAGGAGCCCACCCGGGAACTGGTGCACCGGGCGGGCCTCCTCCTCGTGCGCACCCCGGCCGGAGCCACCGGCTTCGACCGCGGCCTCGTCGACCTGGCCCGGCACGCCCCGGGATTCGCCGTCCTGCTGGCCCGCTGGCTGACCGGTTCCCCCGAGGAATGGGCGGCGGTCGTAGGACCGAGCACCCGCCGCATGATCGAGAACCTGGCCGGAGTCCGGGTCCCCGCGTGACTGCGAGCACCGTCGGCTGCCCGCTCCGTGTCCGTGCTCCTCGTCACAGCTCGATGCCGATGCAAGCCGAACGCACACGGCATGGCACCCTTAGAGCTGCGAATGAGGCAATCACGGACTCGGGTTCGACAAGGAGCGGTCACAGTGCAGCGCTGGCGTGGCTTGGAGGACATCCCCCAGGACTGGGGGCGCAGCGTCGTCACCATCGGCTCCTACGACGGAGTCCACCGCGGGCACCAGCTGATCATCAAGCATGCCGTGGACCGCGCCCGGGAGCTGGGCGTGCCGTCCGTCGTCGTGACGTTCGACCCGCACCCGAGCGAGGTCGTGCGCCCCGGCAGCCACCCCCCGCTGCTCGCCCCGCACCACCGCCGCGCGGAGCTGATGGCCGAGTTGGGCGTGGACGCCCTGCTCATCCTTCCCTTCACCAGCGAGTTCTCGAAGCTGTCGCCCGCCGACTTCGTCGTGAAGGTCCTGGTCGACAAGCTCCACGCGAAGGCCGTCGTCGAGGGCCCGAACTTCCGCTTCGGCCACAGGGCCGCGGGCAACGTCGACTTCCTGCGCGAGCAGGGCGAGACGTACGACTTCGAGGTCGAGGTCGTCGACCTGTACGTCACGGGTGAGGCGGGCGGCGGAGAGCCGTTCTCCTCGACCCTGACCCGGCGGCTCGTCGCCGAGGGCGACGTCGAGGGCGCCCGGGAGATCCTCGGTCGCCCGCACCGCGTCGAGGGCGTCGTCGTCCGTGGCGCCCAGCGCGGCCGCGAGCTCGGCTTCCCGACGGCCAACGTCGAGACCCTCCCGCATACGGCCATCCCCGCGGACGGCGTGTACGCCGGCTGGCTGCACGTCGCGGACGAGGCGATGCCCGCCGCGATCTCCGTCGGCACGAACCCGCAGTTCGACGGTACCGAGCGCACGGTCGAGGCCTATGCCATCGACCGCGTCGGCCTCGACCTCTACGGCCTCCACGTCGCCGTCGACTTCCTCGCCTTCGTCCGCGGCCAGGCCAGGTTCGACTCGATCGAGGCGCTGCTGGAAGCCATCGGGGACGACGTGAAGCGGTCGCGCGAGCTCATCGAGGCCTACGAGGCCGACTCCGCCCCTCCGGCGTAGTCGCCCAGCCCATTGCGGTACGACGACGGGGGCGGCCGGTGCTCCGAAGCACCGGCCGCCCCCGTCGTCGTGGTCAGCCCGCGACCGTCGCCCGGGCCCAGTGGCAGGCCACCTGCGTCCCGCCGGCGCCGTCGAGCACCTCCAGGTCCCGGCCGCGGCAGGCGTCCGCCACACCTGCCCGCTCGGCCTCGCCGCTCGCGAGGATCTGGCAGCGGACGTGGAAGCGGCAGCCCGCCGGAATGCGGGACGGGTCCGGGGGCTCGCCCGTCAGCACGACCGGATCGCCCGGTGCCTCCGGCAGCACGGAGAGCAGGGCCTGGGTGTAGGGGTGCCGAGGCGTCGTCAGGACCTGCTCGACCTCGCCCGTCTCGACGATGCGGCCGAGGTACATCACCGCGACCCGGTCGGCGATGTTCCACGCCAGACCCAGGTCGTGCGTCACCACCAGGGCGGACAGGCCGAGTTCGGTGCGCAGACGCAGCAGCAGGGCGAGGATCTCGCCGCGCACCGACGCGTCCAGCGAGGCCACCGGCTCGTCGGCGACGATGAGTTCGGGCTCCAGGACGAGGGCTCCGGCGATCACCACGCGCTGGCGCTGACCGCCGGACAGCTCGTGCGGGTACCGGAGGAAGAAGCGCTCCGGCGGGCGCAGTCCGGCCCGGGAGAGGGCCTCCGCGACGGCCGCCCGCTCGTCCCCGCCGTACCCGTGGATGCGCAGGCCCTCCGCCACCGCGTCGTACACGGTGTGCCGGGGGTTGAGCGAGCCGCTCGGGTCCTGGAGGACGAGCTGGACGCGCTTGCGGTACGCCTTCAGGGCGCGCGAGGAGTAGTCGAGCGGCTTGCCGTCGAAGGTGACGTGCCCGCCGGTCGGCGGGACGAGACCGAGGAGCGAGCGCGCGAGTGTCGTCTTGCCGCAGCCCGACTCGCCGACCAGGGCGACGATCTCGCCGCGCCGGATGTCGAGGTCGACTCCGTCGACCGCCCGCGCGCGAGCGGCGCCGTTGCGTCCGGCGAACGAGACGTGCAGGTCCTGCGCGCGCAGCAGCGGAGCGGCCGGCGCGGCGGTGTCAGTGGTCATGGCGTGGTGCTCCTGGCTTCTTCCGCCGGGCTGCCCGGCTGGGGGACCGACGCGCCCGCGTGCACGCAGGCCGCCCACCTTGCTGTGCCCGCGTCGCGGAGCTCCTGGTCCTCGGTCATGCAGGAGTCCAGGGCCACCGGGCACCTCGGGTGGAACGTGCATCCGGACGGCAGCGCGGACGGGTCCGGCGGATCGCCCGGCAGTCCGCGCGGCGCGAACCGCGACGCCGTGTCGCCGATACGGGGGAAGGCGGCCGACAGGGCCTTGCCGTACGGGTGCCGGGCGTCCTCGTACACCTGCCGGGCCGGGCCCTCCTCGACGACTCGGCCCGCGTACATCACGGCGAGGCGGTCGCAGGTGTCGGCCAGCACCGCGAGGTCGTGGCTGATCATGACGAGGCCCAGGTCCTGCTCGCTGACCAGCTGCTCGATCAGACGGAGGATCTGCGCCTGGATCATCACGTCGAGCGCCGTGGTCGGCTCGTCGGCGACGACCAGCCGCGGGTCGCAGGCCAGCGCCATGGCGATCATGACGCGCTGGCGCTGACCGCCGGACAGCTCGTGCGGATAGGCGCTCGCGCGGGCGGCGGGCAGGCCGACGTGTTCGAGCAGTTCCCCGGTCTTCTTCCGGGCACCAGCGGGCGTCGCCTTCTTGTGCAGCAGGATCGGCTCGGCGATCTGGTCGCCGATGCGGTGGACCGCGTTCAGCGAGTGCATGGCGCCCTGGAAGACGATCGAGGCGCCCGCCCAGCGGACCGCCCGCACCTGCCCCCACTTCATCTTCAGGACGTCCTCGCCGTCGAGCAGGATCTCCCCGCTCGTGCGCGTCCCGGCGGGGAGCAGCCGCAGCAGCGCGAGCGCCAGCGTGGACTTGCCGCAGCCGGACTCGCCCGCGACACCGAGCTTCTGGCCCGCGTCGAGCGACAGGTCCACGCCGCGGACGGCGGCCGCGCCTCCCGCGTAGGTCACTTCGAGGTTCCTGACCTCCAACAGGGTCAACGTGCCACTCCCAGTTTGGGGTTGAGGACGGACTCGACGGCGCGCCCACACAGCGTGAACGCCAGCGCGACCACGGCGATCGCGACACCGGGCGGCACCAGGTACCACCATTTCCCGGCGCTGACCGCGCCCGCCTCCCGCGCGTCCTGGAGCAGCCCGCCCCACGACACCACCGTGGGATCACCGAGCCCGAGGAAGGCGAGGGTCGCCTCGGCGAGGATCGCGGAGGAGATGATCAGGGTCGTCTGCGCCAGCACCAGCGGCATCACATTGGGCAGGACGTGCCGGGTCATGATGTGCCAGTGTCCGCCGCCGAGCGCCTTGGCCCGTTCGATGTACGGCCGTGACTCCACCGCGAGGGTCTGTGCGCGCACCAGACGCGCCGTCGTCGGCCAGGTCGTCACGCCGATCGCCAGGATGATCGTGCCGAGCGACCGGCTCATGACGGTGGCCAGCGCGATCGCGAGGACCAGCGTGGGCATCACCAGGAACCAGTCCGTGATCCGCATCATCACGGTCGCGTACCAGCCCTTGAAGTGTCCGGCGGTGATGCCGATGAGCGCGCCGATCGCCACCGAGAGCACGGCGGCGAGCAGCCCCACGAGCAGCGAGACCCGGGCGCCCCAGACCACGAGCCCGAGCAGATTGCGCCCGAACTGGTCCGTTCCCAGGGGGAATTCGGTGCTCGGGCTCTCCATGGGGCCGCCCGGCGCGTCGGTCACGCTCTGCACGTCGGAGCCGACGGTCAGCGGCGCGGTCAGCGCGATGAGCGCGCAGAGCCCCAGGGCGGCGAGTCCGAAGACGCCGGCGTGGTGGGTGCGGTACTGCTTCCAGAAACGGGCGGCGGAATGACGGCGGCGCTGCCAGGCGAGGGCGCGGGGGCTCCTCGCCGTCGTGGGGCCGCCTTTCGAAGCCGCCGTGGGTTCGGTCGTCATCGGCCCGTCCGACTCGGTCGTGGTCATCGGCCCACCCGTGGGTCCAGCAGCGGATAGATCAGGTCGGCGAGTGTGTTCATCACGATCACGGCTGCCGCGAAGACGAAGAACAGCCCCTGCACCAGGGGCAGGTCCGGCACGCTCAGCGCCTGGTAGAAGAGCCCGCCGAGGCCCGGCCAGGAGAAGACGGTCTCGACGAGGATCACTCCCGCGACCGTCCGGCCGAGGTTGATGAAGATCAGCGTCACGGTCGGCAGCAGCGCGTTGGGCACGGCGTGCCGACGGCGTACGAGGTCGTCCCGCAGCCCCTTCGCCCTGGCGGTCGTCAGGTAGTCGCTGCCCATCTCGTCCAGCAGGGCCGACCGCGTGACGAGCAGGGTCTGCCCGTACTCGACCGCGACCAGCGTCACCACCGGGAGGATCAGATGGTGGGCCACATCCATGACGTACGCGAAGCCCTCCTTGCCCCCCGTCTCCATGCCCCCGGTGGGGAAGAGACCGGGGATGGGGCCCATGCCCACCGAGAACACGATGATGAGGAGCAGGCCCAGCCAGAAGGACGGAATGGAGTAAAGGGTCAGCGCCAGACCGGTGTTGACCCGGTCGCTCAGCCCGCCGTTGCGCCACGCGGAGCGCGTGCCGATGAAGATGCCGAGCGCGGTGTAGAGCACGAACGCCGTGCCGGTGAGCAGCAGGGTGTTCGGCAACGCCTCGGTGATCTTGTCGATGACGGGGGCCCGGAACTGGTACGAGGTGCCGAGGTCGCCGGTGAGCGCCTTGCCGCAGTAGTCCGTGAACTGCTCCCACATCGGCAGGTCGAGCCCGAACTCCTTGCGGTAGTTGGCGAGTTGCTCGGCGGACACCTGACGACCGCCCGTCATGTACTTGACGGGGTCGCCGGGGATGAGCCGGAACAGGAAGAAGCTGGTGACGAGGACGGCCAGCAGCGAGACGGCCGCGCCGCCCAACTTGCCCGCCACATAGCGCAGATACGCGGTTCTGGTACGCGCCTTGGGCCCGCGGACCGACGGTCCGGCCTCCGCCGGACCGTCGGTCGCCTCGACCAGCGAGGGTGTTGCCTCAGCGGTCATGAACTACTCATTCGCTCGTGCGTTCACGGGGACCCCGCATGCGTTCCCGGAGGTTCCCTCGGGGGCGGTGCGGGTCCTACTCACGGTCCTCGGCCGTCGAGCGCCTCCGCATCGCGAAGAACGCCCCGACGCCCACGAGGACGACGACGCCCGCGACGATGCCGATGATGACGCCCGTCGAGCTCGAACTGTCGGAGGACTCACCGGAGGCCCCCGCCGGGACCGCCGACCACCAGCTCCAGTAACCGTCCTGGCCGTAGATGTTGCCCGCGGCCTTCGGCATCGTCTCGATCGACTTGATCTGGTCGGTGCGGTAGGCCTCGACCGCGTTCGGGTACGCCATGACGTTCATGTACCCGGTGTCGTACAGCCGCGACTCCATCTGCTTGACGATGTCCGCCCGCTTGGCGGTGTCGTACTCGGCGAGCTGCTGGTCGTAGAGCTCGTCGTACTTCTTGTCACAGATGAAGTTGTCCGTGGCCCCGGTGTCCTTGGGGGTGGCGGGCAGCGCCCCGCAGGTGTGGATCGACAGGACGAAGTCGGGGTCGGGGTTGACGGACCAGCCGTCGAACGCCAGGTCGTAGGTGCCCGCCAGCCAGGGGTCGGTCACGTTGTCCAGGCAGTTGAGGGTGACACCGATGCCCAGCTTGCCGTACCACTCCTTCAGGTACTGTCCGACCGCCTTGTCGTTCGGGTCGGTGGCGTGGCAGAGGACCCGGTAGTTGATCGGCTTGCCGTTCTTCTCGACGCGCTTGCCGTCGCCGTTCTTCTTGTAGCCCGCCTCGTCGAGGAGCTTCGCGGCCCTGGCCGGGTCGTACGCCAGCTGCTGGCTCGCCTCCGGCTTCCAGAAGTACGTCGAGAAGCGCGGCGGGATGTAGCCCTCGCCCTCCACGGCGTGGCCCTGGAAGACCTTGTCGATGAGGGTCTTCCGGTCGATCGCGAGGGAGAGCGCCTGGCGCACCTTCTGGTCGAGCAGCGACTTGGCGCCGTCACCGAACTTCTTGCCGTTCTTCGCCTGGGCACCGGGGTTGGTGGCGAGCGCGTAGAAGCGGCGGCCGGGGGCGTCGTTCACCTTGATGTTCTGCTGGCTCTTGAGCGCCGTCGACTGGGCCGGCGTGAGGCCGGAGACGAAGGACACCTCGCCCTTCTGGAGGGCGGCGACGGCCGCGTCGCCGTCCTTGTAGTACTTGAAGACCAGCTCGTCGAACTTGGGGGCGCCCCGCCAGAAGCTCTTGTTGGGCTTCAGGCGTACGTAGCTGTCCGGCTTGTAGTCCGTCAGGATGAACGGCCCGTTGCCGACGATCGGGAACTGCTTGTCGTTGTTGAACTTCGTGAAGTCCCCGACCTTCTCCCAGACGTGCTTGGGCACGATCGGCACGTCGAGCGCGGCCATCGTGGCCTGCGGCTTCTTCAGCTCGATGACGAGCTTGGTGGCGCTGGGGGCCGTGACCTTCTTGAAGTTGCCGACGAAACTGCCGTTCGCGGTGGCCGCGCCCTCGTCGGTCATCATCTTGTTGAACGTCCAGGCCGCGTCCTCGGCGGTGGCCTGCTGACCGTCCGACCACTTCGAGTTCGCCCGGATCGTGTAGGTCCAGGTGAGCTTGTCGGCGGACGGCTCCCACTTGGTGGCGAGACCGGGGATCGCGTGGTTGTCCGCCGGGTCGTAGTTGGTCAGGTACTCGTACATGAGCCGGTGGATGCTCGTGCTGACCAGTCGTGACGCCAGGAACGGACTCAGCGAGTCGACGCTCTGCGCGACCGCGACGGTGAGGACCTTCTTGTTCTCCTTGGCCTGGGCCTGGTGCGGTGCCGGGTTGAGCGGGGTTGCCAGACCGGCGGTGAGGGTGAGCGCTGCGGCACCTGCGGCGGCGACGAGCCGCGGACGCAGGAGCCCTCTGTGGTGCTGATCCTGTGTGTTCATGGGTCGGTGACCTCACGTCATCGCTTGCGCAGAGATGGCTGGTTGAACGACTTGATCGGGATGGCGCCGGCGGGGTTGATGTGTGTGTCTATCAGCGGCGGTCGACGCGAGTCAACGGCGCATGAACCCCGTGTGGCCTGCGGAAATAACGAGTTGGCGCGGATTTTTCGCTCATTGGTTCAGACCGGTGAAGCCGCCCTGGTGACGGCCTGACGGCTCAAGACGTCCCTGCACACACGAAGGGCCCGCTCCGTCCGTGGACGGTGCGGGCCCGAGCGTGAATCGGTCCCTCAGGAGGGGCCGATCGGGTTACTGCTGAGGCGGCGGGGGCGGCGTCTGGCCCTGGTGCGGCTGGTACGGCTGCCCCGGCGCCGGCTGCGCGGGCTGGTAAGGCTGCCCGGGCTGCGCGTAAGGCTGTCCCGGCTGCGGCTGCGGCTGCGGCTGCTGGGCCTGGCTCTGGGGGGCCTGCGGCGGCAGACCCGGCTGCGGGTACGCCTGACCGGGCTGCGGCGGGTAGGGCTGTCCCGGCTGCGGGTAGGGCTGGCCGGGCCGGCCGTAGGGCTGTCCGGGCTGCGGACCACTCGGCTGCGGAACCTGCCCGGGGTTGTGCTGCCCTGGAGCCTGCTGTCCGGGGACGGGCTGCCCGGGCACGTACTGACCCGGCATCGGCGGGGCGGCCACCGGCGGCGGGTTGCCGTCGTTCGTCCACAGCCCGTGCGACTGCTGGTGCCGCGCGAAGTCCTCGGCCACCATTGCCGAGAGGTTGAAGTAGGCCTCCCGCACCTTGGGCCGCATCATGTCGAGGTCGACCTCGGCACCCGCGGACAGGTGCTCGTCGAACGGCACGACCACGACGCCGCGGCAGCGCGTCTCGAAGTGGCTGACGATGTCGTCCACCTTGATCATCTTGCCGGTCTCGCGCACTCCGGAGATCACCGTGATGGACCGGGACACGAGGTCCGCGTACCCGTGCGCGGACAGCCAGTCCAGCGTCGTACTGGCGCTGCTCGCACCGTCGACGGACGGCGTCGAGATGATGATGAGCTGGTCGGCGAGGTCGAGCACACCGCGCATGGCGCTGTACAGCAGACCGGTACCCGAGTCGGTCAGGATGATCGGGTACTGCTTGCCCAGTACGTCGATCGCACGCCGGTAGTCCTCGTCGTTGAAGGTCGTGGACACGGCCGGGTCGACGTCGTTGGCGATGATCTCCAGCCCGGAGGGGGCCTGGGAGGTGAACCGCCGGATGTCCATGTACGAGTTGATGTAAGGGATCGCCTGGACGAGGTCACGGATCGTGGCGCCGGTCTCGCGGCGCACGCGGCGGCCGAGCGTACCGGCGTCCGGGTTGGCGTCGATCGCGAGGATCTTGTCCTGACGCTCGCTGGCGAGCGTCGCACCGAGCGCGGTGGTGGTGGTCGTCTTGCCCACACCGCCCTTGAGGCTGATCACGGCGATGCGGTAGCACGACAGCACCGGTGTGCGGATCAGCTCCAGCTTCCGCTGCCGCTCGGCCTCCTCCTTCTTGCCGCCCAGCTTGAACCGCGACGACGCGGCGGCGGGACGACCGCTCTTGGGCCTCTGCTTCTTGTTGTTGAGCAGTCGGTCGGAGGAGAGCTCCACCGCGGCGGTGTAGCCGAGCGGGGCCGCGCCCGGGTTGGTGGGCTGGCGCTGGTCGTGCTGCACGGGCTGCGGCCAGGCCGTCCCCGTACGGGGGTCGACGGGAGCGGTACCCGTGGGCTGCTGCGGCACGTGCGGGGCGGCGGGCTGCGGCTGCTGCTGCGCCGGTCCCGGCTGGGCCGGGTGGGGAGGAGCCGCCTGCGCCGACGGGAGCGGCGACGGCGCCGCGCCGGGCACCTCCGAGTGCGCGGGCGCCGCGGACGGCCGGGGGAGGTCGTAGCCGGGCTGCGGGACAGGGGCGGCGGGGGCCTGCGGGAATCCGTAGCCCTGCTGCGCACCCTGGGCCTGCGGTGCTGCCGGGGGCGTGGTCGGCTGCGGGAAGCCGTAACCGGGAGCCGGGGCAGGCGGGTTGGGCGCCGGCGCGTCCTGGGCCGCCGTGCTCTGCTGCGGGAAGCCGTAACCGGAGCCCGGAGCGGGCGGGTTGGCGGCAGCCGGGGCCGGCGGTTCAGGGGTGGCGGCCGGGGTCGGCGCGGGGGCCGGAGCGCCCGGCTGCGGGAAGCCGTAGCTGCCCTGCGGGGTGGGGCTCGGGGCCGGAGTGCTCGGCTGGGGGAAGCCGTAGCTGCCCTGCGGCGGGACTGGAGCGGGGGCCGCGGCGGGCGCTTCGGGAGCAGGGGCGCCCGGCGCCGGTGCGTGACTCTGCGGCGGAACCGGAACGGGGTTGCCGTGGGCGGGCGGTGTCACCGACATGGGTCCCTGCGCCGGCGGCGTCGACGCGGGCCCACCGGAAGAGGGCCACGCGGGAGGCGCCGGCTGCGGGGCCGGCGGCTGGAACGGCCGGCCGGGAGCCGGGGCGGGCGCGGGAGGCTGGAAGGCCTGGCCGGGCGCCGGGGCGGGCATCGGGGGCTGGAAGGGCTGCCCGGGCGCCGGCGCGGGCGGCTGGAACGGATGTCCCGGGGCGGGCGCCGACGGCTGGAACTGCGGCGGCGTCCGTGCCTGGGCCGGCTCGGCCCCCGAGGGCTCGGGCTTCGCGGGCTCGTCGGACGCCGGCCACTGGGCCGCGGGAGCGGGAGCGGCGGGCTGGTACGCGGGCGGCAGGGGCGGCAGCCCGCCCTGCGGCAGCGGCGGGGGAGCCCAGGCGGGAGGCGCGTCCTGCACGCCCTCGGGCGCGCCGGGTCGGTCGACGGGCACGGCGTCCTGGGGCACGTCCAGCGGCCGGGCGTCCTCGGGCTCCGCTTCGGCCGCCTCGGCATCCTGCGGCACCGCGTCGCTCACGTCGTCACGGCTCTCGTCGCCCGCCTCGTCGCGTACGTCGTCATGGACGGCCTCGCTCACGCCGCCGTCCACCGCGTCGGCGGGGACCACGTCGTGCGGTACGGCGTCGGCGGCCTCGTCGCCCGCGCCGGCGGACACCGGCGCCACGGCGTCCGCGACGACATCGGGCTCTCCGGAAGCGTCGGAACCGTCCGAAGCGTCGGAACCGTCCGAAGCGTCGGAGGTGTCAGAGGCATCGGCGACACCAGGCGCATCGGCGACATCAGGCCCGTCGGCGACATCGGAGGCGTCGACGGAGTCGGCCGTACCGGACGCGTCGTCCACCGCCCCGGCAGCCTCCGCCGTCGGCTCGTCCGCCGCGGCGTCCTCGGCACCCACGTCGGAGCCGCCGTCCACGACGCCCTCGGGGTCGGCAGCGGCGTCCGCCTCGCTCGCCGTCCCCGGTGCGTCCTCCTGTGCGTCGGCATGCCGCACGTCGTCACCGACGTGGGCCTCCGCTGCTTCGGAAGTCTCGGAAGCGTCCGCGACGGAGTCGGCGTCCGACGCGGCGGAGCCGGGTGCGGACGTGACGCGGGCCGCGGCCGGAGCATCCGGGTCCGGCTCGGACCCCTCCCCGGACCCGTCCGCGTTCTCGGGCTGCTCCTGGCCCGCGGCGGCACGTTCCGCGAACTCCCGCTTCAGCGCGACAGGAGAGATCCGCATGGTGGCGCCGCTCTCCAGGTCCCCATTGCCGGACTCGATCTCGTCGGAGGCGCCCAGGGGAGCGACGGGGGCCGGCGGCGGAACCGGGGCCACCGGAGCGGCCGGAGGCGGCGCCCACTGGCTCTGGTACCCGCCCACGGGAATGTTCGGCAGCGCCGTCGGACTGCCGGCGTCCGCGACGGGCGCCGCACCCGGAGCCTGCGAGGCAGGTGCCTCCGCCGTCTCCGGCGCCGCTGAAAGGTCGTCAGAAGCCGCGGGGCCCGAAGGAGCCTCGGTCACCGGGGGAGTTGACGGAGCCGAGGAGTCCGCAGCCGTCGAGGGAGCCGGAGCCGCCTCCTCCTCCGCGCCACCGGAGTTCGCCGGAGTCCCCGACGCGTTCTGCGTGTACCAGGCGGGCGGCGCGTAGTCGATGGTGAACTCGCCCGTCGTCTCGACGGCGGACTCCGCGTCGGACTGGTCATCGCCGGGTGTGGCCCAGCCCCCGCGGATCCCGTCCCGATCGCTGTTCACAATTCCTCCTGGTGTGGTCGAGCACCCTCAAGCCGTGCCGGGGCGACCGTTTTCTTGTCGTCCGCCGGCGTCCGTTGACGCTTTTGGTCGTCCGAAGTCGTACGAGGTCGTCCGAATTGACCCGGCTCCCCCTGAGACGCGATCGGCCCCTCCACGGGTTCTGGCGTCGCGCCCTGTCCCAGCCTAATCACCATGACTGTCACAAGGGCAGGCCCGTCCACCCCACCGCGGCCGCCCGCTACGTCACACCCTGCCCAGAAGTTGCTTGCGCACGCTCACGATTGACCTTCAATGCGGACAAACGAAGCCATCGCGACAGACCCGCTGCCCGCTGTATGTACACGATCAAGCGGCATGCATAGTTGGGGGTTCCCCCGCCACCGAACGGTTCCCTCCGAAAGGACTTCTCCGCGTGAGCTTCGGCCCGCCTCCCTCCCCGTACACCCAGTCCGCGTTGACGGCGGACAACGAGCGAAGACGGCGCCGCACAAGGCTGTTCGGCGTCGTGGCCGCCGTACTCGTCGTGGCGCTGTGCGCGGGCGGCTGGCTCCTCATGCACGCGAACGGTGACGACGGCCCGTCGAAGAAGGCGGTGGCCGTCCCGCAGGCCCCTGACGAGATCAGGGAGACGGTCGAGCGGGTCCCCCGCACCCCGGAGGGTGAACTCGTCGTCGACCACGACGAGGAGAAGTTCAAGGACGACGAGACGCGGTACGCCCCCGGCACCTGGGCGACCGACAAGATCTTCGCCAAGGGCATCAAGAACCAGCTCATGGGCTTCAAGTTCGGCGAGTGGGACAAGAAGGCCTGGACCATCGAGCTGGACGGGCACATCTGCGCGACGACGAAGCACGTCACCGCGGACGGGCGTACCGCCGTCGTCGTCCAGCCGGCCAAGCGCAAGGGCACCAAGGACGCCGGTGTCTGCGACGAGGTCGTCTTCTTCGACCTCGACACCGGCAAGAAGCTGTGGACGGCGACGATGCCCGACGCGAAGAGCGCGTACGTCACCAACACGAACCTCACCATGGCGCGTGGCACGGTCGCGGTGGCGTGGGGCAACGGCTCCGTCGCCTACGGCATGGCCGACGGCAAGCAGTTGTGGAAGAGCACCGGTGTCACCACGTGCGAGGACAAGGGGTTCGCGGGCGGCCGCAGTCTGCTGGTCCTGCTGCGCTGCGGAGACGAGTCCGAGCACGCGTACCGGGTGCAGAAGATCGACCCGCGCACCGGGAAGCCGCAGTGGACCTACAAGATGACGAAGAACATCTCGGAGGTCTACCTGCCGTCCTCCGATCCACCGGTCATCGCCGTCGGCGCGGGGGACTACACGGTGACCGACCTGATCACCCTGGACGACCAGGGCCGCCACAGCGCCACCATCTCCATGAAGGGCGGCCGTTTCGACCCGATGTGCGGCAGCTCCTTCGACGGGACGCAGTACTTCGGAGCCATGGAGAACTGCTACGCGCTGGTCGTGGGCAAGGACGCGTTGTTCGTCGCGAGCAAGGACGACGGCGAGATCGACCAGCCGGAGAACTGGATCGTGGCCTACGACGTGCATACGGGCAAGAGCCTGCGGAAGTTCGACGGACGGCCGCTCCAGCCGCTGTGGCCCGTGAAGATGAACGGGGACCAGCTCCTGGCCTACCGGCCGAGTGCCGACACCGTCGGACCCGCCGCCGTCGTGAGCATCGATCCCGCCACCGGGAAGCAGACGCCGTTCCTCTTCTTCAATCTGCCGGACGGCACCACTCGCATGGAGACCCCCGAGTGGTCCGACATCCTCTTCGAGCACGGCAGGGCGTTCTTCTCGCCCCGCCAGCTCTCGGCGTCCGCCGCGCACCCCGACGACCCGGTGCCGGCCGCGGTCGGCATCGGCAACGTGCGCTGACCCGTCACGGCGAAGACCGACCGGTCACGACGCGGGAGGCCCACCCGTCACGACGCGGGAGGCCCACCCGTCACAGAGACGAGGGCCGGCGCGGAGACACGGTCCCGCGCCGGCCCTCGTCCGTCCCCGTCTGCCCCTCGCACCGCGGTGCCTCCGGGACCGCTAGAGCGTCGCCGGACCACCGTTGTGCGGCGCGGGTTCCAGGTCGAACTCCCCGTCCCGCGCGCCGAGCACGAAGGCCCGCCACTCCGCCTCCGTGTACCGAAGGACCGTGTCCGGGTCGAGGGAGGACCGCATGGCCACCGCGCCCTCGGGCAGATACGCGATCTCGACCCGCTCCTCGTGCTCCTCCGTACCCGGGGCGCTGTGCCATTCGACGCCCGAGATGTCGAGGGCGTAGAGCTCGTTCTTCTCCCGCTCCTTGCGCGCCTTCACGTCCTTGTCCGCTTCCTCGGCCATGTTCCGGCGGCCCCTTCCCCACGTGCGAATGACCTGTGCCGTCACAGTAGTGGCCAGGTCCGCGCGGTCGGCCGGGTTCGGGGAGGCGGACGGGCCGGTCCTGCCGGGCTGGTACCCTGTGTGACGGCCGTTTGTGTACGCACCCCCGGAGCCTCGCGCTCTGGAGGCCGCGCCCAGCGGATCCCCGCCTCCCGAGTAACGGAAGCTCCCCTGAGAAGTGGACCAGGGGCACTCGGTGGCCACTCAGAGACTACGAGGAGTACGCGTGTCGCTCGACGCCGCTACGAAGAAGCAGATCATCAGCGAGTTCGGTCAGAAGGAGGGCGACACCGGCTCCCCCGAGGTCCAGGTCGCCATGCTCTCGCGCCGCATCTCGGACCTGACCGAGCACCTCAAGACCCACAAGCACGACCACCACTCCCGCCGTGGTCTGCTGATCCTGGTCGGTCAGCGTCGCCGCCTGCTGCAGTACCTGGCCAAGAAGGACATCCAGCGCTTCCGTGCGCTGGTCGACCGCCTGGGCATCCGCCGCGGTGCGGCGGGCGCCAAGTAAGACGCCGTGAAGGGAGCGGTTCCCACATCTTTTGGGGACCGCTCCTTTTGCTGTACGTGCTGCTGTACGTCTCTGTACGTGCGGAGTGTCACTGACGCTTTGTAGTGTGGTAGCACAACGCAATACGCAGGACACAGCACGTACGACACAGCGTGATGGGGCCGTGCCCGCCGGGTAGGGCCCGTCACGACACGAACGAGGAGAAGCGCACCTCGCCGCCGCCGGTCCTCGGTAGTGGCCCCCGGGGGGAAGCGAGCCCCGGGTGCTTCGATCGAAGACCGGCCCGCACCAGAAGGCGCGTCTCTCCGCCACCGTCCCCCTGCCACACGGGCAGGACAGGACGAAGACGAGGAGAAAACGCTAGTGGAGAACGAGACCCACTACGCCGAGGCCGTCATCGACAACGGCTCCTTCGGCACCCGCACCATCCGCTTCGAGACGGGCCGCCTGGCCAAGCAGGCTGCCGGCTCCGCCGTCGCGTACCTGGACGACGACACCATGGTGCTGTCGGCCACCAGCGCTTCCAAGAAGCCCAAGGACCAGCTCGACTTCTTCCCCCTCACGGTGGACGTCGAGGAGCGGATGTACGCCGCCGGCAAGATCCCCGGCAGCTTCTTCCGCCGTGAGGGCCGTCCCTCCGAGGACGCGGTCCTCACCTGCCGTCTCATCGACCGTCCGCTGCGTCCGTCCTTCAAGAAGGGCCTTCGCAACGAGATCCAGGTCGTCGCCACGATCATGGCGCTCAACCCCGACCACCTGTACGACGTCGTGGCGATCAACGCCGCCTCCGCGTCCACGCAGCTGGCCGGTCTGCCCTTCTCCGGCCCGGTCGGCGGCGTCCGCGTCGCGCTGATCAACGGCCAGTGGGTCGCTTTCCCGACGCACACCGAGCTCGAGGACGCAGTCTTCGACATGGTCGTCGCCGGTCGCGTCCTGGAGGACGGCGACGTCGCGATCATGATGGTCGAGGCCGAGGCCACCGCCAAGACGATCCAGCTGGTCAAGGGCGGCGCCGAGGCGCCGACCGAGGAGGTCGTGGCCGCCGGCCTCGACGCCGCGAAGCCCTTCATCAAGGTCCTGTGCAAGGCGCAGTCGGACCTCGCCGCGAAGGCCGCCAAGCCGACCGCCGAGTTCCCGATCTTCCTGGACTACGAGGACGACGTCCTCGAGGCCCTGACCGCCGCGGTCAAGAGCGAGCTCGCACAGGCGCTCACCATCGCCGGCAAGCAGGACCGCGAGGCCGAGCTGGACCGCGTCAAGGAGATCGCCGCCGAGAAGCTGCTCCCGCAGTTCGAGGGCCGCGAGAAGGAGATCTCCGCCGCGTACCGCGCGCTGACCAAGAAGCTGGTCCGCGAGCGCGTCATCAAGGACAAGATCCGCATCGACGGCCGCGGCGTCACGGACATCCGTACGCTCGCCGCCGAGGTCGAGGCCATCCCGCGGGTCCACGGTTCGGCGCTGTTCGAGCGTGGCGAGACCCAGATCCTGGGCGTCACCACCCTCAACATGCTCCGCATGGAGCAGCAGCTGGACACCCTTTCCCCGGTGACCCGCAAGCGCTACATGCACAACTACAACTTCCCGCCCTACTCCGTCGGTGAGACGGGCCGCGTCGGCTCCCCGAAGCGTCGCGAGATCGGCCACGGCGCGCTCGCCGAGCGTGCGCTCGTGCCGGTCCTGCCGACCCGCGAGGAGTTCCCCTACGCGATCCGTCAGGTGTCCGAGGCCCTCGGCTCCAACGGCTCGACGTCCATGGGCTCGGTCTGCGCCTCCACCATGTCGCTGCTGAACGCCGGTGTGCCCCTCAAGGCCCCCGTCGCCGGTATCGCCATGGGCCTGATCTCCCAGGAGATCGACGGCCAGACGCACTACGTCGCCCTCACCGACATCCTCGGTGCCGAGGACGCGTTCGGTGACATGGACTTCAAGGTCGCCGGCACGAAGGACTTCGTCACGGCCCTCCAGCTGGACACGAAGCTCGACGGCATCCCGGCGTCGGTCCTGGCCGCCGCGCTCAAGCAGGCCCGTGACGCCCGCCTCCACATCCTCGACGTGATGATGGAAGCGATCGACACGCCGGACGAGATGTCCCCGAACGCCCCGCGGATCATCACCGTCAAGATCCCCGTGGACAAGATCGGTGAGGTCATCGGCCCCAAGGGCAAGATGATCAACCAGATCCAGGAGGACACCGGCGCCGAGATCACGATCGAGGACGACGGCACCATCTACATCGGTGCCGCCGACGGCCCGGCCGCCGAGGCCGCCCGCGCCACGATCAACGGCATCGCCAACCCGACCATGCCGGAGGTCGGCGAGCGCTACCTGGGCACCGTCGTGAAGACGACGACCTTCGGTGCGTTCGTGTCGCTGCTCCCGGGCAAGGACGGTCTGCTGCACATCTCGCAGATCCGCAAGCTCGCCGGCGGCAAGCGCGTGGAGAACGTCGAGGACGTCCTCGGTGTGGGCCAGAAGGTCCAGGTCGAGATCGCCGAGATCGACTCCCGCGGCAAGCTCTCCCTGATCCCCGTGGTCGAGGGCGAAGGCGACGATGAGAAGAAGGACGACACCGACAAGTGACGTCGAGTAGCTCCACGACGACGGCCCGCACCTCTTCGGAGGCGCGGGCCGTCGCCCGTACCCAAACCCTCATCAAGGGTGAGAACGGCATCGGCACGGTCCGCAAGACCACCCTCCCCGGTGGCCTGCGCATCGTCACCGAGACTCTGCCCTCGGTCCGCTCCGCCACCTTCGGCATCTGGGCGCACGTGGGCTCCCGCGACGAGACGCCGTCGCTGAACGGCGCCACGCACTACCTGGAGCACCTGCTCTTCAAGGGAACCGCCCGCCGGTCCGCCCTGGACATCTCCGCCGCCCTAGACGCGGTCGGCGGCGAGATGAACGCGTTCACGGCGAAGGAGTACACGTGCTACTACGCGCGCGTGCTCGACACCGACCTCCCGCTCGCCATCGACGTGGTCTGCGACATGCTCACCGGCTCGCTCATCCTCGAGGACGACGTGAACGTGGAGCGCGGCGCCATCCTCGAAGAGATCGCGATGACCGAGGACGACCCGGGCGACTGCGTGCACGACCTGTTCGCGCACACGATGTTCGGCGACAACCCCCTCGGCCGCCCGGTCCTCGGCACGGTCGACACCGTCAACGCCCTCACCGCGGACCGCATCCGCCGCTTCTACAAGAAGCACTACGACCCGACGCACCTGGTCGTGGCCTGCGCGGGCAACGTCGACCACAACAAGGTGGTCCGCCAGGTCCGTGCCGCCTTCGAGAAGGCCGGCGCGTTCCGGAGCCCCGCCGCGACCCCCATCGCCCCGCGCGACGGCCGCCGGTCCATCCGCACCTCGGGCCGTGTCGAGCTCCTCGGCCGCAAGACCGAGCAGGCCCACGTCGTTCTCGGCATGCCCGGCCTGGCCCGCACGGACGACCGCCGCTGGGCGCTCGGCGTGCTGAACACCGCCCTCGGCGGCGGCATGTCCTCGCGCCTCTTCCAGGAGGTCCGTGAGAAGCGCGGCCTGGCCTACAGCGTGTACTCGTACACCTCGGGCTTCGCCGACTGCGGCCTCTTCGGCGTGTACGCGGGCTGCCGCCCGAGCCAGGTCCACGACGTGCTCAAGCTCTGCCGCGACGAGCTCGACCAGGTCGCCGAGCACGGCCTCTCGGACGACGAGATCGGCCGCGCCGTCGGCCAGCTCCAAGGCTCCACCGTCCTCGGTCTGGAGGACACCGGTGCGCTGATGAACCGTATCGGCAAGAGTGAGCTGTGCTGGGGCGAGCAGATGTCCGTCGACGACATGCTGGCCCGGATAGCCGCGGTCACCCCGGACGAGGTCCGGTCGGTCGCCCGCGACATCCTGGGACAGCGTCCCTCGCTGTCGGTCATCGGCCCGCTCAAGGACAAGCAGGCGTCCCGTCTGCACGAAGCGGTCGCGTAAATCCCGTCTCTGTAAGGAACGAAGCAATGAGCAAGCTGCGCGTGGCGGTCCTCGGTGCCAAGGGCCGGATCGGATCCGAGGCGGTACGAGCCGTCGAGGCCGCCGAGGACATGGAGCTGGTGGGTGCGCTGGGCCGCGGCGACAAGCTGGAGTCGCTGGTCGAGGCCGGCGCGGAGGTCGTCGTCGAGCTGACCACGCCGGGCTCGGTGATGGGCAACCTCGACTTCTGCGTCCGGCACGGCATCCACGCCGTGGTCGGTACGACCGGCTGGACCGACGAACGCCTCGCGCAGCTCAACACCTCGCTGGCCGCGTCCCCGGAGACGGGCGTGCTCATCGCGCCCAACTTCTCCATCGGCGCCGTCCTGACCATGAAGTTCGCCGAGGTCGCCGCGCCGTACTTCGAGTCCGTCGAGGTCGTCGAGCTGCACCACCCGAACAAGGTGGACGCTCCCAGCGGCACCGCCACGCGCACCGCTCAGCTCATCGCCGCCGCCCGTGAGCGTGCGGGCAGCGCCCCGCAGCCCGACGCCACGGTCACCGCCCTGGACGGCGCCCGCGGAGCGGACGTCGACGGCGTCCCGGTGCACGCGGTCCGCCTGCGCGGCCTGCTGGCCCACCAGGAGGTCCTGCTCGGCGGGGAGGGCGAGACGCTCACCATCCGCCACGACTCCCTGCACCACAGCAGCTTCATGCCGGGCATCCTGCTCGGTGTCCGCCGCGTGGTGACCACACCCGGCCTCACCTTCGGCCTGGAAAACTTCCTGGACCTCGGCTGAGCCGGGGGACGGACACAGATAGCTGGCAGACATGCGCGCGAAGATCACCTATGCCGTCACGGCCGCCGTCCTGGTCGTCTACTTCGTCCTGGTCGGCAGCCGGGGCGTGTTCCTCATCCAGAACGGCACCCTGATCACCGTCACCTTCGGTGTCGCGGTGCTGATCCTGCCGGTCATCGGTATCTGGTTCCTGTGGAAGAACACCCAGTTCGTCCGCAAGGCCAACCGACTGGCCGCCGAACTCGACGCCGAGGGCGGACTGCCCGTGGACGAGCTGAAGCGCACCGCGGGCGGCCGTATCGACCGCGACTCGGCCGACCAGGTGTTCGCCAAGCGCAAGGCCGAGACCGAGGACGCCCCGGACGACTGGCGCAGCTGGTTCCGTCTGGCGGTCGCCTACCACGACGCCCGCGACACCCCGCGCGCCCGCAGGGCGATGCAACGTGCCATCGCCCTGCGCGAGGGCAGAACGCTGGAGGCATAGCCTCGGGGCCCGACCGGCATCGCGTGTGAGGCGCGAGCGCTCCGGGGCCGCTGCGTCCCGGGATCGAGCGACGCGAAAGGGCCGGTCCGGCACCGCGGACCGGCCCTTTCGTCATGTCGTGAGGCGCGTGCGGCGTGCCGTCGCCGTGCCGCGCAGGTGTGTCTGTCAGCCGCGCCGGTACTCGTCCGCCCACACCTCGATGGTGTCAGCGGACCGCTCGAAGGCCTCCGAACGTGCCAGGAAGTCGGCGTTGTGCGTGGTCAGCAGCGGCGGAAGGTCCTCAGCGGCGCGGTCCTGGCGCACGAGGACCAGGGCCTGACCCTGGACGGTGCGCGGCAGACCGAGCCAGCGCACCGGCTGCTGCACGGTCCGCACGGCGACGACCTGCTGCCACGGCGCCGTGCGCGTGACGAAGAAGCCCACTCTGCGCAGCCCCCGCGCACTGACCCAGACGCCCATGCGCAGCAGCCGGAGCGCGGCCAGTATCGCGACCAGGGCGCCGACCAGACAGGCCACCGCCGCGGCGAGGGTCCCGGCCACGGCGATGATCACCGCGGCGACGAGCACGTACGAAGCGAGCAGCAGGACGAGCGCGGCCGCGCCCACCCGCCACGGTCCGGGCCGGTAGGGGCGCCGCCAGCGGTCGAGGTCGTCGAAGGGCAGCGCGAGGTCGTCCGCCGCCTCGTCAAAGGCACGGTCCGCCGTCAGGAAGGGCAGGGGCACGACTGATCCTCACTCGATCCACGCATGGGCTGTGCCCGGTGAGGCTATCGAGCCCCATGCCCGCTCACCACCCTTGGGGGTCCGGAAGAGTCAGCGGCCGTCCGACGCCTCGGAGTGCTGCGTCGTGGCAGGTGACTGGTCCTGCGAGAGAGCGGGCATCCCGAGGACCAGGGAGCCGGCGAGTCCGGCGACCACGGTGAGCCCTATCAGCCACCGGCCGGCTATCTGTCCGGCGGAGGCCCGCTCGCGGGGCGGGGGAGTGACGTTGCTGCGGAACGTGTCGGCTTCGGCGATGAAGGCGAACGGGACGGGCTCGCGCCGACGGAACATGGGGCGGCTTCCTCTGAGACTCGTGGGTGTGCGGGCGGCGGTGACTCGAACGCAGTCACCGTCACCCATACAGACGAGCGATTGTCTCAAGAGGTGCCCAGAATCACCGAATTCGCAGAAGTTCGCTGCCGAATGTCGCGGCACGGTACCGAACGCCCCGTTGTCAGTGGCGGCCCGTAGAGTGGGCGCCGCCCGAGCCTGTGATGGGAAGGACCTTCCGCACCGTGACCGACACCCCCGCCGACGACCTCAAGCCCAGCTTCCGCAGCGATGTCACCGTCGAGCTGATCAAGCACACCGCGTCCGACGCCGACGTGCTGTTCGCCGCCCGTGTCTCCACCGCGGGGGAGCAGTCCCTGGACGAGCTGCAGAAGGACCCGGAGCGTTCGAAGGGCCTGATCAACTACCTCATGCGGGACCGTCACGGCAGCCCCTTCGAGCACAACTCGATGACCTTCTTCATCAGTGCCCCGATCTTCGTCTTCCGCGAGTTCATGCGGCACCGCGTCGGCTGGTCGTACAACGAGGAATCGGGCCGGTACCGGGAGCTCCAGCCCGTCTTCTACGTCCCGGACGAGTCCCGCAAGCTGGTCCAGGAGGGCCGCCCCGGCAAGTACGTCTTCGTCGAGGGCACGCAGGCGCAGCAGGAGCTCACGGGCCGCGTGATGGAGGACTCGTACCGCCAGGCGTACGAGGCCTACCAGGAGATGCTCGCCGCCGGTGTGGCCCGGGAAGTGGCCCGCGCGGTCCTCCCGGTCGGCCTCTTCTCCTCGATGTACGCCACGTGCAACGCGCGCTCGCTGATGCACTTCCTCGGCCTGCGCACCCAGCACGAGCTGGCGAAGGTGCCGTCCTTCCCGCAGCGGGAGATCGAGATGGTGGGGGAGCGGATGGAGGCGGAGTGGGCCCGACTCATGCCGCTCACCTACGCGGCCTTCAATGCGAACGGTCGTGTGGCGCCGTAGCGCGCGCCCCGCGCACCGCGCGGTACAGATGTACGGATCAACCGAGCGAGGTGTCCGTATTGCGGCATTTCGAGAAGTTCATCTAGCCTGATCAAACGGACCCGGCACTGCTTGAACCCCCGAGCAGGCAGTGCCGGGCTCCGCATTTGTCGTGCTTTGTCGTGTCCCCCGAGGGCAGACCACGCGTTGAGCAGCGAGTAGCGTGTTACCCATGGCTCCGACCTCCACTCCGCAGACCCCCTTCGGGAGGGTCCTCACCGCCATGGTCACGCCCTTCACGGCGGACGGCGCACTCGACCTCGACGGCGCACAGCGGCTCGCCGCACACCTGGTGGACGCAGGCAACGACGGCCTGATCATCAACGGCACCACCGGCGAGTCCCCGACCACCAGCGACGCGGAGAAAGCGGACCTCGTACGAGCCGTGCTGGAGGCGGTCGGCGACCGCGCCCACATCGTCGCCGGCGTCGGCACGAACGACACCCACCACAGCATCGAGCTGGCACGTGCCGCCGAGAAGGTCGGCGCGCACGGCCTGCTGACCGTCACGCCGTACTACAACAAGCCCCCTCAGGAGGGCCTCTACCGGCACTTCTCGGCCATCGCCGACGCGACCGAGCTGCCGGTGATGCTCTACGACATCCCGGGCCGCAGCGGCGTGCCGATCAACACGGAGACGATCGTGCGCCTCGCCGCGCACCCGCGCATCGTCGCCAACAAGGACGCCAAGGGAGACCTCGGCCGAGCCAGCTGGGCCATCGCCCGCTCCGGCCTCGCCTGGTACTCCGGCGACGACATGCTGAACCTGCCCCTGCTCTCCGTGGGAGCGGTCGGCTTCGTCTCCGTCGTCGGCCACGTCGTCACCCCGGACCTGCGCGCCATGCTCGACGCCTACCTCTCGGGCGACGTCCAGAAGGCCACCGAGATCCACCAGAAGCTGCTCCCGGTCTTCACCGGGATGTTCCGCACCCAGGGCGTCATGACCACCAAGGCCGCGCTCACCCTCCAGGGCCTGCCCGCCGGGCCGCTGCGCGCCCCTATGGTCGAGCTGTCGCCCGAGGAGACCACCCAGCTCAAGATCGATCTTGCCGCCGGCGGGGTACAGCTCTAATCACAGACTTCACAACTGAATACGCATGATCCCGCAGGCCACCGGCCTGCACCCCACACAGACAACTGCTATTGCACGAACGTCACGCGCGCCACGTGCCCTACCAGGTACGTGGCGCGCGTGGTGAGGAGAGTCTTTTGAGTCATCCGCATCCTGAACTCGGCCCGCCGCCCAAGCTCCCCGAGGGCGGCCTCCGGGTCACCCCGCTCGGCGGCCTCGGCGAAATCGGCCGGAACATGACGGTCTTCGAATACGGCGGCCGCCTGCTGATCGTCGACTGCGGAGTGCTCTTCCCCGAGGAGGAGCAGCCCGGAATCGACCTGATCCTGCCGGACTTCACATCCATCAGGGACCGCCTCGACGACATCGAGGGCATCGTCCTCACGCACGGCCACGAGGACCACATCGGCGGTGTCCCCTTCCTCCTGCGCGAGAAGCCGGACATCCCGCTCATCGGCTCCAAGCTGACCCTCGCCCTCATCGAGGCGAAGCTCCAGGAGCACCGCATCCGTCCGTACACGCTCGAAGTGGCCGAGGGTCATCGTGAGCGCATCGGCCCCTTCGACTGCGAGTTCATCGCCGTCAACCACTCCATCCCGGACGCCCTCGCGGTCGCCATCCGCACCCCTGCGGGCATGGCCGTCCACACCGGCGACTTCAAGATGGACCAGCTCCCGCTGGACCGCCGTCTCACGGACCTGCACGCGTTCGCACGGCTGAGCGAGGAGGGCATCGACCTCCTGCTCTCGGACTCCACCAACGCCGAGGTCCCGGGATTCGTCCCGCCCGAGCGCGACATCTCCAACGTGCTGCGCCAGGTGTTCGCCGGCGCCCACAAGCGGATCATCGTCGCGAGCTTCGCCAGCCACGTCCACCGCATCCAGCAGATCCTCGACGCGGCCCACGAGTACGGCCGCCGGGTCGCCTTCGTCGGCCGCTCGATGGTCCGCAACATGGGCATCGCGCGCGACCTCGGATACCTGAAGGTCCCGCCGGGCCTGGTGGTCGACGTCAAGACACTGGACGACCTCCCGGACAACGAGGTCGTGCTCGTGTGCACGGGCTCCCAGGGCGAGCCGATGGCGGCCCTGTCGAGGATGGCGAACCGGGACCACCAGATCCGCATCGTCCAGGGAGACACGGTCATCCTGGCCTCGTCCCTGATCCCGGGCAACGAGAACGCGGTCTACCGCGTCATCAACGGCCTGTCCCGCTGGGGCGCGAACGTCGTCCACAAGGGCAACGCCAAGGTGCACGTCTCCGGCCACGCCTCCGCCGGCGAGCTGCTGTACTTCTACAACATCTGCAAGCCGCGGAACCTGATGCCGGTCCACGGCGAATGGCGGCACCTGCGCGCCAACGCCGAACTCGGCGCTCTCACCGGCGTCCCGCACGACCGCATCGTGATCGCCGAGGACGGCGTCGTGGTCGACCTCGTCGAGGGCAAGGCCAAGATCTCCGGCAAGGTCCAGGCGGGATACGTGTACGTCGACGGCCTCTCGGTCGGCGACGTCGGCGAGCCCGCGCTCAAGGACCGCAAGATCCTGGGCGACGAGGGCATCATCTCGGTCTTCGTGGTGATGGACTCCAGCACCGGAAAGATCACCGGCGGCCCGCACGTCCAGGCGCGGGGCTCCGGCATCGACGACTCCGCCTTCGGAGACGTCCTCCCGAAGATCACCGAGGTCCTGGAACGCTCCGCCCAGGACGGCGTGGTCGAGCCCCACCAGCTGCAGCAACTCATCCGCCGCACGCTGGGCAAGTGGGTCTCCGACACCTACCGCCGACGCCCGATGATCCTCCCGGTCGTCGTCGAGGTCTGACCTCGCACACGCGCCAACCACGAGCGGGGCGCCTCGATTTGCATCGGGGCGCCCCGCTCCAGTACGTTTACGGCTCCGCCTGAACGGGAACCCGGCACAACTGCGTGCCTGGAACCACCCGAGCGGGGCGGAAATTCCGACTCAGAATCTCTGATAAAGTCGGAGCCGCCGGAAAGGGAAACGCGAAAGCGGGAACCTGGAAAGCACCGAGGAAATCGGATCGGAAAGATCTGATAGAGTCGGAAACGCAAGACCGAAGG